>NZ_PSTM01000003.1:0-212543 GCF_002930875.1 Rathayibacter sp. AY1A5 | reverse complement strand
CGGCTCGATGACGGGAGCGCCCAAGCGCCGGGCGGTGGAGCTGCTGCGGGAGTGGGAGGGCGGTCCCCGCGGCGTCTACTCCGGCGCCTTCGGCCGCCCTCCCCGACAGGACCCCTGCGATGACGCACCTCCCCTCCGGCCGCTCCCTGACCGCCTCCCTCGCGGCGCTCGCCGCCACGGGCGCGCTCCTGCTGGGCTCGCTGCCCGCCGCCGCGGTCGAGGCCCCGCCCTCGGCGTCCTCCGCCGTCGCCTCCGCCGCGGTCCTCCGTGCCGGCGAGCAGCTCGCGCGCGGCGAGCGCCTGGTGTCCCCCGACGGCGCCTCCTCCCTCGTGATGCAGACCGACGGCAACGCCGTGGTCTACGCCGCGGGCGGCCGTCCCACCTGGGCCTCGGGCACGCAGGGGCGCGGCGACAGCCTGCGGATGCAGGACGACGGCAACCTCGTCGTGTACGCCGCGGACGGGCGCCCGGTCTGGGCGAGCGGCACGGTGGCCGACCCCGGCGGCGAGCTGCGGATGCAGGACGACGGCAATCTCGTCATCTACCGCCGCAGCGGCTCGGCCGCGTGGGCCAGCAGCATCGGCGGCCGGATCGACGAGCCGCGCACCGACACCCTCCGCCGCGGCAGCACCCTCTACGCGGGGAACCGGCTCGCCACCCCGGGAGGCACCACGGCGGTGATGCAGGCGGACGGCAACCTCGTCGTCTACGGGCAGGGCGGGGCTCTCTGGGCGAGCGGCACCCGCGGCCGGGGCAACGTCCTCCGGATGCAGGACGACGGGAACGCCGTGGTCTACACCGCGGACGGCGCGCCCCTGTGGGCCTCGGACACGTCCGGCGAGCCGGGCGCCACGATGGTCCTCCGCGAGGGCGATCTCCGGATCGCGGACGACTCCGGCGTCCTCTGGAGCAGTGCCGCGCTCGTCGTGCGCGACTCGCTCTCCCCGAGCGGCCTCGTCGTCGCGGGCACGCGGCTGACCTCGGCGAGCGGGCAGTGGCGGGCGGAGATGCAGCGCGACGGCAACTTCGTCGTCTACGGGCCGAGCGGTGCGGACTGGGCGACGAACACCTCCTCCGCCTCCGGTGCCGCCTTCTCGATGAGCTCCGAGGGCCGGCTCGACGTGGCCGACTCCCGGATCCTCTGGCTGCGGTTCCCGAGGATCTCCTTCGGCATCGGCCAGAGCGGCGTCGTCGCGCCCTACCGCCTCGTGCTGCAGGACGACGGCCGCCTCGTCGAGTACGACGGCATCGGACGGGCCGTCTGGGCCAGCCGGGGCTGACGCGCGACGCATGATGGAGGGGTGAGCGATCCCGGCGACTTCATCCGCTCGGCCCTGGAGTACGAGGGCGACGTCTGGCGCGCGCAGGACGTGCGCGAGCGCCTGGGATCAGGGCTCGACTCGACAGGCGCCTCGGTCGGGGCGGTCCGCGGCACCGTCCGCGACGCGCTGAGGAAGTTCCGCTCGCTCGAGCACGACGACGTGACCGCCCTCTCCTCCGAGCTGTGGGAGCCGGCGGTGTTCGAGCCGCGGCTGGCGGCCGTCGTGCTGCTGCAGTCCCGAGCCGAGTGGCTGCGCGGCTCCGACCTCACCCGGCTCGAGGGCTTCGTCCGCGACTCCCGCGTGGACGAGCTGAGCGACCCGCTGGCCCGCGACGTCGTCGCTCCGCTCCTGGCAGGGCTGCGCGGTGCGGCGCGGACCCGGGCGGACGCGGTCCTCGACCGCTGGGAGGCGGAGGGCGGGCGCCTGGCGCGCGCGGCCTCCCTGGCGCGGGCCTCGGTCCCGACGGAGCACGGCTGAACGGCCGCTCGGACCGACCGCCCCGCGGAGCCGGACGCCTGCTCAGGCGGCCCGGTGCTCCTGAGCCGCCGTGCCGTCCGCCACCCGGATCCGCGTGTCGAACTCCAGGCCCGGATCGACCCGGTGCGCGATCAGGACCACCGTCCGCCCCTCGGCGGCGCGGAGCAGATCCCCGAGCAGGGCGTCGGCCACGGGAGCGTCCACCGACGCCGTCGGCTCGTCCAGCACCAGGACGCGGAAATCGGCAAGAAGTGCGCGTGCGAGGGCGATCCGCTGAGCCTGGCCGCCCGAGACGAGCGAGCCCCGCTCCCCCACCCGCGCGTCGAGCCCGCCGCGTGCAGCAAGCCAGGGGCCGAGCCCGACCCGCTCGAGCACCGCCTCGAGCACGGCGCCATCGGCCTCGGGCCGCGCGAAGAGGAGGTTCTGCCGGATCGTGTCGTCGAAGAGGTACGGCTGCTGCTCCACGAGCCCGACCCGCTTCCGCACCTCCGCCTGCGGCAGCGTGCGCGCCTCGACTCCGCCCAAGAGGTAGCTGCCGGAGTGGTCGAGGAAGCGCACCAGAGCGTGCGCGAGCGTGGTCTTCCCGGACCCGCTGCCGCCGGTGACGAGGACGCGCGCACCCTCCCGCAGGTCGAGCGAGACGCCCCGCAGCGCGGGCGTGTGCGCGCCGGGCCAGCTCACCGACAGGTCGCGCAGGACGATGCCGGCGCCCCGGGGAGCCGGGGCATCCGGGTCCACGTCCGCGTCGGTCGCGAGCGCCGGCGACGCCGCCTCGGCGTCCAGATCGGCCAGGCGCTGAGCGCTCGAGAGCGCGGTGCGCGCCGCCTGCACGGCGAGCGGCGCGGCGGCGGCGACCTCGAAGACCGCGAGCGGCACGAGCGCGACGACTCCCAGCGCCGGACCGCCGAGGTCGCCGATCACCGGGATCCCGAGCACGAGGCCCGCCCAGACCGCACCACCCGAGCAGAGGGCGAGGACGGCCGCGGCCAGTCCGGTGGAGGCCGCCCGTCGACGCGCCGCCCGGGCGAGCGACTCCTCCGCGCGTGCCACGTCCGCCAGAGCGTCACCCGCCGCATCGAAGGCGATGAGCACGTCGAGGCGGGTGACCAGCAGGTTGAGGCGCTCGGCGAGCTCCCCGCGCAGCGGCGCCAGCTCGCGGTCCGCCTGCGCGGAGAGCCGGCCGGCGCCCAGGGCCCCACCGGCGAAGGCGAGGACCAGCAGCGCCAGCAGCACGGCGCCCATCGCCGGCAGGAGCAGCCAGACGCCGACCACGGAGACCGCAGCGACCAGCGCCGCGACGACCAGCGGCTGCACGACGCGCAGCGGCACGTCCTGCTGGGCGTCGACGTCCGCCACCACCCGGGAGACCAGGTCGCCGCGGCGCACGCGGCCCAGCCCGTCCGGCGCGACCGGCACCAGGCGCTCGTAGACGCCCGCCCGGAGCTCCGCGAGCGCGCGGAAGGCGGCGTCGTGGCCGGTCAGCCGCTCGAGGTAGCGGAAGAAGGCCCGCGCCAGCGCGAACGCCCGCACGCCCACGACGGCCATGGAGAGGAACAGGATCGGCGGCTGCTCGGCCGCGCGGACGATCAGCCAGGCCGAGCAGGCCAGCAGCGCCACGACGGCCGAGGAGGAGAGCAGCCCGAAGGACAGACCCGGCAGGAAGCGGCGCGGCCCGGGCATCGCGGCGCGGAGGACGTCGGAGCGGTTCACCTCGCGACCGCCCCCGCCGGCGCCAGGGCGATCACGGCGTCGGCCGCCGCGACGGTCGCCGGCCGGTGGCTGGCGACGACGACGATCGTCCCGCTCTCCGCCAGCGTCCGGAGTCCGGCGAGCAGCGCCCGCTCGGACTCCTCGTCGAGGGCGGCGGTCGGCTCGTCCAGGGCCAGCACCGCGCACCCGCGCTCGAGCAGGCGGTGCACAGCGCGGGCGACGGCGACACGGGCGCTCTGCCCGCCCGAGAGGCCCGTCCCCTCGGCGTCGAGCCGACGCTCGGGGTCCACGTCGACCGCGGCGATCGCCAGGGCCCGCCGCACGCGCTCGGGGTCCGGCGAGAGTGCTCCGAGCCCGACGGCGGAGGCGACGCTCCCCGGGAGCAGGTCGGGCCGCTGGCCCGCCCAGGCGAGCGTCGACCGCAGATCCGCGACCGGCGACCCGCCGAGCAGCAGCGTGCCCGAGAAGGGCACGAAGCCCGCGAGCGCGGCGAGCAGCGTCGACTTCCCGGACCCGCTGGGCCCGGTCACCGCGGTGATCGACCCGACGGGGAGCACCGCGTCGACAGGAGCGAGCGTCCGCCCGCGTCCGTCGTCGACCGCGAGACCCCGCAGCTCGAGCGCCCCCGTCGCCGCCGGGGCCTTCCCGCGAGCGGGCAGGGCCGCCGCGCGCTCGAGGACGGCGAAGGCGCGGTCCGCCGCCTGCACCCCGTCCGCCGCCGCATGGAACTCGGCACCGACCTGGCGCACCGGCAGGAACACGTCCGGCGCCAGCACCAGGACGAACAGCCCGACGGCCAGCCCCAGCGAGCCGTCGACGAGCCGCAGCCCGATCGAGACGGCGACCAGTGCGACCGAGAGCGAGCCGGCGAGCTCCAGCACGAAGCCGCTGACGAAGGTCACCCGCAGCACCTTCATCGTGTGCACGCGGTAGTCCTCGGTCAGCGCGCGGATCCGCGTCGCCTGCCGCTCGGCCCGCCCGAAGATCTTGAGTGTTGCGAGGCCGCCGACGGTGTCGACGAAGCCGGACGCGAGCGCCTGCAGCCGCTCCCACTGCCGCGCCTGCACGGCCTGGGTCGCCCAGCCGATCAGCACCATGAACACCGGGATGAGCGGCAGGGTCACCACCAGGAACACCGCGCTGAGCGGATCGGCGAGGAAGACCACGAGCGTCAGGAGCGGCGTCGCCACCGCGGTGGCGATCAGCTGCGGGAGGTAGCGGGCGAAGTAGCCGTCGAGGGAGTCCAGTCCGCCGCCCAGCAGCGCGACGACCCCGCCCGAGCCCCCTTCGGAACGGCCCGCCGGGCCGAGCTCGACCAGTGCGGCGAGGACCGCCTGCCGCAGCTGCGCCTTCGCTCCTGCTCCTCCGCGCACCGCGTTCACCTCGGTCGCCCAGGCGAGAGCCGCCCGCGCCGCGACGACCGCGAGCAGGGCGGCCAGCAGCGGCGCGAGATCGTCGGCGGTCCTCCCGTCGACCGCACCGGCCACCAGCTGCGCCACGAGCCACGCGAAGGCGACGATCGCCAGGGTCCTCGCCAGCGCGAGCACCCCGCCGAGCAGGAGGAACACGCGGGCCGCCCGGGCGTAGCGGAGCAGGCGAGGATCGAGGGGCTTCACGTCAGTGGGCGTCGACCGGGATGTGCGCGCGGCTGATGCGCTTGCGGAAGATCCAGTAGGTCCAGGCCTGGTAGCCGACGATGAGCGGCACGAACACCAGGGCGGTCCAACTCATGACCGTCAGCGTATAGGGCGTGCTGGAGGCGTTCTCGATCGTCAGCCCGTAGGCGGGGACGTTCGAGGCCGGCATCACCGCGGGGAACAGCGTCGCGAAGAGGGCGAGCACGGCGAGCGCGATGGTGCCGGCCAGCAGCGCGAAGGCGCGTCCCTCCCGGCCCCGCGTGATGGCGAGCCAGCCGCCGACGAGGGTCGCGGCCGCGCCCGCCGAGAGCGCCCAGGAGGCGGTGCTCCCCTGGCCGAGGTTGGTCCAGGCCAGGAAGACCGCGGCGACGACCACGGTGAGCAGCCCCGCGCGGGTCGCCAGGCGGCGCGCACGCTCGCGGATCTCCCCCTCCGTCTTCAGGGCGACGAAGACGACTCCGTGCGTGAAGAAGAGCAGGAGGGTCGTCGCTCCGCCCAGGAGCGCGTAGGGGTTCAGCAGGTCCAGGACGGTGCCGGTGAAGTTGTGGTCGGCGTCCATCGGGACGCCCTGCACGATGTTCGCGAAGGCCACGCCCCAGAGGAAGGCGGGCACCGCGGAGCCGACGACGATCATCGTGTCGAAGCGCCGCTTCCACTGCGCCTCCGGACGCTGGTGCCGGTACTCGAACGAGACGCCGCGGGCGATCAGCGCGAGCAGGATGAGCAGAAGCGGCAGGTAGAACCCGCTGAAGAGCGTGGCGTACCACTCCGGGAACGCGGCGAACAGGGCGGCGCCGGCGACGATCACCCACGTCTCGTTCAGGTCCCACACCGGGCCGATCGTGTTGATCAGCACGCGGCGGTCGGTGTCGTCGCGCCCGAGGAACGGGAGCGACATGCCGACGCCGAAGTCGAACCCGTCGAGGACGAAGTAGCCGATGAAGAAGAACGCGACGATCCAGAACCAGAGAACGGCGAGATCCATGAGGGGTGCCTCCTAGTAGACGGTGCCGACGAGCTGCGGGCGACCGCTCTCCTCGTCGACCTCGGGAGCGTCGTCGGGGCCGGCCTGCGCGGCCCGCTTGATCAGGCGGAACTCGACCACGGCGAGCGTGCCGTAGATCGCGGTGAAGGCGAGCAGCGAGATCAGAACCTCGAGGCCGCTCACTCCGGGCGAGACTCCGTCGGCGGTCTTCAGCAGTCCGAACACGAGCCACGGCTGGCGGCCCATCTCGGTGAAGACCCAGCCCACGATCATCGCCATCAGCGGCAGCGGGGCGGCCCAGATCGCGACCTTCCACATCCACTGCTTCGGCTCGCGGCCCTTCCGGGTGAACCAGAGGCCGGCCGCGGCCACGCCGATGGCCAGGACGCCGAGCGCCATCATCCAGCGGAACGACCAGTAGGTGACCCAGATGATCGGCGTGTAGTCGCCGGGTCCGTAGACCTGGGTGTACTGCGCCTGGAGGTCGTTGATGCCCTCGACCGTGCCGGTGAAGGTGTGCGTCGAGAGGAAGGAGAGCAGGTAGGGGATGCGGATCGAGAACAGCTCGCTCGAGCCGTCCGGCGTGCCCCAGGTGAAGACGGAGAAGGAGGCGTCGACGCCTGTGGAGGTCCTGTAGAGCGCCTCCGCGGCCGCCATCTTCATCGGCTGCGTGTCGACCATCGCGAGGCCCAGCGAGTCGCCGGTGAACAGGGTCAGGCCGCCGCTGACGAGCATCATCCAGGCGCCGAACCTCAGCGCGGGGCGCATGGTCTCGAGGTGCTGGTTCCGGGAGAGGTGGTAGGCCGCGACGCTGATGATGACGGCGGCCGAGACCATGAAGCAGGCGAAGATCGTGTGCGGGAACGCGGCGAGAGCGACCTTGTTGGTGAGGAGCGCCCAGATGTCGGTGAGCTCCGCGCGGCCCTTGGTCTCGTTGATGCGGAAGCCGACCGGGTTCTGCATGAACGCGTTCGCGGCGATGATGAAGTAGGCCGAGAGCGTGGTGCCCAGCGTGGTCAGCCAGATGGTGGCCAGGTGCAGCTTCTCGGGCAGCTTGTCCCAGCCGAAGATCCAAAGGCCGATGAAGGTGGCCTCGAGGAAGAAGGCGAGCAGGCCCTCGAACGCCAGCGGGGCCCCGAAGACGTCGCCGACGAAACGGGAGTAGTCGCTCCAGTTCATCCCGAACTGGAACTCCTGGACGATCCCGGTCACGACGCCCATCGCGAAGTTGATCAGGAAGAGCTTCCCGAAGAACTTCGTCAGCTGCAGGTAGTGCACCTTCCCGGTGCGCACCCAGCAGGTCTGGAAGATCGCGACGGTGAGCGCCATGCCGATCGTGAGCGGCACGAACAGGAAGTGGTAGATCGTCGTCAGACCGAACTGCCATCTCGACAGCAGGAGCGGGTCCAGGAGTTCGTTCACAGCTCCGAGAGTAGGTCGGCGGAAGGGGTCCGACGGCCTCCGATCCCAGTACTGGGGCGGATGTGCGGCCTTCCGCGAGCTCCTGGCGGCACCCTTTCCGGGGTGGCCCCGGACGCCCCTCCGAGCGCTCCCGCCGACCGGTCGCTCGACGTCGAGACAGTCCCTCTCGACGTCGAGGGAGTCCACCGCGCGGCGACTGCGGAGCGGGGCTCGCCTCCGTCGGACCAGCCGCCGCCGGCCTCTCGACGCCGAGCGATCAGGCGGGCGACGGAGCGCTGAGACTTCCTCTCACGGGCCTTCAGCGGATTCCCAGGCGCACATCCGCGCGATCGGCTCTGGGAAACCGTTCAAGAGACTCCCGGGGCCGATGCCGAGGCGCCGTCGGCGGGCGCCCCGCGGTCAGCCGGCGTCGACGCGCGAGCGGGAGCCGGAGAACCAGGCGGGCGCCTGGAAGCCGTACTTCAGCACGGGCAGGTCGCGGGTGAGGCGCCAGTAGCCCAGTGCTGCCGCGACGCCGATCCCGCAGACCAGGAGCGGCACGACCGGCCCGATGACGTCGAGCCAGCGCTCTCCGTCGAAGAGCAGCAGGGCGCTCGTGGCGAGCGAGACGAAGAGGACGTGCACCACGTACACCGGGAGCGTGTTGCGGCCGATGAAGGTGATCCAGCCCGCGCCGCGCCGGTTCGAGAGGAAGCGGGCGACCACGAGCCCGGCGAGGACCGCCAGCACGCTCACCAGGACCAGCCCGATCGTCAGCAGCGGGAAGCGGGCGCGGACGGCGAGGATCACGCCGGCGAGCACGAGGAACAGCACGCCGAAGCCGACTCCGCTGAGGATCCCGCGGCGCTCCACGAACGCGATCACCGCGTTCCGCAGGTAGAGGCCGAGCAGGAAGAACATCAGGTAGCGGGCCATGCCGTCCCAGGCGATGTTCCCGGTGCCCTCGGAGGTGCTGGAGCGGACGGCGTACCAGACCACGGCGATCGCGGTCGCGATGCCGATCTGCACCCGCCAGTCGATCCGGCCCTGCGCGAGCTTGGCGGCCACGAAGAAGATCGTGAGCGCGTAGAGGAACCAGAGCCCGTTGTGCGGCATCACCGGCTGGAGGAGCAGCGCGAGCGGGTCGGACTCGTCGGTGCCGCCCGGGTTGGGCACCACCAGGAAGAAGAGGAACCGCACCACGGACCAGAGCAGGAAGGCCCAGACCAGCAGGCTCAGCCGCGAACGCCAGAGCTCCGGCCACGACCGGGTGAGCACGGAGCCGGCGAACAGCCCCGAGGCGAGGAAGAACAGCGGCATCCGGAAGGTGATGAGGAGGAGGTTGATCTCGTTCCACGAGTCGGGGGCGATCCCGGCCGTCGTGGTCCACTGCACGGAGTGGGCCAGGGCGACCAGGATGATCGCGATGCCCTTCGCCGTGTCCACCCAGGTGATGCGTGCGCGTGCCATGAGTCCTCGTCGTGATCGTCCATCGGAAGTCGGCCGGCGGCGACGATGGCGATGGCGATGTGCAAGTGTCGCACGGCTGTGCATCCTCTGTGATGTTCTGCGCGTATTCGATCACGGCGATCCGGTGACGGAGAGACGGCCACCGGGTGCGCGGGTCCTCGGACGGCCTCCTCGTGGACGACGCGCCCCCGCCGATGCCCGAGGATCGAGCCATGACTCGAGCGACGCCCTCCGGCTCCGCCCCCGGCCCCCGCCGCATCCGCCTCCGCCTCCTGGTCGCGCTGCTGGTGCTCGCGCTGGTCCTCGCCGGCGCGGGCATCGCCCTCTCGCTCGCCTCGCGGAGCGGAGGCGCGGGCGCTCCGGCCGCGAGCTCCCCCGACCCCGGCCCGACCTCCTCCGTCGACATGGCCGAGCGCGTCGCCGGTCTCGAGAAGCGCTTCGCCGCCGGGTTCCCGCAGCACAGCATCGTCCTCACGGGCAGCTCCACGATCGGCCGCTGGACGACCTCCAAGGAGGACCTGCGTCCGCTCGAGACCTACAACATCGGGATCGGCGGCACGACCGTCGCCGATCACCTCGCGTGGCTGGACCGCATGGTCGTCCCCTTCGATCCCCGCGCCGTGATCGTGTACGTGGGAGCGAACGACATCAGCGGCGAGGAGGGCTCGCGCACCGGCGCCCAGACCGCCGGCGCCGTCGTCGAGTACCTCCAGCGCGTGGAGGAGGTCGCCCCCGACGCCGAGCTGTTCTACGTCGAGATCGCGGAGACGCCCGCCCGCGCCTCCGTCGGCGCCGAGGTCCGCGCCGCCAACACCGCGGTCAGCGCCTACGCCGAGACGGACGACCGCGTCACCTTCGTCCCCACCGCCGACGCGCTCGTCACCTCCGACGGCTCTGTCGACCCCTCCCTCTTCGTCGACGACGGCCTGCACTTCGACGAGGCCGGCTACGCCCGGTTCTCGGAGGCGGTCCGCGCGGTGGTCCTGCCCGCTCTGGAGTGAACCGGCGGGCCGACGCACTGCAGCCCCGCTCGACGTGAGCGGCCCGGGGACACCGCGCCCGGAGCCCCCAGTGTTGACCCTGAAGGGGGACACGGCCCCTCCGCCGCGCGCGCCTATCCTGGCCCCGCGTCATCGCCGACAGCGCCCTCTGCACCGCCGCAGACCGCCGCTCGCTCAGCAGCGCCGACCGTCTCGGAGTCACCGATGCCCCGCTCGAGGATCCGCCCCCGCGGTCTCGCCCTGCTCACCGTCCTGGCGATCACGGCCGCCGCGCTCGTCGCCGGGCCCGCGGGTCCGGCGTCCGCCGCTCCCGTCGTGCCCGCCGGCTTCACCGACTCCCGGGTGGCGGCCGTCCCCGCGCCGACCGCCCTCGCCTTCACGACCGACGGGCGCACCCTCGTCTCCTCGCAGACCGGAGCGATCCGGGTGATCCGCGGAGGCAGCCTTATCGCCACCCCGGCCCTCGACCTGCGCTCGAAGGTCTGCGCCAACGGCGAGCGCGGCGTGCTCGGCCTCGCGGTCGACCCGGCACCGGGCTCGCGCACCGTCGTCGTCTACTACACCGCGAAGGGCTCCGACTCCTCCTGCCCGACCAACGCCGGCGGCACGGTGAACCCCGCGGGAGCCCCGCGCAACCGCGTCTCCTCGTTCCAGCTCGGCACCGACGACCGCATCGACCCGGCCTCCGAGCGCGTCCTCCTCGACGGCATCTACTCCCCCGCGAGCAACCACAACGGCGGCGACCTCGCCATCGGCAAGGACGGCCTGCTCTACGTCAGCGTCGGCGACGGCGGCTGCGACTACCGCGGCGGAGTCGGCTCGCCGGGCGGCAGCGGCTGCGGCGGCCGGAACGACGCCGCCCGCGACCCGAACATCCTGAACGGCAAGATCCTCCGGATCACCCTCACCGGCGGCGTCCCGGCCGGCAACCCCTACCTGGGCACCGGGACCGCCTCCTGCCGGCTCGCCCCGGCCGCCGAGGGCCTGCGCTGCCGCGAGACCTTCGCGAGCGGCCTGCGCAATCCGTTCCGGATGGCCTTCGACCCGAACGCGACCGGCACCGTCTTCCGCATCAACGACGTGGGCCAGGACGCCTGGGAGGAGATCGACCAGGGCGTCGCCGGCGCCGACTACGGCTGGAACACCCGTGAGGGCCACTGCGCGAAGACCGGCTCGGCCTCGAACTGCGGAGCCGCGGCGCCCGCCGGGCTCACCGACCCGGTCCACGACTACGCGCACAGCAGCGGCTGCGCCTCGATCACGGGCGGCGCCTACGTCCCCCGCGGCGTCTGGCCGGCCGCCTACGACGGCGCGTACCTCTTCGGCGACTACGTGTGCGGGAAGATCCGGACCCTCGGCCGCACCGGCGCGGCCGGCGACCTCGTGACCGGCCTCGGCGGCAGCAGCGCAGTCGCCATGGCCTTCGGTCCCTCGCGCGGGACCCAGGACCTCTTCTACACCAGCTACGCGAACGGCGGCGAGGTCCGGCGCCTCGCCTACACCGCCGCGGCGAACCGCGCTCCGACCGCGGCCCTCACCGCCGCCCCCTCCTCCGGCGCGGCTCCTCTCGCCGCGCGGCTGAACGGCTCGGGCAGCAGCGACCCGGAGGGCGGTGCCCTGACCTACCTGTGGTCGTTCGGCGACGGCACCCCCGACCGCATCACGACCGGCCCGACCTTCACCCACAGTTACGCCGCCGGCAGCTGGACCGCGTCCCTCCGCGTCCGCGATCCGAAGGGAGCCGTCTCCGCACCCGCGACGACGAGGATCACCTCGGGCGACAGTGCCCCGACGGTGAGCATCACCGCACCCGCCGACGGAGGGGTGTTCGTGACGGGCCGGAGCTACGGCCTCCGCGCCACGGCGACCGACGCCGAGGACGGCGTCCTGCCCGCCTCGGCGCTCACCTGGACCGTCCAGCGCCGCCACGCTCAGCACACGCATCCCTTCCTCGGGCCGCTGACGGGGAACGACCTCTCCTTCGTCGCCCCCGGCCCGGAGGACCTCGCCGCCGCCGCGGACAGCGACCTCCTGATCAGCGTCACCGCGACTGACTCGAGCGGAGTGTCGACGACGGCGACGCGGACGTTCTCCCCGCAGAAGGTGTCCGTCACCCTGGCCACCGCTCCCGCCGGCCGGACGGTCGTCGTCAACGGCACCGAGGTCGCCGGAGGCACGACCGTCGTCTCGTGGGCGGGCTCGGCCCTCCAGCTGGAGGTCCCGGACCAGACCGACGCGTCGGGCACGGCCTACCGGTTCTCGTCCTGGTCGGACGGCGGCGCCGCCTCGCACAGCGTCGTCACTCCCGGGAGCAGCACCACGCTGACCGCGACCCTCGTCTCCGCCGGGCTCCCCGGCGCTCCGACCGCCGTCACCGCCACGGCGGGCTCGGACGGCACGGCGACGCTCGCGTGGTCGCCCCCCGCGGGGACCGGCGGCTCGGCGGTCACCGGCTACCGGGTGTCGCGCGACGGTTCGGACACGAACGGAGCCGGAGCCTGGAGCGCCGTGGTCGCCGCGACCAAGCGCTCGCAGACCTTCACGAAGCTGGTCCCGGGCCGCAGCTACACCCTCTCGGTGCAGGCGGTCACGGCGAACGGCACCGGCCCGGCGGCCTCCGCGCTCGTCGACGTCCCCTGACCGCCCGGCGTCCACCGGCCTCCCGGGCGCAGCCCTGCCGCCGCCCAGCCGTGCGCCCCTACGATCGAGCCATGCCGAGCATCCGGAGCCGCCGTCGGCCCCAGCCCCCGATCGAGTCCCCGGCGGGCGGGGGCGCCCGGTGAACGACACCCTCACCGGGATCCTGGACTTCGTCGTCAGCGTCCCCCCGGTCTGGCGGACGCTCCTCGCCGGACTCGCGATCTTCTTCGAGACCACGATCCTGGCGGGCCTCGTCGTCCCCGGCGACACGATCGTGATCGTCAGCGCGACCGGCGTGACCAGCCCGCTGCAGTTCGCGGCGCTGGCCGTCACGGTCGTCATCGGCGCCCTCTGCGGCGAGTCCGTCGGCTTCTACCTCGGCCGCTGGTTCGGGCCGCGGATCCGCGCGTCGCGCCTGGGACGCCGGCTCGGCGAGAAGAACTGGCTGAAGGCCGAGCGCTACCTCGCGCGGCGCGGCGGGTTCGCCGTGTTCCTCTCGCGCTTCCTGCCGGTGCTGCACTCGCTGATCCCGCTGACGGTGGGGATGAGCGGGATGCGCTATCGGACCTTCATGGCCTGGACGATCCCGGCGTGCGTGCTCTGGTCGTCCGCCTACGTCGGCGTCGGCGCGGCCGCGGCGGGCAGCTACCGGGAGCTCTCGGAGAGCCTGCACGGCGCCGGCTACGTCTTCGTGGGCGTCATCGTCGTCTTCGCCCTGCTCGTGCTCCTCGGGAAGAAGCTCCTGAACAGAGCGGAGGCGCGTCACCTCGACGAGTGACGCGCCTCCGGGCGTGGATCCGGGGAGGATCAGTCGACGAGACCCGCCGACTTCAGCCACTCGCCCGCGATCGCGGACGCGGACTTCTGCTCGTTGACGCTCTCGGAGTTGAGGGCGACGAGGTCGTCCGCCGTGAGCTTCGCGCTGACCGCGTTCAGCACCTCGGCCGCGTCGTCCGTGATCTTGCTCGAGACGATCGGCACGACGTTGTCGGCCACGAACAGTCCGTCCGGGTCCTCGAGAGCGACGAGGTCGTTCTTCTGGATGTTCGGGTCGGCCGTGTAGACGTTCGCCAGCTGGATCTGGTCGCTGGTGAGCGCGTCGACGGTGGTCGATCCGCCGCTGTCCTCGATCGCCTGGAAGGTGGTCGTGATGCCGTACTTCGACTGCAGGGTGTCGGGCCCGTAGGGGCGCGTCTGCAGCTCGGAGTTGCCGCCGACCACGATCGGGTCGGTGACGTTCTTGAGCGACGCGATGTCGGTCAGGTCCCACTTGTCGGCGAAGGCCTGGGTGACGGTGTACGAGTTCTGGTCGCTGGCCTCAGCGGCGTCGAGGGCGCGGAGGCCGTCGGGCAGCGCGTCGCCGAGCGCGGAGTACACGTCGTCGGCGGTGGTGGCCGTCGCGTCGGGCTCGAGCGCCTGCAGGAGGCTGCCGTCGTACTCCGGGAAGACGTCGATGGATCCGCTCTCGATCTCGGGCAGGTAGATCTCGCGCTGGCCGATGCGCAGCTGGCGGTCGACGGTGAAGCCGTCGTTCTCCAGCGCCTGCGCGTAGATCTCGGCGAGGATCTCGTTCGAGTAGTAGTCCTGCGAGCCGACCACGATGGTCTCGCTGCCCGCAGTCGCACCCGATCCCTCATCGAGCGGATCGCTCGAGGAACACCCTGCCAGTGCCACGACGGCACCGACCGCGAGTGCGCTGAGCGCGACACGGCCCTTCGTGAAATGTGCTGTGAACATTGCTATTTCCCTTCTTCGATGGGGATTCCCATCACCGCGCGTCGTCGGGGCGACGAGGCGCGGGAACCTGTGCGGCCGGCGGTGCCGGCCAGGCCGAGCACGACTCCGCGCGGCACGGCGAGCCGCTGGAGGAGGGCGAACAGGACCTCGCTGAGGAGCGTCAGCACGATCACCAGGATCGAGCCGGCGAGCATCTGCGGGTAGTCCCCCGACTTCACTCCACGGAAGATGTACTGCCCGAGGCCGCCGGCGCCGATGTAGTCGGCGAGCGTGGCGGTCGCGATGATCTGCAGCGCCGCCGAGCGGAGCCCGCCGATCAGCAGCGGCAGCCCCAGCGGGATCTCGACCTTCGTCAGGATCTGCCACTCGGTCATGCCCATCGAGCGCGCCGCGTCGACCGTGCGGCGGTCGACCGCCTCGAGCCCGGAGTACGCGCCGGCGAGCACCGACGGGATCGCGAGCACGACGAGGGCGATCACCGGAGCGCCGAGGCCGAGCCCCAGGCTCATCGCCGCGAGGACGAGCACGCCCAGCGTCGGCAGGGCGCGCAGACCGCCTGCGACCGGCACGGCGATGCCCTTGCCGCGCCCGGTGTGCCCGATCAGGTAGCCGATCGGGATCGCGATCGCGGCCGCGATCACGAGCACCAGCAGGCTGATGCCGACGTGCTGGGCGACACGGGTCGGGATCGCGTAGACCCCGGTCCAGTGCGCGGGGTCGGCGATCCAGGCGAAGGCCTCGGCGATGAGGTTCACGACGTCACCGCCCTCTCGACCGCGACCGGTCTGCGCGAGCGGCGCGTGCGGTCCAGAGCCGTCCAGGGCATGAGGAGACGGCCGATCAGCACCAGCAGTCCGTCGAGCACCAGCGCGAGGACGATCGTGAGGACGATGCCCGTGACGATCTCACCGGTGATGCCGCGCTGGAAGCCGTCGGTGAAGAGCAGGCCGAGGCTCTGGATCCCGAGCACCGCGCCGACCGTCACCAGGCTGACCGTGCTGACCGTGACCACGCGCAGGCCCGAGAGCAGGACCGGACCGGCCAGCGGGAACTCGACCCGCCAGAAGCGCGCCCAGCCGGAGTAGCCCATCGCGGTCGCCGACTGGCGGACGTCGTCCGACACCGCGCCCAGTGCGTCCGAGGTGGTGCGGACCATCAGCGCGACGCCGTAGAGGGTGAGGCCCGTGATCACGTTGGCGGTCGAGCGGAGCGGGATGCCCAGCAGGACCGGCAGCAGGATGAACATGGCCAGCGAGGGGATGGCGTAGAGCACGCCGAGCCCTGTCAGCAGGGTGCCGCGGCTCCAGCGGTAGCGGTTCGCGAACCAGCCGAACGGCAGCGAGACGAGGAAGCTGAGCAGGATCGGCGGGACCGACAGGGCCAGGTGCGCCAGCAGGTTCGCGACGATCGCGTCCGTGTTGTTGACGACCCAGTTCACGCGGCGGGGCCGTCCTGCGCGCGCAGCACTCCGGTCGGGCGCCCGTCGCCGTCGACCACGATGCGGGCGCCGTCGCGCTCCTCGATCCGGAGCGAGCGCTTGCCGCGGTCGGCGCCGACGAAGCCGGCGACGAACTCGCTCGCGGGGTTCGCCAGGATCTCGGCGGGCGAGCCCTTCTGCGCGATCCGGCCGCCCTTCTCGAGGATGACGACCTGGTCGCCGAGGAGGAACGCCTCGTCGATGTCGTGGGTGACGAAGACCACGGTCTTGTCGAGCTCGTCCTGGAGTCGCAGGGTCTCGCGCTGCAGGTCGGCGCGCACGAGAGGGTCGACCGCGCCGAACGGCTCGTCCATCAGCAGGATGTTCGGGTCGACCGCCAGGCCGCGCGCCACACCGACGCGCTGCTGCTGGCCGCCGGAGAGCTGGCTGGGGTACCGGGCGGCGAGCGCACGGTCCAGTCCGACCGTGTCCATCAGCTCGAGCGCGCGGGCGTGCGCCTGCTTCTTGGCGACCCCGTTCAGCCGCGGCACGGTCGCGATGTTGTCGATGACCTTGCGGTGCGGCAGGAGGCCGGAGTTCTGCATCACGTAGCCGATGCGGCGGCGGAGCGCGACGGCGGGCAGGGACGAGATGTCCTCGCCGTCGATCTCGATGGTGCCGGAGGTCGGCTCGATCATCCGGTTGATCATGCGGAGGATCGTGGTCTTCCCGCAGCCCGAGGAGCCGACGAAGACCGTCGTCTGCCGGGAGGGCAGCACGAGCGAGAAGTCGTCGACCGCCCGCGTGCCGTCCGGGTACTGCTTGCTGACGTTGCGGAACTCGATCACGAGGCCGCCCGCCGTCCGGCGGTGTGCGCGCCGATCTGTCCCTGGTCCACGACTGTGCCCGCTCTCGCTCCGCGCGTCCGGCCGTTGCACGGCCCGCGGCCCCGAACGGGGCCAGGCGGCAAGGAAAACACCATTAGCAGCCGCCTGCCAACCCGGACCGCGAAGTGTTGCGGGATGTTCCGGGAGCGACTAGGGCCTTGACAGCCCTAGCCGGTCAGGACTCCTCGACGGCTCCGTAGTGCGAGGTCATGTAGTGGCGCAGCAGCGAGCGGCTCTCGTCGATGAAGCGCTGGTCGCCGTTGGGGTCGATGAGGAACGCGCGCGTGAGCAGCGCGTCCGCGACCTCGATGGTCACCTCGAGGCGGAAGGACAGCTGCGCGCCGCCCGGGAGGCCGTACTCGGACGCGAGGATCTCGGCGAAGCGGCGGGCGAAGAAGCCGGCCTCGAACGCCTCGCCCGCGACCTCGGGGGCGTGGATCGTGTCGACGAAGCGGATGGAGCGGAAGCCCGGCTCGTTGCGGTGCATCTCGCAGAAGGCGTCGATCGCGCAGTCGACCGCGCCCCACCAGTTGCCCGGGTGGGTGTCGCGGATCTCGGTGATGACGCGGCGGCGGAAGCGCTCGAGAGCCCGCTCGCGCAGCGCCTGGAGGACGGCGATGCGGTCCGGGAAGTAGCGGTAGACCGTGCCGATCGCGGCTCCCGCGCGCTCGGCGACCATCGCCGTGGTCAGGCGGTCGAAGCCGACCTCGTCGACGACGGCGGCCGCCGCGTCGAGCAGCGAGGCGAGACGGGCGGCGCTGCGCACCTGCACCGGCTCGTTGCGGACCTGGGACGATTCACCGAACGGTCGATCGACGAGGTTTCCAAGAGGCACGGCGGGCTCCTTCGGTCGTGGTTCCTACAATCGTACGCACGGCGACCGCCGGTCGGGGTCGTCTCATCGAAAGTCCCTCGTGTTTCGCGCCCCCGGAAGGGCGACGGCTCCGCGGGTCCGATACACCCGGGAGAAACCATGTGCGGACGCTTCGTCCTCTCGCAGACCACCGCCGACCTGGTGGCGCTCTTCGACATCGACGAGCCGGGCGCCGACCTTCCGGAGCCGTCCTGGAACATCGCGCCGACCCAGCGGATCGCCGTCGTCGCGGAGTCGATGAAGGGGGTCGAGGAGGGCAGCCCGCCGCGGCGTCGGCTCGCCGGAGCCCGCTGGGGCCTGGTGCCCCGCTCCGCCGCCGACCCGTCCGCGGGGCCGCCGCTGTTCAACGCGCGGATCGAGTCCGTCGCCGAGAAGCCGTCGTTCCGCGAGTCCTACGCCTCCCGGCGCGCGATCGTGCCCGCCTCGGGCTGGTACGAGTGGCGGGTCGGCGCGGACGGGGCGAAGGCCCCCGTCTACGTCTCGCCGGGCGAGGGCTCGCTCCTCCTGTTCGCCGGTCTCTACGAGTGGTGGCGCTCGGCCCAGCCGGGCTCTCCGTGGCTGCTCTCGGCGACGGTCCTCACCCGCCCCTCCGCCGGGCCGCTCGCCGAGGTGCACGAGCGGATGCCCGTGCTGCTGCAGCCGGAGCTGATCGAGGACTGGCTGGACCCGGCGTCCCCCGGGGACGGCGAGCTGCTGCGTGCGGCCGCCGAGGGCGCGGCCGAGCTGGCCGAGGAGCTCGAGGTGCACGGCGTCGGTGCAGCCGTGGGCTCCGTCTCGGCGAACGGCCCCGAGCTGATCGAGCCCACCGGAGCCTGACGATCGCGTGAGAGCGCGATCCGCGGTCCGGCATCCGGTCTGACAGACTGGGCGGATGCCGCTGACGCCCGAGAGCAAGCCCCTGAGCGCAGGCAAGGCGGAGGTCATGCACCGCGCCGCCCGCCTCGAGGACCGACTCCACTCCTTCCGGATGAGGCGCGTGAAGCGCAAGGGCTACGTCCCTAGGGTCATCCCCTACACCGGCTACGGCTCGACGACGCAGCTGCGCGTCCTGGCCCGCGTCCTCTACACGCGGCCGACCCCTCCCGGGGTCGAGGAGGTCCGCCCCGTCGAGGGCGTGCGCGGCTGGCGGAGCTTCACCAGCGTCTTCGTGAGCGGGGCCGTCGTGACCGTCGAGGCCGACGGGCAGACCCACCGGGTGACGGCCGACCGCGGCGGAGTCGTCGACGCGGACCTCCCGATCACGCTCGAGCCCGGCTGGCACACCATCACCTTCTCGACCGCGGGCTCGAAGCCCGTCGAGGCGCCCGTCTTCATCGTGCGTCCGGAGGCGCGGCTGGGCGTCGTGTCGGACGTGGACGACACAGTGATGGTCACCGCGCTCCCCCGCCCCTTCGTCGCCGCCTGGAACACCTTCGTGCTCGACGAGCACGCCCGGATGCCCACGCCCGGCAT
Organism: Rathayibacter sp. AY1A5; assembly: GCF_002930875.1. Lineage (NCBI taxonomy): Bacteria > Bacillati > Actinomycetota > Actinomycetes > Micrococcales > Microbacteriaceae > Rathayibacter > Rathayibacter sp. AY1A5. Next base: position 193,533 of record NZ_PSTM01000003.1, on the reverse strand, counting down.
GGCGGTCTTCCTCGACCGCTTCGCCCGGCAGTACGAGGGCTCCCCGGTCATCTACCTCTCCACCGGCGCGTGGAACGTCGCCCCGGCGCTCACCCGCTTCCTGTCGCGGCACCTGTACCCGGCCGGAGCGCTCCTCCTGACCGACTGGGGCCCGACGCACGACCGCTGGTTCCGCAGCGGCAAGCAGCACAAGGAGATGAACCTCCGCCGACTCGCGGCCGAGTTCCCGGACGTGCGCTGGCTGCTGGTCGGCGACGACGGGCAGCACGACGAGGAGATCTACTCCGACTTCGCGGACGAGCACCCCGACAAGGTCGCGGCGATCGCGATCCGCCAGCTCTCCACAGGCGAGGCGGTGCTCGCGGGAGGCCGCTCCAAGGCCGAGGACCGCTCCCTGACCAGCGGCACGACCTGGGTCTTCGCGCCCGACGGCGCGGGCATCTCCGAGCAGCTGACGGAGCTCGGCATCCTCTGATCCCGGACCGGCTCCGGGAACGACGGAGCCGTCCGCTCCCCGGGGGGAGGGACGGCTCCGGTCGATCGGCTCGGACTACGCCTGGTGGGCGGCCTGCAGGTCGAGGGTGATGGTGACCTTCTCGCCGATGAGCACGCCACCGGTCTCGAGGGCCGCGTTGTAGGTCAGACCGAAGTCGGTGCGGTCGATGGTGGCCTTGGCGGTGAGGCCGGCCTTGTAGTTGCCGTAGGGGTCGGTGCCGAAGCCGCCGAACTCCACCTCGAAGGTGACGGGCTTGGTGGTGCCCTTGATGGTGAGCTCGCCGTCGACGAGGAAGTCGTCGCCGTTCGGGCGGACGGCGGTCGAGACGAAGTGGATCTCCGGGTACTTCTCGGCCTCGAAGAAGTCGCCGGTGCGGAGGTGGCCGTCGCGGTTGGGCTCGTTGGTGTTGACGGAGGCGACCTCGGCGGTGGCCTCGACCTTGGAGTCGAGCGGGTTCTCGCCGGTGGTGAACGTGGCGGTGAAGCGCTCGAACTTGCCCTTGACCTTGCTGATCATCAGGTGGCGGACGCTGAACGCGACCTCGCTGTGGGTGGGGTCGATGACCCAGGTGCCGGCCTTGTAGCCGGGGATGGTGACGGTGTCGGTCATGGTTTCTCCTCGAGTGTGACGGTCGTCGCGGGGAGAGCGTCCCCGTCCGATGTATGCAAGCGCATCGACGTCGATCAGTATTCCATGTAGCGACAACTATTTCATCCACGTTCCGTCGAAGGATCGGCGGACACCGCGTGAACACGGAGCGCCGCACCCCGGACGGGGGTCGGAGACGCTCCCCGAGCAGTCGTCAGCGGCCGGCGGGAGCCGGGTTGCGGATGCCGAGGAGGGAGACGACGCCGCCGGCGACCAGGAGGGCGGAGGTCGCGACGGCGGCACGGGAGAAGCCCTCGACGTCGAGCGAGTCGCCGACCACGAGCGAGGTCGCAGCGATGGCGACCAGCCCCGCGATGCGCGAGACGGCGTTGTTCACGGCGGAGCCGACTCCGCTGTGCCCGTCCTCCACCGCGCCGAGGATCGTCGAGGTCAGCGGAGCGACCGTCACCGCGAGGCCGAAGCCGAAGAGGAGGATCCCCGGCAGCAGCTGGGTGGCGTAGTCGGCGCCCTCGTCGACGAAGGAGAGCAGGAGGAACCCGGCCGCGGCGATCAACGGTCCGACGCCCATGAAGAGCCGCGGGCCGAACCGCGCCGACAGCGACCCGGAGACCTGCGAGAGCAGGAGCAGCAGGATCGTCGGCGGGAGCGTCGCGAGCCCGGCCAGGGTCGCCGAGAAGCACAGGGTCTGCTGCAGGAACAGGCCCAGCGTGAAGAAGCCGAAGGAGAGCGCGCCGTAGACGAACGCCGTCGAGACGTTGCCGACGGTGAAGTTCCGCGACGCGAAGAGCGACAGCGGCAGCATCGGATGCGCCGCGCGCCGCTCCCACACGACGAACGCGACGAGGGCGGCGACTCCCCCGATCAGGGCGGTCAGCACGAGCGGATGCTGGATCCCGAGCCGCTCCTGCTCGATCAGCGCGAACACCGGCCCTCCCAGGCCGATCACCCCGAGCACCGCGCCGACGCCGTCGATGGGCACCCGGGTCCCCGAGTCGACCGCGCCGAGCCTGCGCAGCAGGACCAGCGTCACCGCGATCGGCAGCAGGTTGAGCGCGAAGACGTACCGCCACGAGCCCGCGTCCACCAGCAGGCCGCCGAGCACGGGCCCGGCGATCGTCGCCGTGCCGGTCCAGGCCGTCCACGCGCCGATGGTCCGGGCCTGCGCGGCGCCGTGGACGGTCGCGATGATGAGGGCGAGCGAGCTGGGCACGAGGATCGCGCCGGCGGCGCCCTGGAGCATCCGCGCCACGATGAGGACCTCGGCGGTGGGGGCCAGCGCGCACAGCAGCGAGGTGACGCCGAAGCCGATCAGGCCGATGGTCATGCTGCGGGCCCGGCCGATGCGGTCGGCGAGCGAGCCGGCCACGAGGATCAGCGCGCCGAGCGTGATCAGGTACCCGTCGACCACCCACTGCTGCACCGCGAGCCCACCGCCGAGCTCCCGGGTGATCGCGGGCAGGGCGACGTTGACGACGGTGCCGTCGAGGAAGGCGACGAAGGAGGCGAGGACGGCCACCACGAGCACCGCGCGGCGGCGCGTCTCGGCGGGGTCGGCGGAGGCGGTCATGCTCGGGCTCTGGTCACCCGCTCACCGTACCGGCGGCCGCCGCCCCCGGGGCCGGGAGGGCGGGCATCCGGGCCCCCGAGCGCGGCCGCACGACGGATCCAGACTCGTCGCCTACTCTCGTAGCCATGTCTGCGCAAGGAACCGCCCGCGGCGGCGTGCTCGCCCGGGTCCTCGGGATCGTCGGAGCCAGCCTCGCCGGGGGCCTGCTGATCACGGTCGGGGTCACTCCCGCCCTCGCCGTCACCGGTCTCGCCGAGAACAACCCGATCGGGCTGTTCGAGACGGTGCCGGAGTACCTCGAGCTCGGCCAGCTGGCCCAGAAGACCGAGATCTACGCCAAGCGCACCGACGGCTCGGACGAGCTGCTCGCCTCCTTCTACGCGCAGAACCGCGAGGAGGTGGCCTTCGACCAGGTCAGCCAGTCCGTGAAGGACGCGGCGGTCTCGACCGAGGACCCGCGCTTCTACGACCACGGCGGCGTCGACCTGCAGGGCACGATCCGCGCGGTGCTCAGCAACATCGTCGGCGGGGACCTCCAGGGCGGATCCTCCATCACTCAGCAGTACGTCAAGAACGTCCTCGTGCAGAAGGCGGAGTCGCTGAGCGCGACCGACGAGGCGGCCTCCGAGGCCGCCTACGAGGAGGCGACCGCGACCACTCCGAGCCGCAAGCTCAAGGAGATGAAGCTCGCCGTCGACCTCGAGAAGAAGTACAGCAAGGACGACATCCTCCTCGGCTACCTCAACATCGCGGGCTTCGGCGGGCAGGTCTACGGCATCCAGGCGGCGGCCGAGTACTACTTCTCGACCAGCGCGGCCGACCTGAGCCTCGCGCAGGCCGCGAGCCTGATCGCCACGGTCAACAACCCCAACGGCCTCAGGATCGACCAGCCCGAGAACATCCCGGACAACAAGATCCGCCGCGACTACGTCCTCGACCAGATGCTCCAGGAGGGGAAGATCTCGCAGGCCGACCACGACGCCGCCGTCGCCGAGGAGGTCGTCCCCGCGATCACGCAGACGCCCACCGGCTGCCAGACCGCCGGCAACGCGGCCTTCTTCTGCGACTACATCACCCGCGTCGTCCAGAACGACCCGGCGTTCGGCGACGACGCGGACACCCGCCTCGCGAACTTCCAGCGCGGCGGCTACAAGATCTACACGACGCTCGACCGCGACCTGCAGGACACCGCGGCCAACGCGACGAACAACGCCGTCCCCAAGGTCCCCACCCTCGACACCAACATCGGCAGCGCGACCGTCTCGATGGAGGTCGGCACCGGCCGGATCCTGGCGATGGTGCAGAACAAGGACTACGACGCGGCCGGCGCCGTGAACGGCGCGAACTTCTCCGCCGTCAACTTCAACACCGACACGGCCTACGGCGGCTCCGCCGGGTTCCAGGTCGGATCGACCTACAAGGTGTTCACGCTCGCGCAGTGGCTCGCGAGCGGACGCACCCTGAACGAGACGATCAACGGCCGCGAGCGCACCTTCTCGGGCTTCCCCGCCAGCTGCGCGCCGGGCGGCGAGCTCGACACCTCCTACGAGGTCAACAACGACGACAGCGAGAACGGCAGCTACAGCGTGCTGACCGGCACGATGCAGTCGATCAACACCGTCTACGTCTCGATGGCGCAGCAGCTCGACCTCTGCGCGATCCGCGACCGCGCGGTCGGCTTCGGCGTGAAGGCGGCCGACGGCGGCGAGGTCGACTACAAGCCGTCCGCCGTCCTCGGCTCGGACACGCTCATCTCCCCCCTCTCGATGGTCACCGCCTTCGCCGGCTTCGCCAACAACGGCACCGCCTGCTCCGCGATCGCCATCGACTCGATCACCGACGCGACCGGCGCCGCCGTCCAGCCGCCGACCTCCACCTGCAACCAGGCCCTCAGCCCCGAGCTGACGGCGGTCGCGAACTACGCCCTGCAGCGCGTCGTCACCGGCGGCACGGCCGCCCAGTCCGACCCGGACGACGGCATCGAGCACATCGGCAAGACGGGCACCACCGACAACGCGGAGTCGACCTGGATGGACGGGGCGAGCTCGCGCGTCGCGACCGTGGTCTGGGTGGGCAACATCGACGGCCACACCTCGATGCGCGAGGTCCGCTTCCCGAACTCGGAGCTCGAGAGCCGCCCGTACGCCTCCAACATCCGCCACTACATCTGGAACTCGGTGATGACCCGCGCCGACCAGAAGTACGGCGGAGACGACTTCGAGGAGCCCAGCAGCGCCCTGCTGAACGGCCGCCAGATCGCCGTGCCGACCGTCTCCGGCCGCTCGGTCGACGACGCCACGGAGGCGCTGGAGGACCTCGGCTTCGACGTCGAGGAGGGGGCGACCATCGACTCGTCGCTCCCGGCCGGCGTGGTGGCGGGCACCGACCCGGCCGCGGGCACGACCGTCGCGCGCTACTCCGACATCGCCCTGCTGATCAGCAACGGCTCGCAGGTCCCGGCTCCCGCCACCCAGGCACCGGCTCCGGCTCCGACCGGCACGGGAGTCCCCGCGACCGAGGCTCCCCCGGCGACGCCCACGGCGACCCCGACGGCGACAGCCACGGCGACTCCGACGGCGGAGGTCGAGGAGTGAGCTTCGACGCGGACTTCCTCGGCGTCCCCGCGGGTGCGCCGCGCCTGAGGGTCGAGCGCCCGGTGCGGCTCCTGCCGTACACGCACTTCGAGGTGCTGCTGGATCCGGAGCGGCGCCTGGCCGTCTCGACGGCCGTGAACATCGACGGAGCGCGCCTGGTCGAGCTCGGCCGCGGCGACGACTGGCACCTCGACGACCGCATCCCCGCCTCCGAGCAGACCGGGCCGGAGGTGTACGCCCGCAACGACCTCGACCGCGGGCACCTCGTCCGCCGCCGCGACCCCGTCTGGGGCGACCGGGACGAGGCCGCCGCGGCCAACCGCGACAGCTTCTGCTACACGAACGCCGCGCCTCAGGCGAGCGGCTTCAACCAGTCGCAGGAGCTGTGGCTCGGGCTCGAGACGCTGGTGCTCGAGTACGCGCAGACCTGGCGCACGCGCCTGAGCGTCTTCACCGGGCCCGTGCTCGCGGACGACGACCCGGTCTACCGCGGTACGGGCATCCCCCGCCGCTTCTGGAAGATCGCGGCGTGGAGCCCGGACGGATCGACGCTCGCGACGAGCGCGTACCTGCTCGACCAGAGCGAGCTCGTGGAGCGCGTGCGCGAGGGCCTGGTGCCGCTCGGCGGCTTCAGGACGTTCCAGCTGCCGGTCGCCGCGATCGGCGAGCTGACCGGTCTCGACGTGGATCTCCTCGCCGGGGCCGACGTGCTCGGATCGGCAGGACTCCGGCCGGAGCCGTGGCGCGAGATCGTCGAGCCGTCCGACGTGGCGAGCGGCCTCCTCCCCCGCTGAGGCTCCGCCGGGGGCAGGATGGGCGGATGAGCACCCCCGTCCTGGTCGAGATCACCTCCGGCGCCGTCGTCCTCCGCGACCCGGAAGGTCCGCTCGTCCGCGTCGACGAGGCGGGCTACCTCCGCGGCGACGGGGTCTTCGAGACCGTCGCGGTCCTCGACGGACGTCCCCGCGCGCTCGGCGAGCACCTCGCGCGGCTGGCCGGATCGGCCCGGGCCGTCGGGCTGACGATCCCGGAGGCGCCCCTCTGGTCCCGAGCGGTCGACCTCGCCGTGGCGGAGCACGACCGGGTCGACGACCTGACGGTCCGCTTCATCGCCGCCCACGGCTCGAGCGACTCCGCCCGGTGCACCGTGCGCGCGGCTCCGACTCCCGACTCGAGCGCGCTCCGGGAGAAGGGCGCGGCCGTCGTCGTGCTGGACCGCGGGTACGCGAGCGGTCCGCTCGCGCCGTGGCTGCTCCCGGGCGTCAAGACCACCTCGGGCGCCGTCACCCGGGCGGCGCTGCGCGAGGCGGGGTCCCGGGGCGCGGACGACGTGGTCTGGCGCACGAGCGACGGGCTTCTCCTCGAGGGGGCGACGTCGAGCCTGGTGCTCCTCGGCGACGGGGTGCTCGCGACGCCGCTCTCGGACAGCGTGCTCGCCGGCACGACGGTCGAGCGGGTCCTCGCGCTGGGCGAGCGCCGCGGGCTCGCGTCGTCGCGCCGCGAGCTGCCGGTCTCGGCGCTCACCGGTGCCGATGCGGCGTGGCTGGTGTCGAGCACCCGGCGGGCGATCCCCGTCCGCTCGGTCGACGGCGCACCGCTCGCGATCGACGCGGGCCTGACGGCGGCGTTCGAGGCGGGGCTGCTCGCCGGCTGATCGCGTCCGCGGCTCGGACTCCCTGCGCGTCAGGCCGCTGCGGCCAGCGCGCGGGAGGTGTGCGGGCCGACGCCGGCCTCCTCCGCGTCTCCGAGATCGGCGAGCGTGTCGACGTCCAGCCTCAGCGTCGACGAGCCTGGCAGCACGACGACCGCGCAGCCCGCGTCGCGGTGCCGGGCCAGCGAGCCCGAGCCGAACGCCGGAGCGACGAGGGCTCCGGCCGCCAGCAGGAGCGCCGTGGTGCCGCTCCCCTCGCGGTCCGGGACGACGGCCGGGAGCGACCGCGTCGCGAGCGCCTCGGAGAGGTCCGACGGCAGCAGGGCGGGCAGGTCCCCGGTCAGCACGATCACCGGGGCGCCCGGCCGGCGGTGGAGGGCGGCCTCGGCCCCCCCGGACACGGCGGCGTCGAGGGTCCCCGGGTCGGGCACCACCACCAGCTGCGGGTGCTCCGCCCGTGCGCGGTCGGCCGCACCGGCGTCGGAGGTGACCAGGAGAAGGCTCGCCACCGGCTCCGCGGCGGCCACGGCGGCGAGCGTGTCCAGGAGGAACGCCTCGGCCAGCGCCGCGCGGCCCGGCACGTCGAGGCGCGTCTTCGAGCCGCCGCGGCCCTTGAACACGACGACCGCGCTCCAGCCGGTCACGCGCGCTCCTCGCGCGAGGCTGCTCCGGCCGCGAAGCCCTCGGCGAAGGCCTCGTCGGCGCCGAGGCGGAACATGTCGTCGGGGCCCGTGCGGGTCAGCGTGCGGGCACCCGGGCTCTCGACTCCCGTCACCAGGCGGGCGAGCCCGCGGACGACGGCGACGGGGCGTCCGCTCGCCTTGCCCTTCACCAGGTCGCCGAGCGCGGCGATCTCGTCCGCGACGGCCGGCATGGTCACTCCCAGCGTGCGCCCCAGGGCGTCGACTCCGCCGCGGAGGTCGTCGATCACGAGGACGCCGGAGGCCCCGATGGCCGCGTCGGTCTGCCCGACCCGCCACGCGCGGCCCAGGGTGTCGCTGACGAGCACGCCCACCTCCACGCCGAGCCGCTCCCGGAGGCCCGCGCAGAGGGCCCGCGCCGAGGCGTCCGGGTCGACGGGGAGGAGGAGGACCGTCCCCTCCGCGACGTTGCTGGCATCGACTCCGGCCGCCGCCTGCACGATCCCGAGGCGGTTCTCCACGATGCGGGTGACGCCGGAGCCGTGCGCCCGGGTGGCGACGACGCGGACGGTCTCGGCCGTGATCGCGTCCTCGCGGTCGGCCGCGGCGACGACGCGCCCCTCCGCCTTCGAGACGATCTTGCTCGTGACGACGAGGATGTCGCCGTCCGCGGGCCGGTCCTCCTCGGCGGCGGCGGCGACGGCCGCGAGGATCAGCTCGAGCAGGTCGTCACCGGGAGTCACCTCCGGGATGCCGTCGAGGGCCCAGGCCTGCACGCGCGTCTCGCTCACCGGTCCATTCTCCCGGCTGCCGCGGGCGCACGGGTCCACGGCCCGGGATCGCCCGGGTGGACGATCGGCGGCGCCTCAGCCGGCGGCGAGGTACGCGGCGACCGCGGGCGGCACGTAGGGGGCGACGTCGCCGCCGAGGGAGGAGACCTGCCGCACCAGCGAGCTCGACACATGGGCGTGCGCGGGATCGGGCAGGAGGAACACCGTCTCGACGTGCGCGAGGTTGCGGTTCACGATCGCCATGGGGGTCTCGTACGCCACGTCGACCTGCGAGCGGATGCCCTTCACCAGGATGCTCGCGCCGACGTCGGTGCAGTAGTCGACGAGCAGGCCCATGCTCCACGAGGCGACGACGATCCGTCCCTCGACGCCCGCCTCCGCGATCGACTGCTCGATGAGCGAGACGCGCTGGGCGATCGGCAGCAGCGCGGTCTTGGCGGGGTTGTGCACCACTACGACGTGCAGCTCGTCGACCAGGCGCGCGGCCCGCTCGATCACGTCGAGATGACCGAGGGTCACGGGGTCGAAGGAGCCGGGGACGACGGCGATGCGGGCCATGCCGACAGAGTAGCGGGCGGGCACCGCCTAGCTCTTGGCGAGGAACTCCCGGTCGCGGTCCTGCACGCGGCGCGCGAGCGCGGCACGGAGCCGGTCGTGCGCGGCGAGCGACGGGTCCTCCGCGAGGAGCCGCTCGGCCAGCGCCCGCGCCTCCACGATCACGTCCGCGTCCTGCACCACCCGCAGCAGGCGGAGCGACGAGCGCCCGCCGGACTGCGAGTCGCCCAGCACGTCGCCCTCGCGGCGCAGCTCGAGGTCGACCTCGGCGAGCGCGAAGCCGTCGAGCGTCGCGGCGACCGCCTCCACCCGCTCGCGCGCGACCGTCCCCGCCTCCGCCGCCGTCACGAACAGGCACACCCCCGCGACGCCGCCGCGCCCGATGCGCCCGCGGAGCTGGTGCAGCTGCGAGACCCCGAACCGCTCCGCGTCGAGCACGACCATCATCGAGGCGTTCGGCACGTCCACGCCGACCTCGATGACCGTCGTCGACACCAGGACGTCGATCTCCCCCGCGGCGAAGGAGCGCATCACGGCGTCCTTCTCCTCCGTCGTCATCCGCCCGTGCAGCGCGGCCGACCGCCGCTTCCCGAGCAGCGGATGCGCGCGCACGCCCTCCAGCGTGGCCGCGACGGTCGTGAGCGGCGCGGCGGCGTCCTCCTCGGGCGGCTGCGCGCCCTCGGCGGGCTCCCCCGGCTCGATCGCCGGGCAGACGAGGTAGACCTGGTGGCCCGAGCGGATCTCCTCCTCGGCGCGCTCCCACGCCCGCGCGATCCACGCGGGATGGTCGGCGAGCGGGACCACGTGGCTCGTGATGCCGGGGCGCCCGGCGGGCAGCTCGCGGATGGTCGAGGTGTCGAGATCGCCGAAGACCGTCATGGCGACGGTCCGCGGGATGGGCGTGGCCGTCAGCACCAGCACGTGCGGCGGGGTGGCGCCCTTCCGGCGCAGGGCGTCCCGCTGGTCCACGCCGAAGCGGTGCTGCTCGTCGATCACGACGAGGCCCAGGTCGTAGAAGGAGACCGCGTCGCCGAGGAGGGCGTGCGTGCCGACGACGATCTTCGCCGTGCCCGAGACGATCCGGAGGAGGGCCGCGCGGCGCTGCGCCGCCCCCAGCCCGCCGGTGAGGAGGGTCGGCACCAGCTCGGCCGCGAGCTCCGGGCCGAGGGTCCTCGCGATCGAGCGGAGGTGCTGCCCCGCGAGCACCTCGGTGGGAGCGAGCAGCGCCGCCTGCCCGCCGCTCTCGGCCGTGGCGAGCATCGCCCGGAGCGCGACGAGGGTCTTGCCGGAGCCGACCTCGCCCTGCACCAGCCGGGTCATCGGGCTCTCGGCGGCCAGGTCGGCGGCGATCTCGTGCCCCACCGCGGTCTGGTCGCCGGTGAGGGCGAAGGGCAGCGCGGCGTCGAAGCGCTCGAGCAGCCCGCCGGGGCCGGGCACGCGGGCGGTCGCGGGGCTGCTGCGCGCCGAGGCCCGGCGCTCGAGCAGGGCGAGCTGCAGGAGGAACGCCTCGTGGAAGCGGAGCGTCTCGCGCGCCTGCGCCTCCTCGCCCTCCCGCTGCGGGCGGTGGATCAGCTCCAGCGCCTCGCCGAGGCCCAGCAGCGAGCGGCCGGCGCGCACCTGCTCGGGCATCGGGTCGGGCACGTCGCGCAAGCCGTCCAGCAGCACGCCGATCGCGGCCTGGAGCTGCCAGCTCGAGATCGCGCTGGTCGCCGGGTAGATCGGGATCGGCCGCTCGGCCCAGTCCTTCGCGAGCTCACCGCCTCCCGTCTCCGTCGCTGCGGCCTCCTCGTCGTCGAACAGGCGGTAGTCGGGATGCGTGAGCTGCGGGGTGTCGCGGAACATCGAGACCGTGCCCGCGAAGATCCCGCGCACGCCGCGGTGGAGCTTCGCCGCGCGCCAGGGCTGTCCGAAGAACGTCAGCGAGAGCGTGCCCGAGCCGTCCGAGATGACGACCTCGAGCAGGGTGCCGCGCCGGTTGCGCATCGGCCGCTCGCGCACCTCGCACACCTCCGCCACGATCGTCACGCTCTCTCCCACGGGGAGACGCGAGAGCGCCGTCAGCTCGCCCCGCTTCGCGTAGCGGCGCGGGTAGTGGCCCAGGAGCTCGCCGACCGTGCGGTACCCGAAGGCCTTCTCGACCGCGGTCGCCGTGCGCGGCCCGATCAGCGGCGCGAGCGAGGCGTCGAGGGGGTCCGGGATCACCTAGCGATCATAGGTCGGACCTCGGACGCGCGAGCCGGGCGACCGGGTCCAGCGCCGAGCGCGGCACGACCGACGCGAGCACCCGACGACCGGCACCCGCGGAGCCGCGGAGCGCGGCGGCCACGGCGGTCGCGTCGTCCCACGCCTCCGACTCGCCCGCGGACGGCGAGTAGCGCCGGCGCTCGACGCGCTCCCGGAGCCCCTGCAGACGTGCCGCCGCTCCGGGGTCGAGGGCGGGAGCCATGCGGGCCTCCTGCGCGCGCGGAGACTCCGTGTCCTCCACGGGGACGCCCAGGTCGCGGGCGGTCGCCAGCAGCTCGGCCCACGCGGCCTCGACGGAGCCGGAGCGCGCGGACCGGCGCCGCAGCGCGCGCTGGACGGCGCGCATCAGCCAGGGGACGAGCACGAGCAGCAGGAGCAGCACCCAGAGCGTGGCCGCGGGAGCCGCCGTGGTGCTCGAGGCGCCGACGGCACCGGGGGTCGGCGTCGCCGACGCGGCCGTCGGAGTGGGTGTCGCGGCGGGAGCGCTGGTCGCACCGGGCGCGGTGGTCGCGGTCGAGCCCGGGGCGGTGGGGCCCGAGGACGCCGTCGCGCTCGGCAGGGTGTAGGAGGCCGGAGCGCCGCGGCTGGGCGTCGGCTCGAAGGGCAGCCAGCCGACTCCCTCGAAGTACAGCTCGGGCCAGGCGTGCAGGTCGGAGGAGAGGACGCGGTAGGTGGTCAGGTCGCTGCCGCCGGAGGGCACGACGGAGCCGGGCTGGTAGCCGATGGCGAGCCGCGACGGGATCCCGAGCTCGCGCGCCATCACCGCCATCGCCGAGGCGAAGTGGACGCAGTAGCCCTCCTTCGTCGTCAGGAACGCCGAGAGCACGCCGACTCCGTCGCCGTCGTAGCCCTCCTCCGCGGGGGTGTCCTCGGAGTAGCGGAACTCGGACGAGCGGAAGTACGTCTGCAGCGCGCGCGCCCGGTCGTAGGCGGTCGGAGCCTCCGCCGTGACCTCCTCGGCGGTGGTGCGGACGATCTCGGGCACGTCGTCGGGGAGCGAGAGGTACCGGTCGACGCCGGACGGCGCGGGCGCGGCGAGCAGCTGCTGCGGGTCGGGCTCGAGCCGCAGCGCCTGCACCTGGTAGTCGTCTCCGGAGCGGGTCGTCGCGTCGCCGCGGATCGAGCCGTCCTGCACGTCCTGGAGCCAGCCGTCGCCGACGCCCGTCAGCGACGAGACCGGATACGGCACGGGGAGCCACTGGCTCCGCAGCGTCTCCACCGAGACGTCGACCTCCTCCGCCTCGCGCGGCACGCTCTCGGAGAGCCCCTCGGGCGCGATCGGCGCCTCGATCGGAGCGGTCTGCTCCGTCTCGCTCGGCGCCCAGTCGTCACCGTCGAAGTCCGAGACGGTCAGCACGCGGAGGTAGACGGGCAGGTCGGAGTCGGTGGCGTAGCGCAGCACGGTCACGGGGTTCGGGCGGCGCAGGTCCGCGCCGAGAGCGACCACCGGGTCGATCGCGCCGTTGAAGAGGCTGCCGGAGACGCCCGAGGGGGCGGTGGTGCGCGCGTAGCCTGCCGCCGACCCGGCGACGACTCCCGCGCCCAGGACGACGACGGTCACGGCCGCGAAGGCGGGCAGCACGGCCGCGGCCGCGCTCGGGCCGCTCGGGCGGCGAGGGGCGGCCGTGGCGGCGAGCACGCCCGCGTAGGCGAGCGCAGTGACGACGAGGCTCGCCCAGGACACCTCGGAGGGGTCCACGATCGCCGGCACCGCGAGCAGCGCCGCAGGGAACAGACCGGCCAGGGCGGGGAGGCGGACGGAGAAGGCGAACAGGTCGGCCGCCCAGGCGAGCACGACCACCCCGCCGATCAGGAGGAACGAGATGCCGTCGTCGGCGATGGCCGGGAGCCCCTGCTGGGCGATGGACTGGAAGCCGCCCTGCGCGAGCGCCTCCGCCTGCGCGACGGCGCCGGGCGTGGGGATCACGAACAGCAGGGCCCGACTGGGCACGAACATCGCGGTCAGCACGCCGACCATCGTCAGCGTGCCGAGGATCGGCGGGACGACGGGGTGCACGCGCAGAGCCCGGGCGGCGGCCGGGACGCCGAGCACCACGGCGACCGCGCTCGCGAGGAGCACCAGCCAGTCGACGCCGACGAGGAGCCGCCCGATCCCGGCGGCGGCGGCCGTGATCGCGAGGAAGAGCAGACCGCTCAGAGGAGCCGACCCGGCGCGCGGATCGCTCTCGACGCGGCGGCTCACGCCACCACCCGCAGAGCGAGGGCCTGCGCCCACGCCTCCTCGACGGAGGCACTCGGGTCGACGGACACCGCGTACCAGCCGAGCGAGGCGAGAGCCGCCTCCTCCTCAGCGGTGCCGGCGACGACGAAGGCGATCGCGGGGCGCGACTGCGCGGCCAGGGAGCCGAGGGCGTCGAGGTCCGACTCGAGGAGTCGGGTGAGGACGGCGAAGACCGGTCGCACTCCCCCGGTGTCGCGCATGTCGGCCGAGATCCGGGTCACCGCGTCGACCGACTCGCGCGAGGGCGCCAGCTCGGCCAGGCGCAGCAGCACGTCGTGCGCCACCTCGCGCTCGTCCTCCGAGTGCTCCGGCTCGCCGTCCGCACCCGTCTCGACGAGGTGGGTCTCGAAGCCGCGGTCGAGCAGGTGCACGGCGAGGGAGGCCGTCATCGACACCGCCCACTCGAGCCGGTCGTCGCCGCGCCGCTCGAGCACGCGCTCGGCCCGGGTCTCGAGGAGGATCCACGCGTGCGGATCGGTGTTCTGCTCGTCCTGGCGGACCATGAGCTCACCGGAGCGGGCGCTCGCCCGCCAGTGCACCCGGCGCATGGCGTCCCCCGGGCGGTAGTCGCGCGGGATCACGTCGTCCGTGCCGGCGCCGGCCGTCGCGTGCGCGACCGGGCTCGATCCGCCTGCTCCGTGCGCGTCCAGGACGTCGCTCTGGAGCGGCACGACCCGCGGAGTCACGACGAACGGCTGCGCAGCCCCCACGACGCTCTCGCGGAGCGCGAGCCCGAGGCCGTCGCCGCGCACCAGGCGCAGCGGGCCGATGCGGTGGATCCCGCGCCGCTCGGCGGGCAGACGGTAGCGGGCGCGCACGCGGCCGCCCGACGGGACGCCCGGCAGCCCGAAGACGCCCTCGGCGACCGGCCGGCCGACGACGACCCCGCGCTCCACGCGCTCGAGCCGGTCGTGGGCGCGCGCCCCGCTGCGGACGGCGCGGCCGCGGTTCTCGAGCAGCACGTCGACCTCCACCACGTCGCCGGCCGCGACGGTCTGGGGAGCGAAGCGGCGCTGCACTCGGAACGACGCCGGCGCCAGGAGCAGGGAGACGAGCGCGCCCAGGGGCAGGCCCAGCAGCACCAGGCCGACGAACAGCAGCTCGCGGAAATCTGTCAGCGGCGCGATCACCACTCCCGCGACGCCCAGCAGAACGAGCGCCCAGCCGCGCAGCGTCAGCGCGACCCCGCGGAGCGCGGGCAGACCGCCGAGACGGGACGACGGCGTCTCGGCGGCGCGGGCCTCAGTCGCCACGGTTGCCGAAGGGGACGGGGGTGGCCGCGACGATGCGCTGCACGATCTCGGTGACCGAGTGCGAGGATCCGGCGCCGGAGCGGCCGGGGAGGCGCGTGGCGGGCAGGAGGCGGTGGCCGAGCACGGGGACGGCGAGCGCGTCGACGTCGTCCGGCACCACGAAGTCGCGGTCGCTGAGGGCGGCGAGAGCCTTCGCGGCGGCGATCAGCTGGAGCGTGGCGCGCGGGCTCCCCCCGAGCCGCAGCTCGGGGTCGACCCGCGTGGCCTGCATGATCGCCACCACGTACTCCTGCACGGGTGGTGCGACGTACACGGAGCGCACGTAGGCCATCATCCGCTCGAGCTCGGCGAGGCCCACGACGGGCCGCAGCTCCTCGAGCGGGCTGGCCGAGTCGCGGGTGCGGATCATCTCGAGCTCGGCGCGCTCATCGGGGTAGCCGAGCGAGAGGCGGGCCATGAAGCGGTCGCGCTGGGCCTCGGGCAGCGAGTAGGTGCCCTCCATCTCGACCGGGTTCTGCGTCGCGATCACGGCGAAGGGGCGCGGGAGGAGGTGGGTGGTGCCGTCGACCGAGACCTGGCGCTCCTCCATGCACTCCAGCAGCGCCGACTGCGTCTTGGGCGAGGCCCGGTTGATCTCGTCGCCGATCAGGATGTTCGCGAAGACCGGGCCCGGCTTGAACTCGAAGTCGCGGGTCGCCTGGTTGTAGACCGAGACCCCCGTGACGTCGGAGGGGAGCAGGTCGGGCGTGAACTGGATGCGCGCGACGCTGCCGCCGACCGAGGCCGCCAGCGACTTCGCCAGGACCGTCTTGCCGGTGCCGGGGACGTCCTCCATCAGGAGGTGCCCACCGGCGAGGAACACCGTCAGCGCCATCGAGACCTCGGCCGACTTGCCGTCGATCACGCGGGTGAGGTTCCCGAGGACGGCGCCGCAGTGCGCCGTGAACTCCTCGCGGGTCAGGGGCGTCTCGGGAGCCGCTCGGCGGCCGACAGCGGAGCGGGTGTCTTCGAGCGACGTCATAGCTAGGGATTCTCGCAGTCCTGACGGGAAAAGGGTCCAGGTTCCGAGAGTTCGCAGTGTGCCGCCAGGCGGGAGCGCGCGGCGGCCGCCGGACGCCGTGGGCAGGGGTGCCGCCCTATGCTCGATCCGGTGACCAGGATCATCGCCGGATTCGCCGGCTCGCTCACCCTCCGGGTCCCGCGCGCGGGCACCCGCCCCACCAGCGACCGCGTGCGCGAGGCCGTCTTCTCGGCCCTCGAGGCCCGGGACGCCCTCGACGGCGCGACGGTGGTCGACCTCTACGCGGGCTCCGGCGCCCTCGGGCTCGAGTCGGCCAGCCGCGGAGCGAGCGCGGTCGTCCTGGTCGAGCGCGACCCGAAGGCCGCCCGGACCGCGGGCGAGAACGCACGGGCGATCGTGACCGCGGCTGCCAAGAACAAGCGGCCCGCCCCGCGGATCGAGGTGGTGACCGGCTCGGTCCGCTCCTTCCTCGACGGGTCCCCGGCCCTCAACACGGACACGGTGTTCCTCGACCCGCCCTACGACCTCGGCGAGGACGACCTCGCCGCCGATCTCGCCGGCGTGCTGCCGCTGCTGCGCGAGGACGCGGTGGTCGTCGTGGAGCGGAGCTCCCGCAGCCCGGAGCCGCGCTGGCCCGCGGGTCTGGAGCGGGAGCGGAGGAAGGACTACGGCGAGACCACGATCTGGTGGGCTTCACCGGCGTCGCCCGCGCCGGCAGCCTCACCCGCTTCCTCCGCGGCCGGCTGACCGGCCTCAGCCTGCCGCGCCGTCCCAGCCGAGGTACGGGTCCCAGCCCCCGCGCCCCTCGAGCGCGACCCCGCCCAGTCGCACCTCCGGGTCCCCCTCGCGGACGACCCCGAGCGGGACGAAGCCCTCCGGCAGCGCCGCGGCGGGCGGGAAGCACGCGAGCATCGCGTGGTCCTCGCCGCCTCCCAGCACCAACGCCCTCGCCAGGTCGAGGTCCACGCCCTCCACGCCCGTGAGCCCGCGCGCGTGCACGTCGACCGCCGCGGCATCGAGGTCGATCGCCACTCCGCTCGCACGCGCCATCCGACGGGCGTCGAGCACCACGCCGTCCGAGACGTCCATCATCGCGGTGGCGGTCCCGCCCGCGGCCTCGCCCGCGGAGATCGGCGCGGTCGGGCGCAGCTGCGCCTCGAGGAGGGACGGATGCCGCTCGCGGAGCCGGGCGGCGAGGTCGGCCGACGGCTCCCCGTCCCGCCGCGCCTGCTCGAACAGCAGGCGCAGCCCGAGCCCCGCTCGTCCCAGCGGACCGGCCACGGCGAGCACGTCCCCCGGCCTCGCACCGCTGCGGAGCACCGGCGGTCGTCCGTCGAGCGAGCCGAACGCCGTGATCGAGAGCGTCAGCGTCGCGGAGGCGGACAGGTCTCCCCCGACGACTCCGCATCCCGGCGCCATCGCGGCGCAGCCGGCGGCGAGGCCGCCCGCGATCCCCTCCAGCACGTCGACGCCCAGCGACTGGGGTGCCGCGAGCGCGACGACAAGCCCGGTGGGACGGGCCCCCATCGCCGCGACGTCGGCGAGGTTCGAGGCCGCCGCCTTCCAGCCCAGGTCCGCCGGGCGCGACCAGGCCAGCCGGAAGTCGGGGCCGTGCACCATCATGTCCGTGGTCACCACGAAGCGGCCGTCGGGAGCGCGCAGCACCGCGCAGTCGTCGCCGGGCCCGACCAGGGTCTCCGCGCCCGGGCCGCCGAGCCGGGCCAGCACCCTCGCGAGCACCTCGCCCTCGCTGAGCTCGGCCAGGGTGGGACTCCGATCCTCTGCCATGGTTCACACGCTAGCGTTGACGGCGATGTCCCCCCGCCGACTCCGCTCCCCCCTTCTCGCCGCCGCCGCCGTCCTGCTGCTCTCGGGCTGCTCGGCCAGCGTCGCCCTCGAGCCCGCCGCCGATGCGACGAGCACCGGCTGCGCGGAGGTCTCGGTGCGCCTGCCCGACGTGGTCGCGGAGCAGCCCGAGCGCGAGACGAACGCTCAGGGCACCGCCGCCTGGGGCACCCCGGCCGCCGTCATCCTCCACTGCGGAGTCGAGGTGCCCGGCCCAACGACGGACCTCTGCGTGAACGTCAGCGGAGTCGACTGGATCATCGACGAGACGCAGAAGGACGAGGACATCTACACGCTGACCACCTACGGTCGCGATCCCGCGGTGGAGATCACCGTCGACCAGAGCCGCGCGTCCGGATCCTCCGCCGCGCTCGACCTGGCGAACGCCGTCTCCTACGTCCCGCAGACGCGCGAGTGCACCGACGTCTCGGACGCCGACACCCTCGATCCGACGGACACGCCCACCGGCTGAGCTTCAGCGTCAGACGCCGAGGGCTCGACTCGCTGCGGTGAGCGCACCATCGGAGGTCGCCCCCAGCTCGCGCGCGCGGGACGCGAACACGGCGGCCGCGGCCTGCAGCTCGCGCTCCAGCGCGTCCACGCCTCCCGCGACGACCGTGCCCGCACGGCCGCGCGTCTCGACCAGGCCCGCCGACTCCAGCTCCCGGTAGGAGCGGGCGACCGTCCCCGCGGCGACGCCCAGCGTCTCGGCCAGCGCGCGCACCGGCGGCAGCCGCGTGCCGACCGGCAGCTCGCCCGCGGCGATCAGAGCGGTGATCTGCTCACGGATCTGCTCGAAGGGCGCCGCGGCCGCGCCCGCCTCGACGCGGAGCGCGAGCGCCGACGTCATCGGGCGGCGACCGGGACGCGGTCGAGCGCCGAGTCGAGCAGCTCGCTGATCAGGTCCGGGTAGTCCACGCCGCTCGCGCCCCACATGCGCGGGAACATCGAGACCGGCGTGAAGCCGGGCATGGTGTTGATCTCGTTGACGACGAAGCCGTCGGCGGTGAGGAAGAAGTCGACCCGGGCGAGGCCCTCGGCTCCGATCGCGTCGAAGGCGCGGATCGCGAGGGACCGCATCTCGGAGAGCTCGCCGTCGGTGAGATCGGCCGGGCAGACCAGCTCGATGCCGGACGCCCCGAGGTACTTCGCCTCGAAGTCGTAGAAGCCGCGGCCGGTGACGACCACCTCGCCGGCGACGGAGGCGCGGGCCGGAACACCGCGGCGGCCGCCGAGCACGCCGATCTCTACCTCGCGGCCGACGATGCCCGACTCGATCAGCACCCGCGAGTCGTGCGCGAACGCCTCCTCCAGCGCGGCCTCGAGCTGCTCGCGCTCGTCGATCCGGCTGACGCCCACGCTCGAGCCGGCCCGCGCCGGCTTCACGAACGCGGGCAGGCCCAGCTCGTCGAGGGCCGAGGAGGCGTCGCCCGGGTCGGCGCGCCACTCCGCCTCGGTCACGAGGTACCAGGGCGCCACCGCGAGGCCCGCGGCCCGCAGCACCGTCTTGGTGAAGTGCTTGTCCATGCCGAGCGCCGACGCGAGCACGCCCGAGCCGACGTAGGGCAGCCCGACGAGCTCGAGCATCCCCTGGACGGTGCCGTCCTCGCCCCACGGGCCGTGCAGGATCGGCAGCACCACGTCGACCTCGCCGAGCGAGCGCGTCGCGCCGTCCTCGGTCGTCACGGTGAGCTCACGCGAGAGGGCCGACTCCGGCCAGCGCACACGGGAGCCGTCGTCCTCGACGCGGGGCAGCGACGCGGCATCGAGAGCGAACTTCTCAGGACGGTCCTCCTCGAGCACGAAGGCGCCGTCGGAGGTGATCCCGACGGGGATCACCTCGAAGCGGTCACGGTCGATCGCCCGCAGCACCCCGGCCGCCGTTGCGCAGCTGATCGAGTGCTCGCTGGAGCGCCCCCCGAACAGAACGGCCACGCGGAGCTTGCTGGTCATCGAGGTTCCTCTCACCCTGTGGCTCGTCCGAATCCGTGGTCAGGTGCGGCGCGATGTCCTTCGGATCGAGCGTACCGGCGAGCACCTGCGACACCTGCTCGACGATGGGCATGTCGACTCCCCTGGCGCGCGCCAGCTCGAGGACCGGCGCGACGGAGGCGAGCCCCTCCGCCGTCTGCTGCATCGACTTCACCACGTCGGTGAAGCTGTAGCCCTGGCCGAGCAGGCGCCCGGCCGTGTTGTTGCGCGAGAGGGACGAGCTCGACGTCGCGATGAGGTCGCCGAGCCCAGCGAGTCCGGCCATCGTCTCGGCCCGTCCGCCGTACGCGACCGCGAAGTCGGTCATCTCGGCGAGACCGCGCGTGATGATCGATGCCTTCGTGTTCTCGCCGTAGCCGACGCCGTCGACGATGCCGATCGCCACGGCGATGAGGTTCTTCAGCACGCCGCCGAACTCGGTGCCGATCACGTCGGTGTTGACGTAGGAGCGGAAGTAGCGGTTGGTCGCCGCGAGAGCCACCTCCTGCGCGGTGACGAGGCTCTCGGAGGCGATGACCGCCGCGGTCGGCTGCTCCTTGGCGATCTCGAGGGCGAGGTTGGGCCCGGAGGCGACGGCGATCCGGTCGAGAGAGACCGGCAGCATCTGCGCGATCACCTCGCTCATCCGCTGGCCGGTGCCCTTCTCGACGCCCTTCATCAGGCTCACCAGCACCGTGCGCTCGGTGAGGAACGGCGTGATCGCCTCGAGGTTGCTCCGCAGCGACTGCGACGGGATGGAGAGGTAGACGTGGTCCGCGCCCTCCAGCGCCTCCTCGATGCGCGGCGTGGCCCGGATGTTGCGCGGGAGGTTGATGCCGGGGAGGTAGTCGCTGTTGCGCTTGGCCTCGGTGATCTCGCGGGCCAGCTCGGCGCGGCGCGCCCACATCACGACGTCGGAGCCGCCGTCGGCGAGGATCTTCGCGAACGTGGTGCCCCAGCTGCCGGCGCCGAGGACGGCGACGCGGCGGGGCACGGGGATGGGCGCCTTCCTACTTCTCGGACTCAAAGCGACCCGTGCCCTTCTGGTTGTGCTCGGAGGGGTTCCAGCGCTTCTCGGGCGCCGCCTCGCCGCGCAGCTCCTCGAGCAGGGCGGTGATCGCCGCCATCACGACCGCGGAGGCCTCGTTGAGGGTGGCGGAGTCGAGGCTGCGTCCGCGGAAGGCGGACAGGTCGACGGGGTCGCCGACGATCACGTCGACGCGCTTGCGGCGGAAGAGGGTGATCCGCTTGGAGTAGCGGCCCATCAGCTGCTGCGCGCCCCAGTGCGCGACCGGTACGACAGGCAGGCCGTACTGCAGCGCCATCCGCACCGCTCCCGTCTTGCCGCGCATCGGCCAGAGCTCGGGGTCGCGGGTGAGGGTGCCCTCGGGGTAGATGATGACCGAGCGGCCCTCGTCCACGAGAGCCTTGGCGGTCTTCAGCGGCTCGCTGCCGCGGACCGAGCCCGAGCGCTCGACGGGGATCTGCCCAGAGCCGCGCAGGATCGAGCCGAGCACGGGCACCGAGAACAGCGAGGCCTTGGCGAGGAAGCGCGGTGCGCGGCCGGCGCGCCACAGGGTCCAGCCCGTGATGATCGGGTCGATCTCGCTGTAGTGGTTCGGCGCGAACACGAAGGCTCCGGTGCTCGGGATCTTGTCGCCGTTCCGGATCCGCAGGTCGACCGAGGCGGTCATCACGGGGATCACCGCCGCCGCGAGGAACCAGAAGATGGACGGACGGCTTCGCTCAGACACCCGCCCATCCTCGCATCCCGCATCGGAGGGGCCGCGTCCCCACGCCCGGGAGCAGCGGGGCCCCGCGGTGGGAGGAGCGGCCCGGCCGCCGGGTACGGTACCGGCACGCCCCGTCCGCGTCGCCGCCCGTCGCCGTGGGACGCCGTCGGCCGAGCGCTCGGCCGACTCGCCGACTCGCCGATCGCGCTGTCCGGCCTGGTGCTCCTGATCGTGTGGGGAGTCGTGCTGCTCGCCACGCAGGCCGGACGCGACGCGGCTGCGCTCGGCGACGGCCTCCTGCTGACGCTCGCGGTCCTCGTCGGCGGCTCGGCGGCCGTCACCCTCGTGATCGGCGGGGTCGACGCCCTCTGGCGCGTGGCGGTGGCACCGCTCGCCCACGTCGAGGCGGAGGCGACCGGCGGCGTCGCGGTCCTCGGACGCGGCCGGCTCGGGGCGGGCCTCCGTCGTATCGAGCCGCGGTTCCCGCTGCCGACGCTGCGGCCCTACGCGGTGGTCGTGCCGCGCCGCCGGGGACTGACCGTCTCCTTCGGCGACTGGGGCGTCGTCGTGCCCTGGGCGCGGATCGCGCGGCTGGAGCGGCGGTGGGTGCTGGTGGGCCTGCGTCCGCGCGAGGCCCTCGAGGTCGTCCTGGCCGGCACGCGGCGCGGACGCCTGACGCTGGTCCTGGTCGAGTCGCCCGGACCGCTGGGCCTCCGGCCCGCGCCGGAGACGACGCTCGCGCTCCTCGAGAAGCGGATCCGGGGACGCCTGGAGGAGGACGCGGAACCGCCCGCGTGGGGCGCGCCCGGGCGCGACAGGACCCCGGGCCGCTGAGGACGGTCGTCCTCCGCGGCACCGAGGTCCCGGTGGGCGGCTACGCGTCGAGCGAGAAGTCGGCGCCCAGCAGCTCGAGCTTGGTGAGGAAGTTCTCGTAGCCGCGGCTGATGATGCCGACGTTCGAGACCGTCGAGGTGCCCTCGGCCGAGAGCGCCGCGATCAGGTGCGAGAAGCCGCCGCGCAGATCCGGCACGACGATGTCGGCGCCGTGCAGCTTCGAGGGTCCCGAGATCACGGCCGAGTGCATGAAGTTGCGCTGCCCGAAGCGGCAGGCCTGCCCGCCGAGGCACTCGCGGTGGATCTGGATGGTCGCGCCCATCTCGACGAGCGCGTCGACGAAGCCGAAGCGCTGCTCGTAGACGGTCTCGTGCACGATCGAGACGCCCTTGGCCTTCGTGAGCGCCACGACCAGCGGCTGCTGCCAGTCGGTCATGAAGCCGGGGTGCACGTCGGTCTCGATGATGACCGGCTTGAGCTCGCCGCCCGGGTGGTAGAAGCGGATGCCGTCCTCGGCGATCTCGAACGCGCCGCCGACCTTGCGGAAGACGTTGAGGAAGGTGGTCATCTCCTGCTGGCGGGCGCCGCCGACGAAGATGTCGCCGTCGGTCGCGAGGGCCGCGGCCGCCCAGGAGGCCGCCTCGTTGCGGTCGAAGAGCGCGCGGTGGGAGTAGCCGGTGAGCCGGTCCACGCCCTCGATGCGGATCACCCGGTCGGTGTCGACCGAGATGATGGCGCCCATCTTCTGCAGGATGTTGATCAGGTCCATGATCTCGGGCTCGATCGCCGCGCCCGAGAGCTCGGTGATGCCGGAGGCGCGCACCGCGGTCAGGAGGACCTGCTCGGTCGCTCCGACGCTCGGGTAGGGCAGCGACACCTTGGCGCCGTGCAGGCCCTCGGGGGCCGACATCCGGATGCCGGAGGGCAGCTTCTCGATCACCGCGCCGAAGTTGCGGAGGACCTCGAGGTGGTAGTCGATCGGGCGGTCGCCGATGCGGCAGCCGCCGAGGTCGGGGATGAACGCCTCGCCCAGGCGGTGCAGCAGCGGGCCGCAGAAGAGGATCGGGATGCGGCTGGAGCCGGCGTGCGCGTCGATGTCGGCGAAGTGCGCGGACTCGACGTTGGAGGGGTCGAGGATCAGCTCGCCGATCTCGGCGCCCTGCTTCACCTTGACGCCGTGGACTTCGAGCAGGCCCTTCACGACGCGGACGTCGCTGATGTCGGGCACGTCGCGGAGGGTGGAGGCGGTCTCGCCGAGCAGCGCCGCGACCATCGCCTTGGTGACGAGGTTCTTGGCCCCCTTGAGCTCGATCCGGCCCACCAGCGGTCGCCCGCCGTTGATGGTGATCCGCTCGGTCGTCATTCCCACCCGTGCTCCCGACGCCTTGGCGTCCTGCAGGGCCTTGGCGTCCTGAAGAAGTGTGTTCACGCTATTTCACCGGCAATGTCTTGGGCCGCCAGCTCTCGCGGCGGGTCTCGAATTCGGAAATGAGCGCTTCGTCGCGCAGGGTCAGGCCGATGTCGTCCAGGCCCTCGATCAGGCGCCATCGAGTGTAGTCGTCGATCTCGAAGTCGAAGGCCTCGCCACCGGCGGTGACCGTACGCGCAACCAGATCCACCGTCGGTTCTATTCCCGGGTTGCTCTCGATGATCTCCCACAGCCGCTCGACGTCGGGCTCCGAGACGACGGCCGCGAGCAGTCCCTGCTTGCCGGCGTTGCCCCGGAAGATGTCGCCGAAGCGGGGGGAGATGACGACCCGGAAGCCGAAGTCGCGCAGCGCCCAGACGGCGTGCTCGCGGCTGGAGCCGATGGCGAAGTCGGGGCCGGCGACGAGGATGCCGGCGCCGCGGTAGCGCTCCTGGTTGAGGACGAAGTCCGCGTCCTGCCGCCAGCCGTGGAAGAGCGCGTCCTCGAAGCCGGTCTTCGTGATGCGGCGGAGGTAGATGCCGGGGAGGATCTGGTCGGTGTCGACGTTGGCGCGCTTCAGGGGCGCGGCGATCGCGGTGACGGTCTCGAACTTCTGCACGGTCAGACTCCTGCTCTCTCGCGGACCGGCTCCAGATCGGAGGGACTGGAGAGGGTGCCGCGCACGGCCGTGGCCGCGGCGACGAGGGGCGAGACGAGGTGGGTCTTCGCCCCCTTGCCCTGACGACCCTCGAAGTTGCGGTTGGACGTGGAGGCCACGCGCTCCCCCAGGACGAGCTGGTCGGTGTTCATCCCGAGGCACATCGAGCAGCCGGCGAAGCGCCACTCCGCGCCGAACGCGGTGACGATCCGGTCGATCCCCTCGGCCTCGGCCTCGAGCCGCACCCGGGCGGAGCCGGGGACGACCATCACGCGGACGCCGGGGGCCTTGGTGCGCCCCTCGACGACGGCAGCGAAGGCCCGCAGGTCCTCGATCCGCGAGTTGGTGCAGGAGCCCATGAAGACCACGTCGACCGGGATCTCCTTCATCGGCGTGCCGGGCTCCAGCGCCATGTACTCCAGCGCTCGCAGAGCGCTGGCGCGCTCGTTCGGATCGTCGAGGACGTCAGGGTCCGGTACCGCCTGCGAGAGCGAGACGCCCTGGCCGGGGTTCGTGCCCCAGGTGACGAACGGCTCGAGCGCGTCGGCGTCGATCACGACCTCGGCGTCGAACACGGCGCCCTCGTCGCTCGGCAGCGTCCGCCAGTAGGCGACCGCGGCGTCCCAGTCCTCGCCCGCCGGAGCGTGCGGGCGGCCGTGCAGGTAGGCGAAGGTCGTCTCGTCCGGCGCGACCATGCCGGCCCGCGCACCCGCCTCGATCGACATGTTGCAGATCGTCATCCGGCCCTCCATCGAGAGCGCGCGGATCGCGGAGCCGCGGTACTCGAGGATGTAGCCCTGGCCGCCGCCGGTGCCGATGCGGGCGATGACCGCGAGGATGATGTCCTTGGCCGTCACCCCCTCCTTCAGCGTGCCCTCGACCGTGATCGCCATCGTCTTGAAGGGTTGCAGCGGCAGCGTCTGCGTCGCCATCACGTGCTCGACCTCGCTCGTGCCGATGCCGAAGGCGATCGCGCCGAACGCGCCGTGCGTGGAGGTGTGCGAGTCGCCGCAGACCACCGTGACGCCGGGCATCGTCAGGCCCAACTGGGGGCCGACGACATGCACGATGCCCTGCTCGACGTCGCCCAGGGAGTGCAGGCGGACGCCGAACTCGCCGGCGTTGCGGCGCAGCGCGTCGATCTGGGTGCGGCTGATCGGATCCTCGATGGGGCGTCCGATCTCGAGGGTCGGCGTGTTGTGGTCCTCGGTGGCGATGGTGAGGTCCGGCCGGCGCAGCGGGCGCCCCGCGGCACGCAGGCCGTCGAACGGCTGCGGGCTGGTCACCTCGTGCAGCAGGTGCAGGTCGATGTAGAGCAGGTCGGGAGCGCCGTTCTCGCCCGCGACGACGACGTGGTCGTCCCAGACCTTCTCGGCGAGGGTGCGCGGCTTCTCGGCTCTCCTGCCGGTCCCTGCTCCACTCGACGCGGGCGCGGCTGTGCCGGGTGTGGTCTCGATCATGACGGTTCCTTCTCCTCCTGGAGTCGCTGCTCGGCCGGGCGAGGCACCGCGACGAGGGAGGCCGTCAGTTCGAGGTCTCGTCGCGGCACGGAAGGAGGTGCGGGCCACTCAGCATGGACCGAGAATAGCACCGCGCTCCCCCGCCTCCCGGGCGGGCGCGGCACGGAGTCGCCCGGCTCAGGCGCGGGCGTCGAGCACGGCGTCGACGACGACGACGGTGACGTTGTCCCGTCCGCCGGCCTCGACCGCCGCACGCACGAGCGCCTGAGCGAGGTCGGCAGGGTCGCCGGAGTCGCGGCGGGCGAACAGGGCGGCGATCCGCTGGTCGGAGAGCTCCTTCGTCAGCCCGTCGGAGCAGAGCAGGTAGCTGGCGCGCGGCACGACGGGCAGCGTCCAGACGTCCGTCTCGACCTCCTCGTCGGCGCCGAGGGCGCGGGTGACGATGTTGCGGTCGGGATGCGACTCCGCCGACTCGGGGGTGAGCAGGCCGGCCGAGACGAGCTCCTGCACGGCGGAGTGGTCCACCGTCAGCTGCTGGAGTTCGGCACCGTCCCAGCGGTAGACGCGGGAGTCCCCGACGTTGAACAGCGCCCAGCGGGCCGGGCCCGCGGGCTCGGGGAGCACGAGCATCAGCCCGGTCAGCGTCGTGCCGCAGAGCGCACCGCCCACGTCGAGCGCGCGCACGGCCGTGTTGGCGCCCTCCACCAGGTCGAACACCGCGTCCACCGGACCCAGGCTCGTCGGCCGGTTCTCGCGCAGCGCCTCGACGGCGGCTGCGCTCGCGAGGTCCCCTCGTGCGTGCCCGCCCATCCCGTCCGCGACTGCCAGGAGCAGCTCGTCGGCGAGGAGGGCGTCCTCGTTGACACGGCGGACGGCGCCGACGTCGGTGCTGCTGCTGACGGCGAGCCGCAGCGCCCCCTGGGGCAGGTCGACCGTGGTCGTCGTCATCGCGGGATCACTTCTCCTCGGCGGAGGACCGGGCGTCGTCCGCGACGACCTCGGGGTGCCCGTCGTGCAGCTGGATGTGGCGGTGCTCGCGGCGCATCTTCGCCAGGCTCGCCAGCGTCGCCACGGTCATGCTCAGCACGATGACCACGAGCGAGGTGATCGTGTCGATGTCCCACACCGGCACCGGCTCGCCCCCGTTGAGGAAGGGCAGGTCGTTCTCGTGCAGGGCGTGCAGGACGAGCTTCACGCCGATGAAGGCGAGGATGAACGCGATCCCGTACTTGAGGTACTCGAGCTTGTCGATCAGCCCGCCGAGCAGGAAGTAGAGCTGGCGGAGCCCCATCAGCGCGAAGACGTTCGCGGTGAACACGATGAAGGGGCTCTCGGTGATGCCGAAGATCGCCGGGATCGAGTCGAGCGCGAAGAGCAGGTCGGTCGAGCCGATCGCGAGGAACACGATCAGCATCGGCGTGAAGTGGCGCGTGCCGTCGATCGTGGTGCGGATCCTGGAGCCGTCGAACGAGTCCGAGATCTTGACGCGGCGGCGCAGGAGCCGGATGAGCAGGTTGTCGGTGCCCTCGTCCTCGTCCTCCGCGCCGAACGCCTGGTTCCAGGCCGTGTAGACCAGGAACGCGCCGAAGAGGTAGAAGATCCAGCTGAAGCTCTCGATGAGCTGCGCGCCGAGCAGGATGAAGACGCCGCGGAAGACCAGCGCGATGATGATGCCCACCATCAGCACCTCCTGCTGGAGCTTCGCCGGCACCGCGAAGCGGCCCATGATGATGACGAAGACGAACAGGTTGTCGACCGAGAGGCTGTACTCGGTCAGCCAGCCTGCGACGAACTGGCCGGCCAGCTCGCCGCCGCCGAGGATCAGCATCAGCAGCGCGAACACGAGCGCCAGCGACACGTAGAAGCCGACCCACAGCCCCGACTCCTTCAGGCTCGGCACGTGCGGGCGCTTGTAGACCAGCAGCAGGTCGGCGGCGAGGATCAGGCTCAGGACGACGAACGAGCCGATCACGAACCAGACGGGCAGATCGAGCATGAGGGCCTTCCGAGTGGGTGGGGGCCGAAAGTCTCTCCCCGGGGAGCGGACGGCCGTGCCGGTCCGCGTCACCCGTCCCGCCCCCGGCGCCGCGCAGGGGCGGTGCGTACTGACGGGAGCGGAAAGGCGGGATACTCCCCTTCGCGGATGCGATCCTAGCGCCGATCCGGCGGGATGCGGCCCCGGGGAGGCGGAGCGGGAACGAGGCGATCGGCGCGATGCGTCGAGCGGGTGCCGCGTGGCGAGCACCCGGGTGTTAAACGAGAAGAACCCCCGGTCAGACCGGGGGTTCTTCTCGTGTTGCCGTGGTGACCCCAGCGGGATTTGAACCCGCGTTACCGCCGTGAGAGGGCGACGTCCTAGGCCGCTAAACGATGGGGCCGCGTTTTTGCAACTCGAAGAGTGTTGCACACGGATCCGCATCGACGCAAATCGAGCGCCCGGCCCATCCGGTCTCCGCTCGGCCCCGGCCTTGCCCGCCGCCCGCCGAGGCGGTTGGCTCGGGGCATGAGACTGACGAAACTCGAGCACGCCGCCGTCCTGATCGAGGAGGACGGCGCCCGGCTGGTGATCGATCCGGGGTCCTTCACCCGGCCCGTCGAGGGGACGACCGACACCGTCGCCGTGGTGCTCACCCACGAGCACGCCGACCACTGGACCCCGGAGCAGCTGCAGCGCCTGCGCGACGCGGCCCCGTCGCTGCGGATCCTCGGCCCGGCCGGGGTCGCCGCCGCCGCCGAGGGCTTCGACGTCGAGACGGTCGCCGACGGCGATGTCGTGACGGTGGGCCCGTTCGAGCTGCGCTTCTTCGGCTCCCGTCACGCGGTGATCCACCGCAGCATCCCCGTGATCGACAACGTGGGCGTCCTGGTGAACGGCCGGGTCTACTACGCCGGCGACTCGTTCACAGTGCCGGAGGGCGTCGATGTCGAGATCCTCGCTGCTCCCTCGGGAGCACCGTGGATGAAGATCGCCGAGGCGATGGACTACGTGCTCGAGCTCGCCCCGCGGCACGCCTTCGCGACCCACGAGCAGGTGCTCTCGGAGGCGGGGCGCTCGCTCGGCCACGACCGGCTCGGCTGGGCGGTGCGCGAGGGCGGCGGCGAGTACCACGCCCTCGAGCCGGGCGACGTGCTGGAGCTCTGACGGCGGGACTCGCCCGCGATCACTCGTACCATCCGGGCGCCCGCTCCTCGTGCCGTGGCTCACCGGACCGGCGGAGCCGCCGTCGCCCGAGCGCGAGAAGCAGCAGGGAGAGGCCCCGAGCGAGGATGCTCGGCGGGACGGCGACGAGGAGCGCCGGGCCCGGAGCGACCGCCTGCAGGACACTGCTCGCGCTCGGCTGCCCGTCGGCCACGCCGACCACGAGCGCTATCGACGGCGACACGACGATTAGGGCTGCCAGCCACGCTGGAACCAGGACGAGGGCCGGAGCGAGCGACGGTGTCGACGTCGATCGCCGAAGTGCCAGCGCCGCACACGGGAGGACGAAGACGAGCGCTCCAGGAAGGAGCCCGACCGCCGCGAGGAAGAGGAGGAGGGAGGCGAAGCCGGGTTCCACGAGCGCTCCGAGTCCCGCCAGCGCCGCCGTCACGCCGACCGGGAGGAGGGAGACGGCTGCGGCCCACCCGAGAACGCGCAGCGCGCGGGGCTCCGCGCCATCGGAGACGTCGATCACGAGGTCCTCGAGGGGGCCGGCGAGCGTCGGCCGCCGGTGAAGCGAGGGGTCGACGACCCCTCACGGCCTGCTGGAGTCCTGGCGGTGCAACGACGACGGCCGGGCCGGGGGCGCGCCCCGGCCCGGCCGTCGATCCGATCCCTCACCGGATCAGTAGTACTCGCCCTGGCGGTAGTCCCAGGAGTTGAACTGCTCGGCGAGGTTCAGCATGATGCGCTCGTAGTCGAGGCCGCGGCGGATCAGCACGGGGCCCGGGGTGATCGAGCGCTCGCCGCCCTGCACGGGGATGAGGGCGCCCGAGGCGTCCACCATCGAGACCATGACGCCCTGCTCGTGGCGGGAGTCCTCGTCCTTGTCCGGCTGGATCGAGGAGACGTAGGAGTCGGCCGAGACGATGACGTCGGCCTCGTTCTCGATCCGCTCGCCGATGTTCGCGACGCGGCCGCGGTTGCCCACGCCCGAGGGGTTGGCCGAGCTGGCGAAGGTGAGGGTGCGGTCGCGCTCCCACATGGTGGCGACCAGCTGCTCGGCCGGGCGGCCGAAGCGGATGACGAAGCAGCTGGTGCCCCGTCCGTC
Source organism: Rathayibacter sp. AY1A5 (assembly GCF_002930875.1). Classification (NCBI taxonomy): domain Bacteria; kingdom Bacillati; phylum Actinomycetota; class Actinomycetes; order Micrococcales; family Microbacteriaceae; genus Rathayibacter; species Rathayibacter sp. AY1A5. The sequence goes on along the minus strand of NZ_PSTM01000003.1, from coordinate 163,710 downwards.
GCGGACCAGCTCGCGGGCGTCCTCGTCGATCAGGTCGACGGCCTCGGCCTTCCACGGGAGGATGCAGCCGAGCAGGACGTCCTGGTCCCAGTGCTTCTGGTAGAAGGCGAGGACCTCCTCGTTGAGCTCGGCGAGCTCGGTGAGCTGCTCGATGCTGGAGCAGAGCACGACGCCCGGCTTGTTGCGGTTGCGCTGCTTGGCCGAGAACTTGCGCTCGAGGCCCGCTCCGTCGGTCGTCATCAGGATGTAGCCGACCTTGGTCGCGCAGACGACCAGTCCACCGGGGGCGTAGAGCGCGTCCACCGCTTCCGCAGGAGCCTGCTCACGCCATTCGATCACCGTCGTGCTGGTCATTCTTTCCCTTTCGTGGTGTCCAGAGACGCCATGGGCGGGGCCCCGGCCGAGCGGAAGCCTAGCGGATCGCCTCCCGTCGTCCGCGGCGGTGATGCCGCGAACGGACGCGCACCGGGCTCCGGATCGACTCCGGTGCCCGGTGCGCGCCCGTCCGCGCCGCGCGCGCCGACGGGACGGCTCAGGCGAGGGCCGTGAGCGAGCCTCGCGCGAGCGTGTTGACGGTCAGATGGAAGCCGACCAGCGAGGCCGGAGTCGACTCGTCGACCGGCAGCGTCGGCACTCCGAGCGCGTGCACCGTGAAGAGGTAGCGGTGCGGGCGGTCACCGGGCGGCGGGGCCGCACCGGCGTAGGCGAGCGACCCGAGGTCGTTGAGCGCCGGGCGCCCCACTTCCGTCGAGCCGGCGGCCAGCTCGGTGACCTCCTTCGGGATGTCGACCAGGACCCAGTGGTGGATGCCGCCGAGGGTCGGCGCATCGGGGTCGAACACGGTCACGGCGTACGACTGCGTGCCCTCGGGGCCGGCGCTCCAGCGCAGGGACGGGCTGGTGTCGCCGCTCCCCTGGGCCTCGGCGAGCCGCTCGCCGTCGGTCACGTCGTCGCTGGACACCTCCAGGGGCGCCGTCGCGGGCAGGAAGTCGAGCGGGTGCGGGGGCGTGCTCCTGGTCAGATCGGTCATGTCGTTCTCCTTCTCTCTCAGTCGGTGACTCGGCCGCGGACGCCGTCGAGCCAGTAGTCGGAGTGGCGGTCCGCGGTCGCCGCGTCGCGGAACGAGTACGTCTTCAGCAGCCAGCGGAAGCGGGTCTTGTCGCGGTCCTGGACGTCGACGAGCTGACGGCTGTGCAAGCCGTCCTGGTTCGCGATGATCAGCAGGTCCGCGTCGCGGATCCGGTGGTACTGCTCGCTGACCTTCGAGAGCGCATCGCGGAACTGCCAGAGCGCCCACAGGTGCGGCAGGTCGTCCGGGTCGGCCGGCACCGTCCGGGTGTCGTAGTAGCGGAAGCTGTGCTCGTTCTCGAGCAGAGCGTGCTGGTCCGACACGATCTGGTTCTTGTTCTGGGCGCGCGAGAGCTCGTCGAACGGGGTGATGTAGACCGCCTCGCGCAGGAGCGCCTGGTTCTCGGGTGAGATGAAGCGCAGGATCTCGCGGCCGTCGACGTACTTCGTGTAGACGAGGTCGGTCTCGGGCGTGCGCAGTCCCAGGAGCGAGATGAAGTCGGCGCGCACCGGGTGCGCGGTCCGCTCGTTGTGCCAGTACAGCTCGCCGTCGGTCTTCTGCGTCTGGGTGTTCGAGAAGCGGTTGTCGGCGTAGACGTCCTGGAAGAAGTCGCCGTTGTTGCGGGTGGCGTACGCGAGCAGCGGCGAGCCGAGGTACTGCGACTGCAGCTCGAGCAGGCCCTCGCCGACGAACGTCAGCTTCTTGCGGTACTTGTCCTCGAGCGCGTCGTCCTGGTCGAGCCAGGGGATCTCGTCGTCGACCGGGTTGTTCGAGATCAGGTGCGCGTAGGTGATCTTCTCGTCGCGCTCGCGCCGGATGCGGGCGAGCGCGTCGACGAAGCCCTGCGGGACGTCGCCGCTGTCGATCAGCGCGGCGATCGCGTCGCGGAAGCGGTCGTAGTCCTTGTAGGGGTCGATGGCGACCGCCAGCAGCGACTGCTGGAGGGTCGATCTGTCGGAATCGGAGAACGTGTAGATGGGCTGCATTGCTTCACTCCTTGCACGTGGATGAGGGATGCCGCCGGCGGGCTCGTCCCGGACTTCCTCTGTCACTCCGCTTCCGCGGTGACGGCCCTCCTCTCCTGTCGTCGCATCGAGACGGCCCCGATCGTCTGCGCGAGGACCGCGAGGACGACGAGGACGATGAGGGTCGGCGCGGTCCCTCCCGTGAGGGGGACGAGTATCCCGGCGCCGACGAGCAGGACGGCCTGGAGGATCCCCTGGTTGCGCTCCAGTCCGCGCATCACCGCGACCCGGGCGCCGTCCTCGAGCCCGTTCATCGCCGGCGCCAGGGCGATCATCGTCGCGGGCCGCACGAAGCCGCCCGCGATCCCGAGCAGGGCCAGGCCGGCGATCGCGGCGCCGAGCACCCCGAGGGTGGTCAGGGCGAGGCCCAGCACCTGGGTGAGCGCCGTCAGCCGGAAGACCAGGGGCGTGCCGGCGATGAGCGGCGAGAGCCGGGCGGCGGCCAGGCCGGCGAGCGTGTAGAGGCCGAGCACCAGGCCGAACGCGGGCAGCGTCAGACGCAGCTCCTGGAACAGCAGCAGCGGGATCACGAAGGTGTAAGCGGCGAGCAGGACGGCGCGGTTCACGGAGTAGTAGAGGGACCAGAAGCGCACCGCGGCGGGCAGGACGGCCGGCCGCACGGCGCGCGCCGCCACTCCCGAGGCGGCGCTCGCGCCGAGCGGCAGGCGGGCAAGGAGCACCACGGCCAGCGCGGCGCACGACACGAGCGCGCTGAGGAGGAACGGCAGCCGGTCCCAGAGCGCGAGCGAGGCGGCCCCGAGCACTCCCGCGCCGAAGGAGGCGAGGAACATTCCGCTCTGCACCCGCGTCTCCTGGCGGCGAGCATCGGCTCCGGCGCGCAGCGAGGAGGCCAGCGCGGCGTCCCGCCCGGCCGTCAGCGAGAAGCCGCAGCCGGCGAGCAGCTGGCTGATCACGACGGCGACCGGATCCGCGTCCAGCACGATCACGACGAGGCCCAGTGCCTTCACGCCCTCGCCGACGACGAGCGCGCCCGCCGAGGACAGGCGGCGTGTGAGCGGCGAGAGCGGGCCGTCGGCGAGCGCCGCCACCACTCCGTAGAGCGCCAGCAGCAGCGCCACGGCCAGGATCGGGTAGCCCCGCGCCAGCAGGAACACCGCGACCACGGGCAGGTGGAAGTAGGCGCGCGAGACGATCCGGTAGACCGTGATCAGCCCGGCGGCGCTGCGGCCGCGCGGGGCGTCCCCGCGCCCGAGGTCAGACAAGGGAGGGCACGACGACGCGCAGTGCGTCGGCGCCCACGTCGCCCTGACGGACGATCGACGCGCCGCCCACGAGGGAGACGATCGTGCTGCTCATCGTGGAGTCGGGGGCGGTGGTGCTGCGGATCAGGTAGTCGCTGTCGCCGCCGAGGTGCTCCGCGGCGAGGTCGAAGTCGACGAGTCCGGTCGACACCGTGCCGCTGATGTTGGCGGAGGTGGCCGCGAGCGGCAGGCCCGCGAATATCGAGAGCAGGTTGATCGGGGCGCTGAGGTTGTGCACGACCGACACCGTGTCCTGGCCCGAGGTGACCCAATCCGGGACGACGGGCTTGCGGCGCAGGATGACGTTCAGCGGCCCCGGCCAGAACGCTGCGACGAGCGCGTCCATGTCGGCCGTCTCCGGGGCGAAGGCCCAGGTCGCCCAGTCGCGGGGCGCGGAGACGAAGAGGGTGAGCGGCTTCGCGCCGTCCCGCTTCTTCATGTCGTAGAGGCGGAAGCAGGCGCTGCGCGAGAAGGGGCTGGCGAACACGCCGTAGTTCGTGTCGGTCTGCGCGATGACGGTCGCGCCCTCGCGGAGCTCCTGCCCGACGCGCCGGAGCTCGTCGAGATCGGTCGCGTCGATGATCTGTGCCGTCATGGGTAGTGCTCCTGCTGCGCTCGGGCGCGTCCGGGCGGGGCCGGATCGCGTCGCTGTCGTGTGGCCCGCTGACGGCGGCGCCCCACGGAGGGCGCCTGGCGGGTCGGACGGCGGAGGCCGTCCGGATGCGGGTGACCACGGAGGAGAGATGCGGCTGCGTCCTCCCCCCGAGGACGTCTGCCCGGTGAAAGTAGCAGGGTGCGCATCCGGCCCGGGTGTTCGCGACGCTGCATGACGAAAGAAGTCGTCGACGTCGGGGAGCAGGGTCGGGGATCGGTATGTTCCGCTGACGCGCCGCATCTCCGCGGCGTTCTCCCGGCTCCGCGGATCCGCGCGATCGTCCGTCTGGCGGCGCACCACGGCCGGGGCTGGACGGCTCGCGGCGACCCGGTCTCCGGGCCCTCCCGCTCCTCGACAGAAGGACCGCCCATGACCGACTACTGGCCCGTGCTCCTCATCCTGCTCACGATCGTGGCCGTCGTGGTCCTGATCGTCGTGCTGAAGGTCGAGCCGGTGATCGCCCTCCTCGTCTCGGCCCTCGGGCTCGGCCTCGTCTCGGGGCAGGGCGGCGAGGGGACGGTGACCGCGATGACGTCCGGATTCGGCGCGGTCCTCGGCGACATCGGCCTGCTGATCGCGCTCGGCCTGCTGCTCGGATCGCTCCTGGAGGCGCTGGGCGTGGCCCCGCTGCTCGCCCGCTGGCTCGTGAAGCGCTTCGGTCGGCGCGCGCTCCCGGTCGCCTACGCGCTGACCCTGGGCGTCGCCTTCCCCTCGATCTACTCCGACGTGCTGGTCGTGATGAGCGCACCGCTGACTCGTCTGGCCTCGCGGGGGCTCGGTGCCGGTGGCTACGGGCTGCTGGCCGGCTCCTCCATCGTCGGGATGATCGTGGGCGTGGTCTTCGTCGTCCCCGGAGCCGCCGCGCTGGCCACGGCAGGCATCGCGGGCGCTCCCCTGCCGTCGATGGTCGCCATCGGCGCCCCGCTGGGCATCGTCACCATCGTGCTGACCGTGCTGGTGTACAGCGCCCTGGTGAAGCGCGGCGGCTGGCGGGACGAGCGCGACCTCGAGGGCGGGGCGGTCCCGGGGCCCGCTCTCGAGCCCGAGGCGGGCGCGGCCACGGGAGGCACGGCGCTCGCGACGCGGCGGGTGCCGCTCGCGCTGGCCGTCGCTCCGATCGCCCTCACCATCGTGCTGATCGCCGCGAACTCGCTCACCCAGCTGGCCGAGCTCGACGTCCCCCTCCTGCGGTTCCTCGGCGACGCGCACATCGCGCTGCTGGCCGGCTTGGTGCTGGCCTACGCGACGGCACTGCGGACGCTCCCGAAGGGCGCCGTGGCCACGGCACTGGGCGGAGCACTGACCCGCAGCGGCCCGATCGTCGTCCTGACCGGGGTCAGCGGCAGCCTCGCCGCCGTGGTCGGAGGAACCGGGGTCGGCGACGCGCTCGCCGGCGCCTTCGACGGGCGGGCCCTCTCGCCGATCCTGCTCACCTGGGTCGTCGCGGCCGTGCTGCACGCGGCGATCGGCTCGGTCTCGACGGCCGCGATCACCGCGGTCGGCATCGTCGCCCCGCTGATCCCCGTGCTCGACGTGAACCCGGCGCTGATCGCCCTGGCCGCCGGCTCCGGCGCGCTCTTCCTCGGGATGGTCAACGCCAACGCGTTCTGGCTCTTCAAGTCCGTGCTCGGCCTCACCGTGCGGGGCACGTTCACCGCCTACTCGCTGACGCTCTCGATCGCCTCGGTGATCTCGCTGCTGGCGCTGCTGGTGGCGGGAACGTTCGTCTGAGCGTCGGCCGGCCCCCACGAGGCCACGCTCGCGAGGTCGGCGCCGAACTCGACCCGGAGGCGCACGGGCGCGCCCCCGCGCAGCACGCCCGGCAGCCAGAGGCGGGCGTCATCCCACATCCGCTCGAACGGCACCTCCTCGACCGGGACGAAGGCGGCGGCGAGCTCGCTCGACTCGGTGACCTCGCCGGTGACGCGGCGGCAGAGGAAGACGTGCGAGCGCTGGCTCCAGGCCGGCCGGTGCGGGAAGGAGTAGTCGAGCACGCCGCGCGGCTCCAGATCGGCCGCTCGGGCGACGAGCCCGGCCTCCTCCTGCAGTTCGCGGACGGCGGCGGCGACGGGCGACTCGCCGGGCTCGAGCTTGCCGCCGGGAGCGACCACGCGCCCCTCGCCGAGGCCGCGGCGCTTCCGGCCGAGCAGCACCTCCGCGCCCCGCGGGCCCTCGCGGAGGACGTAGACGACGCACACCTCGGGCAGTCCCACCGCGCACCTCCGCTCGCCGGGGCCGGGAGCCCGGCACCGCCGTCGTAGGCTAGCCCGGTGACGACGACCGCGCTCGAGCGCTTCCAAGCCCTGCTGCGCGTCGAGACGGTGTCCCACTCGGACGAGACGGCCACCGATTGGAGCCGCTTCGAGGCGTTCCGCACGCTCGTCGCCGAGCTCTACCCGGCACTGCACGCGGCCCTGGACTTCGAGACAGTCGCCGGGCACTCGCTCCTCTGTCGCTGGCGCGGCGAGGAGCCGGGCGAGCCGGCCGTCCTGATGGCGCACTACGACGTGGTCAGTGTCACTGCCGCGGAGTGGTCGCACGCCCCCTTCGCGGCCGAGACGGTCGTCGGAGCCGACGGGCGCACCTCCGTGGTGGGCCGCGGCGCCCTCGACGACAAGGGCTCGCTCGTCGCCCTCCTCGAAGCGGTCGAGGCGGCCGTGCTGCGGGGCGAGCGGCCCCGCAACGACGTCTACCTGCTCTCCACCCACAACGAGGAGACGGCGGGCGACGGCGCCCCCTCGGTCGTCGCCCTGCTGGGCGCGCGCGGGGTGCGGCCCCGCCTGGTGCTCGACGAGGGCGGGAACGTGCGGCGCGGCATCCTGCCCGGAGTCACGACCCCCCTCGCCGTGATCGGGGTCACCGAGCGCGGGATCATGAACCTCGAGCTGACCTGCCGCGACGCCGGCGGCCACGCGTCCGCCCCGCCGCCCCCGCCCGGCCTGCTGGCGACCCAGCGGCTCGCCCGGGCGATCCACCGCCTCACCGAGAACCCGTTCCCCTCCACCCTCCCCGAGCCGATCGCCGAGCTGGTGCGCGCGGCCGCCGACCACGCGGACGCAGCCCACGCCGTCTGGTACAGCCGGCCCCACGAGCATCCGGACGCCGTCATCGGCGCGCTCGCCGCCCACTCCAACCGCTCGGCCGCGATGCTGCGGACGACCGTCGCGATCACCGAGCTGCGCGGCAGCACCGGCGCGAACGTCCTCGCCTCCAGCGCCAGCGCGACGGCGAACGTGCGGATCAACCCCGGAGGCACGGTGGCGGGCGTGGTCGAGCGCATCCGCGCCGTGATCGACGACCCCGAGGTCGAGGTCGAGGTGAAGGTCGCCCACGAGCCCTCCCCCGTCTCGCCCACCGGCGAGCGCGGCGACGGCGGACCCTACGACCTGCTCCGCGCGGTCGTGCAGGAGTCGTTCCCGGAGGCGGTCGTCGCTCCGTACGTGCAGACCGGCGGCAGCGACGCGCGGCACTTCCACGCGATCAGCGACCACGTCTACCGCTTCATCCCGTTCGAGATCAGCCCGCGGCAGCAGCTCGGGATCCACGGGGTCGACGAGTCGGTCGAGGCCGACCAGTTCGAGCGCGCCATCGAGTTCTACGCGCGGCTGCTCGCCCGGCTCTGATCGCGGCGGTCCTCCGGGGTCCGGGAGGACCGCGCAGCGACCGGCAACCTGGGAGAACCGTTCGATGACGCGCCGACCGGTGTTGGCCCGGAGTTCACCCCGCGATGATGGACTGATCGCAGCGGGGTCGCCTCCGCTGGAGCAGTGCGCAAGTGCCGACGCCGGGTCGCGTGATCCGGCTCCCGCCGATCGTGGAACCCGAGGATCATGTCCCTCCGCCAGGCCGAGTACCCCCGGCCCAACCACTTCATCCTTCACCTGAGCGACACCCACTTCATCGCCGGAGACGGCGGGCTGTACGGCTCCGACGTCGACAGCGAGGCCCAGCTGCGGCTCCTGTTCGACGAGCTGGAGGCGTCCGGCGGCCGGCCCGAGGCGATCGTCGTCACCGGCGACCTGGCCGACAAGGGCGAGCCGGAGGCGTACGCCAAGCTCCGCGCGGTCGTCGAGCCCGCGGCCGCCCGCCTCGGCGCCGAGGTGATCTGGGTGATGGGCAATCACGACGACCGTGCCGCGTTCCGCTCGGGCCTGCTCGACCAGCTCCCGACGACGCAGCCGATCGACCGGGTGCACGACGTGAACGGGCTGCGGATCATCGCGCTGGACTCGACCGTCCCGGGCGCCCACTACGGCGAGATCTCTGGTGCCCAGCTCGACTGGCTCGCGGAGGAGCTCTCCAGCCCCGCTCCGCACGGCACGATCCTGGCGCTGCACCACCCGCCGGTGCCGAGCGTGCTCGACCTCTCGGTGCTCGTGGAGCTGCGCGACCAGACCGCCCTCGCGGAGGTGCTCGAGGGCTCCGACGTCCGCAGCATCATCGCGGGCCACCTGCACTACTCGTCGACGGCGATGTTCGCCGGCATCCCGGTCTCGGTCGCGTCGGCCACCTGCTACACCCAGGACCTCAACGTGCCGATGGGCGCGACCCGCGCCCGCAACGGCGCCCAGGCGTTCAACCTGATCCACGTCTACGACGGCACGGTGCTGCACTCGGTGGTGCCGATCGGCGCCTCGACCGAGGTGTCCTACGTCTCGGCGAACGAGACGCAGCGGATCCTCGCGGACCACGGCGTCGAGATCGCCGCGGCGACGGCGGCCCCGGTCGCCCGGGACGAGGAGCTCTACCCGCCGCTCGTGGAGCGGGTGGGCGTCAGCGCGTAGCGACGCGACGGGGCGTCGGGGTCGCCCCGACGCCACCGGGCGCCGCGTCGACCGCGTCCTCGGACACGGCCGGCGGTGTCAGCGCCCGCCGGCGCGGTCCCGCGCGAACAGCCATCCGGCGAAAGCCAGCGCCGCGGCCAGCGCGACGCCCACGCCGACGCCCGCTCCCACTCCGATGCCCGGGAACACGAGCGAGCTCGCCAGGCCGAGCAGCAGCCCGGCCACCGCTCCCCCGACGGCCCAGCCCACGGTCAGTCCTCGCGCTCCCACGGAGCCGGGATCGGGTAGTACTCCTCGAGGAACCCGATGACGGCCTTGGTGCGCGCCTCCGCCGAGATCTCGGGGAAGCTGCCATCGTTGAGGCAGAAGAAGTCGACTCCGCGGTTCTTGAGGAGCTTGCGCATGTCTTTCAGCCCCTGGTGCATCGTCGTGTCGACGTACTTCACCGAGGCGTTCTCCTGCACGACCGCGCGGCCGGTCATCAGCGCGTAGTAGTGGTAGAGCGAGTTGGTGACGGAGACGTCGCTCGCGGAGCGGAAGCGGCTCGCGGCGGTCGCGGTGAACTCCGGCTCGAACTCGGCCTCGAGCTCGGCCATCACGGTCTTGCGGAGCGGCGTGGCGGCGTGCTCGAGGTGACGGGTCGTCATCGCGCCGAAGCGCTCGCGGAGCAGGCGCCGGTTGACGCGGGCCGCGTTCTCGAAGCCGCTGCGGGAGGCGTTGGAGTCGCCCATGCCGATGCGCGTCGTCGCCTCGATGAACTTCGTGATGCCCCCGGGCGAGAAGAAGATCGACGGGTCGACCGGGCGCCCGAAGAACATGTCGTCGTTGGAGTAGAGGAAGTGCTCCGCCAGCCCCGGGATGCGGTGCAGCTGGCTCTCGACCGCGTGGGAGTTGTGCGTCGGCAGCACCGAGAGGTCGCGGAAGTGGTCCTCGCTGCGCACGAGGGTGACGTCCGGGTGCTCGTCCAGCCAGCGCGGGCGAGGGGAGTCGGTGACGATGTAGATGTGCCGGATCCACGGCGCGTACATGTAGACGCTGCGCAGGGCGTACTTGAGCTCGTCGATCTGGCGGAAGCGCGCCGGAGCGTCGTCGCCCTCGCCCACCACGTAGCTCGCCATGCGGGCCGCACGGGCGCGCTGGAACTCCAGGTCGGTGCCGTCGACCCACGAGAAGACGATGTCCACCTCGAAGCGGATGTCGCTGACGAGCGGCTCGAACATGCCCTCGAACGTCGGCCAGGTGCGGCCGTACGCCTCGACGTGGGCGTCGATGGCTTCGGCGACGGGGAGGCTGTTGCGCATGAGCGCGTTCTCGGCGGGAGTGATGATCTCCTCCTCGCCCACCTTCCACAGCTCGAGGCGGACGCCGCTGCGGGCGCCGTAGCGCAGCGATCCCGTGGAGGAGACGCGCGGGCGGAAGAGCTTGAAGACGGAGGCGCGCGGATACGGCGCGAGCACGCCCTCGGCCAGGAGCTGCGGCGGGGTGCCCCGCTTGTCGACCGTCTTGGCGTAGAAGGGCTCGGTCGCGAAGGCGCGCGCCAGCAGCGTCGCCAGCTCGGCGCCGAGCACGCGGTCCACCGCGAGGAAGGGCGAGCCGTCGGTGCCGCGGATGAGGCGGTAGGGGAATTCGGCGGCGTCGAGGACCTCGCCGATGGCGATCAGATCCTCGGTCCAGGCCGCACGGGGCGTCGTACTCGAGTTCACCAGCGAGAACAGGCCGGCATGGACCACGACGTCGTCGCGGTCGAAGTGGCGCGGGCGCAGGAGCGGTGACGGAAGAGCACGGACGGAAGGCATGATTCACATTATCCGCCGTGGATTTCGTCCGTGTGACCGGGCCGTCGGCTTGACAGCGACCGCGGGGCCGCACGGTCAGCGCGAGAGCGACCCCAGACGGTCCCCCGCCTTCTCCGCGGCCTTCGCGGCCCGCCTGGCGCGGTGCCGCTCCTCGGCGGCGACGACCCCCAGCGCGAAGGCTCCCTCCCCGCTGCGATCGGCCTCCTCCAGGATCAGCGCACGGGCGGCGAGCGCGTCGCGCTCCTCCCCCAGGGCGTCGGCGAGGTCCTCTCCCGCCTCGGCGAGCGAGCGGCGCCGGGCGCCGACGGCCTCGGGGACGACCGCCCGCCACGCCTCCACGGTGTAGCGGAGCCGCTTCGCCGCCTTCCGCAGGTCGTGACGAGCCTCGAGCGAGCCGCCGGCCGCTGCGGAGCCCGCCGCGGAGATGCGCGCGAGGTCCTTCGCGACGGAGCGGCGCACCAGCGCCGTCGCGCTCGAGCCCGCCCGCGCGGTGCGGGGCGGATCCGCGAGCAGGGCGTCGAGCGAGGCGAGGAGCGCGAGGTAGCGGCCGCCGCGCAGAGTGCGGTCGACGCGGCGCAGCGCCGAGGCGTGCCGGTGCTCGATCTCCTCCAGCAGGGCGGTGGGGGTGCTCGGGGCGCCCTCGACGGCCGCCAGGGAGGTGCGGAACCGCTCGGCGAGCACCTCCTGGTCGCGGGCCGCGCCGAGGACCCCTCCCAGCCAGCGCAGCTCGTCCCGCACGGGGTCGGTCGCCGCACGGTCGAGCACGGAGCGGGAGGCGGCGAGGACGGACCGGAGCCGGCGCGCGAGCACGCGCATCCGGTGCAGGGCGTCGTCGGCCTCGAGGCGCACCCGCGGGTCGACGGCGCGCAGCTCTCGCAGGAGCGAGCGGACCGCGGCGAGCGCCGCCTCCCCGCCGTTCCGCGGATCCGGGACCGTCTCCTCGATCGGGCCGCCGGTGGCCCGGGCGAGCTTGGAGGCGCTGGCGGCCGGGCGGGCGCCCGCGGCGAGGAGGCGCTGCTCGATCGCGTCGAGGACCCGCTCGCCCTCGTCGCCCGGGACGTCGACGAGCTCGACCTCCCACTCCCTCCAGCGCCGCTCGCGGCCGGTGCGCTGGTCGCGCGCGGTCACCAGGTCGTCGGCGATCTCGGCGAGCTCCCGCCCGTGGGAGTCGAGGGCGCGGGTGATCGAGCGGACCGTCTCGAGCAGCGCCAGCGGCTCGAGCGGCGCGCGCCCCACCTGCCCGAGCACCGGCTCGCGGACGGCGGACGGGACCGTGCGCGAGGCCGTGAGCTCCGCGTGGATCTCGGTGCGGCCGGAGGAGCCGGGCAGCTTGACGTGCCAGCCCTGGTCGGATCCGCCCTCGCGGCGGCGCAGCGTGATCCGCGCCCGGGACAGAGCGCGCTCGGCGGTGTCGAAGTACTCGGCGCGGAGGGTCACCGGCTCCTCCGTGCGGACGCTCGCGACGCTCGCGGTGCCGGACAGGTCGGGCAGCCGGGTGCCCGCGTCGACGTCGTACTTGCGCTCGACCTCGGTCTGCACTCTCCGCGCACCGCCCGCCCGGGACGTCGCCGACTCGTTCTCCGCACCGCTGGCCATGCTCCATTGTGATCACGCCCGGCGCCGCTGCGGCACCCCGGGCGGCCAGGGGCGCCCTCGCCCTAGGGTGGAGCGATGACCGCGCCCGTTCCGCCCGTCGCCCGCCGCGTCCCCCTCGAGCGCCGCCACCACGGCGACGTGGTGGTCGACCACTACGAGTGGCTGCGCGAGAAGGAGAGCCCCGAGGTGATCGCGCACCTCGAGGCCGAGAACGCGTACACCGAGGCGGTGCTGGCTCCTCTCGCCCCGCTGCGCGAGCGCCTGTTCGAGGAGATCCGCTCGCGGACGAAGGAGACCGACCTCTCGGTCCCCGTCCGGGAGGGCTCCTGGTGGTACTTCTCGCGCTCCTACGAGGGCCGCCAGTACGCCGTGCACTGCCGGGCGCCGATGAGCGGGCCGGACGACTGGACGCCGCCGTCGATCGCCGAGGGCGGCCCGCTCGAGGGCGAGCAGGTCGTCCTGGACGGCAACGCGGAGGCGGAGGGACACGACTTCTTCTCGCTCGGCAGCTTCGACGTCTCGGCGGACGGCCGACGGCTGCTCTTCGGCACCGACGTCGAGGGCGACGAGCGCTACACCCTCCGCATCCGCGACCTCGAGACCGGCGAGGACCTGCCGGACGTCATCGAGGGGACCGGCGGCGGAGCGACCTTCGGCGCGGACGCGCGCTTCGTCTTCTACCCGACCGTCGACGAGTCCTGGCGCCCCGACACGATCTGGCGGCACGAGGTCGGCGCCGGGACTCCGGACGAGGTCGTCTTCGCCGAGCCCGACGAGCGCTACTGGATCGGCGTGGGCCTCACCCGCAGCCGCCGCTTCCTCGTCATCGAGATCGGGAGCAAGATCACGAGCGAGTGCCTGCTGCTGGACGCGTCCGACCCGACCGGCTCCTTCCGCTCGGTGTGGCCGCGCCGCGAGGGCGTGGAGTACGAGGTCGAGCACGCCGTCGTCGACGGGCGCGACCGCCTGCTGATCGTGCACAACGACGGCGCCCTCGACTTCGAGATCGTCGAGGAGCCGGCCGACCTGTCGCTCGACGCCGACGCCCGGGCCCGCGAGCGCCGCGTGGTGGTGCCGCACCGCGAGGGTCGCCGGATCGAGGGCGTCGACGCCTTCGCCGGGCACGTCGTCGTCTCGTACCGCGCCGACGGAGCCACCCGGCTCGGGCTCCTCCGCGAGGACGGCGCCGGAGCGCGGCTCGAGGAGATCGTCTTCGACGAGCCGCTCTACGACGCGGGCCTGGCGGGGAACCCGGAGTGGGAGCAGCCCTCCCTCCGCCTCGCCTACACCTCGTTCGTCACCCCCTCGACCGTGCTCGCGCTCGACGTCGCGACGGGCGAGCGCACGGTGCTCAAGCAGCAGCCGGTGCTCGGCGACTACGACCCCGCGCTCTACGTGCAGAGGAGGGAGTGGGCCGTGGCGGAGGACGGCACGCGGGTGCCGCTCTCGCTCGTCTGGCGCCGCGACGCCGCCGATCCGGACTCGGCCCCCGCGCCGCTCCTCCTCTACGGCTACGGCTCGTACGAGGCGAGCATCGACCCGGGCTTCTCGATCGCGCGCCTCTCGCTGCTCGACCGCGGCGTCGTCTTCGCCGTCGCGCACGTCCGCGGCGGCGGGGAGATGGGCCGCTCCTGGTACGAGAACGGGAAGACGCTGGCGAAGCGGACGACCTTCACCGACTTCGTCTCCGCGGCGCGGCACCTGGTCGACGCGGGCTTCACCACTCCGGACCGCCTGGTCGCGCAGGGAGGGTCGGCCGGCGGCCTGCTGATGGGCGCGGTCGCGAACCTCGCCCCGGAGGCGTTCGCCGGCGTCCTCGCGCAGGTCCCGTTCGTCGACGCGCTCACCTCGATCCTCGACCCGTCGCTGCCGCTCACGGTGATCGAGTGGGACGAGTGGGGCGACCCGCTGCACGACGCCGAGGTGTACGCCTACATGAAGTCGTACTCGCCCTACGAGAACGTCCGCGAGGGCGTGCAGTACCCCCGGATCCTCGCGACGACGAGCCTCAACGACACCCGGGTGCTGTACGTGGAGCCGGCGAAGTGGGTGGCCAGGCTCCGCGAGGTCGGCACTCCCGCGCTGCTGCGCACCGAGATGACCGCGGGACACGGCGGAGTGAGCGGACGCTACGAGCGCTGGCGCGAGATCGCGTTCGAGTACGCCTGGACGCTGGACGTGCTCGAGCTGGCCTGAGCGCCCCGCCGCAAGCCCCTCCGCCCGTCGTCCGCGGCCAGTAGGGTTCGGGGTGCCGACGGAGGGAAGACCATGAGCGCAGGCCTGTCGATCGACCGCATCGCCGCATGGGTGGCGGACCAGAGGTGGTACGCGAGCAAGGGGCGGCGCCCCGAGCTGGAGGTCCGCGGCGCCTGGTCGCTGCACCCCGGAGAGGCGGAGGTGGTGGACCACCTCTTCATCGACCGGGCAGGCACCAGCCCGGTGCTGTACCAGGTGCCGGTGACCGTCCACGCGGCTCCGGTGCCCGGGCTCGAGGACGCCCTCGTCTACTCCGACGACTCGCACTACGTGTACGACGCTCCGCGCGACCCGGTGTTCGCCCGCGCCCTGCTCGGGATGATCGCCGACGGCGGCCGCTCCGACGAGGACGGCGCTCAGGGCGGCGCCCGCGCCGAGGGCCACCGGCAGCCGGGTGCCGCGATCGGGGCGTTCGCGTCCTCGAAGGTGCTCAGCGGCGAGCAGTCGAACACCTCGGTGATCGTCCGCACCACCGCCGACGACGGATCCGACGCGACCCCGGTGATCGTCAAGGTCTTCCGCGCCCTCCACCACGGCGACAACCCGGACGTGACGGTGCAGTCGGCGCTCAACGCCGCCGGGAGCGCCCTCGTCCCGCCCGTGATCGGCAACGTGACCGGCGAGTGGGACGACGAGGGCGAGGAGACGGGCCGCGCCTTCGGGCACCTCGCCTTCGCGCAGGAGTTCCTCCCCGGGGTCCAGGACGCGTGGCGCGTCGCCCTCGAGGCGGTCGCCGCCGACTCCGACTTCACCGGACCCGCCCGCGAGCTGGGCCGCGCCACCGCCGAGGTGCACGCGACGCTGGCGGAGGTCATGCCGACCGAGGACACCACGTCCGAGGTCGTCGAGCGGATGGTCGCGGCCATGCGCCGTCGCCTGCGCATCGCCTCGGCCGAGGTCCCCGTGATCGCCGAGGACTCGGAGGCGATCGAGGCCGTGTTCCGCGCCGCCGAGACCGCGCCGTGGCCGAGGCTCCAGCGCATCCACGGCGACTACCACCTCGGGCAGGTCCTGTCCGTGCCCGATCGCGGCTGGGTGCTCCTCGACTTCGAGGGCGAGCCGCTGCGGCCCATGCACGAGCGCCGTCTTCCCGACGTGGCGCTGCGCGACGTGGCGGGGATGCTGCGCTCCTTCGACTACGCGGCGGGTGCGCACGAGCAGGCCGAGCCGGGCGCCTCGAGGGCGGCGTGGGCGGCGGCGAGCCGTGCCGCGTTCCTCGAGGGCTACGCCGAGCAGGCGGGCGACGCGGTCACCGCGCACCGGGCGGTGCTCGACGCGTTCGAGCTCGACAAGGCCGTCTACGAGGCGATCTACGAGGCGCGCAACCGGCCGGAGTGGCTGTCGATCCCGGTCGCCGCGGTGCAGCGCCTCGCCGGACGCTCGTAGGGTGGCAGGCATGAGCGACGACACCGACGACAAGAAGCCCCTGGACCCGCTGAGCGACTTCAGCATCCCGGGCGACACCGATCTGCACACGACCGGCGATGCCTCGGGCGCGGACGGCGACGAGGTCGCGGAGCCCGAGCGGACGAGGACTGAGCCGCCTGCTCTGCGGGGCCGGCCGTCGGCTCCGCGGAGCCGACGGCCGGCCTAGCGCAGCGGGGCGAGCGGCTCGACCGCCGGCCCCTCCAGCACCGTCCCGTCGGCTGCGAAGCGGGAGCCGTGCAGCGGACAGTCCCAGCTGCGCTCCGAGTCGTTCCAGGTGACGATCCCGCCCAGGTGCGGGCACACCGCCGACACCGCGCAGCGCCGCCCCTCCACGGTGGAGACCGCGACGGGCTGCAGGCCGTCGCGGGCGAGCGAGCCCTGGCCCTCCGCCGGCACCACCCCGGCCGAGCGGGGCGCGCGGAGCGCTGCCGACCAGCCGCGGGCGTACCAGGCGCCCACCGCCAGCCCGGCGCCGAGCCCCTCCGCCATCACCCGCGGCAGCGTGGGCCGGCGGTGCAGCGTCCTCGCCCAGGCCGGCGTCGCGCCCTCGAGGTCGGCGACGAGCGTCAGCGCGGCCTGCACCGCGTTGGTCATCCCCCACTTGTCGTAGCCGGTCGCCAGGAAGATCCGTCCGCGGCCCCGCGGCAGCCAGCCCACGAACGGCACGCGGTGGAACGGCTCGTAGTCCTGGGCGCTCCACTGCGCGACCGGCTCCGCCCCCGGGAAGGACCGCCGCGTCCAGGCGACCAGGTCGTCCACCGCCTCCGAGGTGACGGGCCTGCGCCCCACCGGGTGGCCGTTGCCGCCGATCAGGAGGAGCCGCTCGCCGTCGCGCTCGGCGTCGCGCACCGAGCGGGACGGCTCGTCGACCGAGAGGTACATGCCGTCGGGGATCGGCGCGTCGGTGCGGAACGCGACCGCGTACGAGCGCAGCGCGGCGATCTTGGCGAAGTAGAGGCCGCGGTCGAGGATCGGCGCCCCCGTGAGCAGGTAGGCCCGGTCCCCGGTCACCGGGCCCGCGCTGGTGCGGACCCGGACGGGAGCGGTCGCTCGCATCCCGAGGGCCCGGACGCCCTGCACCAGGCTGCCCCCGGCGGCGCGGAAGTCGGCGGCGAGCGCGGTGAGGACGTCCATCGGGTCGAACTGGGCCTGGTCGTCGAGGGTGACGGCCGCCGTGCTGGGGAACGGCACGTCGAGCTCGCCGACGAGGCGGGTCGCGAGGCCGAAGCGGCGCGCGGTCGCGTGCTCCTTCAGGACGGCGTCCACGCCCTCGGGCGTCTGCGCGTAGCTGTAGGCGGTGCGCCTCTGCACCGGCACGCCCGCGCCCTCGCAGTAGTCGAGCAGCCAGCGGAAGCCCGCGAGGTTCGCCGCGACGTAGGCCTCGGTCACCGCGGGGATGTTGCGCTCCGAGATCCGGGAGAGGTGCGCTCCCTGCAGGAGGCTGAGCTTCGCCGTCGTGTTCCCGGTCGTGACGGCGCCGACCTCCCGCGCCTCCAGCACCAGCACGCGCCGGCCGGTCCGCTGCAGGAGGAGCGCGGTGACCAGCCCGGTGAGCCCGGCGCCGACCACGACGTCGTCGTAGTGCGCGCCCGGGACGAACTCGTCGGAGGGGATCGGAGCCGCGCCCGCCCGCCAGAGGGAGCGGGGCCGCGGGGCCGTCGTGGTCGTGTCCTCCGGAGTCATCGGGAGTCCCTCCGTTCAGGGGCCGGACGGCCCGCGAGCGACGCTACGCGGAGCCTCCGGGACCGTCACGGTGTTGACACGTCGCGGGACGCGGGCTCAGAGCCAGCCCCACCGCTTGAAGAGCCGGTGCAGCACCACGCTCGAGGCGAGCATCGCCGCGAGCGCCGCCGGGTACCCCCACGCCACGTGCAGCTCGGGCATCACGTCGAAGTTCATGCCGTAGATGCTCGAGATCATGGTCGGCGCGAAGAAGATGGCCGCCCAGGCGGAGATCCGCTTGACCTCGTCGTTCTGCTGGTTGCCCACCTCCGCGAGCTTCTTCATGTCCTCGTTCTGGCGCTGGGCGACGAGGGTCGCGTTCACCGCCAGGATCTCCCGCAGCGTGGTGCGGAAGCCGTCGACCCGCTCGGTGACGAGCGCGACGTGGTCGGCGACGTCGCGGATGTAGCGGCGCAGCTCCACATCCGACTGGAACACCTCGAAGTCGGTGACGAGCCGCCCGAGCATGCCGGTCAGCGGAGCGACCGCACGCTGGAAGTCCAGCACCTCCTGGCTGAGCTCGTAGATGCGTCGGGACACCGCCGGGTCGCCCTCGAAGACCTGCGCCTCGATCTCGTCGATGTCGTTCTCGAGACCGGCGACGACGGGCGAGTACTGATCCACGACGGCGTCGAGGATCGCGTACAGCACGGCGACCGGGCCGACGCGCAGCAGCTCCGGATCGGCCTCCATCCGCCGCCGCACCAGCGAGAGGTCGGGCTTCTCGGAGTGGCGGACCGTGACGACGAAGTTCGACCCCACGAACAGGTGGAGCTCGCCGAAGTCGACCTCCTCGCGCTGGTCGGAGTAGCTGGCGGCGCGCAGCACCACGAACATGTCGCTGCCGTACCGCTCGAGCTTGGGCCTCTGGTGCGCGCTGATCGCGTCCTCGAGGGCGAGCGGGTGCATCGAGAACTCGTCCTCGAGCGCGGCGAGCTCGGCCGCGTTCGGCCGGTACAGCCCGATCCACGCCATCGCGTCGGGCAGCTTCTGCAGGGCGGCGAGCGCCTCCGGGATGCTGCCGGGTGAGACGACCCGGCGGCCGTCCTGGTAGATCGCGTTGTCGACCGTGCTGGTGCGGGCCGGCTCGTCGTCCGGGCGCAGACGCTGGATGGGAGCGGTGTCCTCGGCGGCGGCGCGGGTGCGCGAGCCCAGACCCAGGATCGTCGCGGGGACGCGGGGCAGCTTCACGACCATCTCCTCTGCTCGACCGACGCCCTATTGTGCACCTCCCGGTGAACGGGAGGTGTCCGCTGCGCCGCCGGTGTCGGAGGGCCTCACTAGCCTGGAGTCGCTCCCCCGGACGACGCAGAGGAAGGACGACCGTGAAGCTGCTGCACACCTCGGACTGGCACATCGGCCGCACCTTCCACGGGCACTCCACGACGGCGGCGCTCGCGACCGTGCTCGAGGCCCTGGTCGAGACGGTGCGGGCCGAGCGCGTGGACGCGGTGCTGATCGCCGGCGACGTCTTCGACTCCGCCGTGCCCGCCGCGGAGCACTACACCCTCCTCACCCGCACGCTCGAGGCGATCCGCGCGGCCGGCGCCGAGGTCGTCCTCACCAGCGGCAACCACGACTCCCCCGCCCGGCTCGGCTTCCAGGCGGGGCTCCTTCGCGGAGCGGGCGTCCACGTCCTCACCGACCCCGAGGCGTACGCCGAGCCGGTCGTGCTGCGCGACGCGTCCGGGCTCGAGGTCGGCGTCCACGGCATCCCCTTCCTCGAGCCCGCCCTCTACCGCCACCGGCACCCGGAGGAGCAGCTGCGCCGCCACGAGGACGTGCTCGCCTTCGCGATGGCGCGGGTGCGCGCCGCCGCCGAGGCGGCGGGCCGTCCCTGGGTCGTGCTCGCGCACTGCTTCGCGGTCGGAGCCCCGGCCGCGGTCCTCGAGCGCGACATCACGGCGGGCGGGCTCGACTACGTCTCGGTCGAGCACTTCGCCGCGGCCGACTACGCGGCGCTCGGGCACATCCACGGACGCGCCGAGCTGCTGCCGGGCGTGCGCTACTCCGGAGCGCCGCTGCACTACTCGTTCGGCGAGGCGTCGAAGCCGCGCGGCGCCTGGCTGGTGACGATCGGGCCCGAGGGGCTCGAGGGCGTCGAGTGGTCGCCGCTCCCCGTGCCGAGGAGGCTCAGCGTGATCGAGGGCGAGCTCGAGCAGCTGCTGCGCGATCCCTCCCTGGCCGAGGTGGAGGGCGACTGGGTCTCGGCGGTGCTCACCGATCCCGTGCGCCCGCTCGACGCGATGGCGCGCCTGCAGTCGCGCTTCCCCGGCTGCGCCACGCTCGAGCACCGGCCCCCGCACGCCGCGGCCGAGCCGCGCGCGTACGCCGAGCGGATCCGCGGGCGGAGCGACGTGGAGGTCGTCGACGACTTCCTCGCCCACGTCCGCGGCGGTCACGGCGCCACGGAGACCGAGCGCGCCCTCACCCTCGACGCGCTCGCGGCCGTCGAGGCCGAGGCTCTGCGGTGAGGATCCGCCGACTCGCCTTCGCCGGACTCGGACCGTTCCGCGCCGAGCAGTGCGTCGACTTCGACCGGCTCGAGGACGTGGGCGTGTACCTCATCGCCGGGCGCACCGGAGCGGGCAAGTCGACGATCCTCGACGCGATCGCGTTCGCGCTCTACGGCTCGGTCCCCCGCTTCGACGGCACCGCCTCGCGCCTCCGGAGCGACCACAGCGGCCCCGAGGACGAGACCTTCGCCGAGCTCGACTTCGAGGCGGCGGGGCGCGTCTACCGCGTCCGGCGCTCGCCCGAGTACGAGCGGCCGAAACGGCGCGGCACCGGCACCACGACCCAGCCGGCGAAGGTCGAGCTGCTGGAGCAGGTCGACGGCGCCTGGGTAGGGCTCTCGTCGAGCGCGAAGGAGGTGGGCGCCGACATCGGCCGGATCGTCGGCCTGACGAAGGACCAGTTCCTCCAGGTGATCCTGCTGGCGCAGAACCGCTTCCACGAGTTCCTGCTCGCGAAGAACGACGACCGGCAGCGGCTCCTGCGCACGCTCTTCGCGACCGAGCGCTTCGATCTGCTCCGCCGCCGCCTGCTCGAGCAGCGCGACGCGAGCGCCGTCGGGCTCGAGGAGGAGCGCGCGGCCGTGACGGCGCTCGCGGACGAGGCCGTCCGGCTCCTCGATGACGGAGCCGAGCCGCCTCTGCCGGACGCCGCCTGGTTCGCCGGGCTGCCGGCGCGGCTCGCCGCTCCGCTCGAGGCGGCCCGGGCCGGCTCCGCCGCGGCCGACGCGGCGCACGAGGCCGCGGGCACCGCTCTCGACGAGGCACGGCGCATCGCCCGGGGCCAGGAGCGGCGCCGGCGCGCCCTCATCGAGGCGGAGGAGCTCGTGGTCGCCGAGGCGCACGTCGAGCAGCAGCGGGCCGCGATCGAGCGCGCGCGCCGGGCCGACGGCGTGCTGCCGCTGCTCCGCTCCGCCCGGGCAGCCGCCGAGAAGGAGCGGGCCGCCCGGCAGCAGCGCGACCTCGCCGCCGACGCCTACGGGGACGCGTCCGGGGGCCCGGCCGCCGAGACGGCCGAACGGCTCGCCGCTGTCCTCGGCGCCCTCGCCGAGGCGCTGGCAGAGGAGCGCCGGCTCCCCGACGCGGAGCGCGTCACCGAGCGGTCCGCACGCGCCGAGCAGGCGGCGGCGACCGCGCTCGCGGGGATCGAGGCGGAGCTGCGCGAGCTGCCCGCCCGCGTCGACGCGCTCGCCGCCGAGGAGGAGTCCCTGGCCGGGGAGGCCGCCGCTGTCCCCACGCGCGTCGACGAGCTCGCCGCGCTCGAGCGGAGGATCGCCGCGGCCCTCGAGCGCGATCTCACTGCGGCGGGTCTGCAGCGGCTCCGCACGGCCTACGCCGACGCGGCGCGCGTCCACGGCGAGCGCGCCGCGGAGCAGGCCGCCCTGATCGCGCGCCGGTTCGCCGGGTTCGCCGGGGAGCTCGCCGAGCGGCTGGAGCCGGGCGAGCCCTGCCCCGTCTGCGGCTCGTGCGAGCACCCCCGCCCGGCCGAGCACGACGGCCCGACGACGGTCGGCACCGACGACCTCGACCGGGCCCGCGTCGCGGTGGAGCGCGCCGCCGCCGCCCTCGACGGCGCCCGCGAGCGCGAGGGAGCCGCGGCTCGGGCTCTCGCGGCGCTCGAGGAGCGTGTGGGCGAGGACGCGGATCCGGAGTCGCTCCGCCCGGCGCACGAGGAGCGGCTCGCCTCGGCGCGCCGCGCCGCCGCCCGCATGGAGGAGCTGCGGCGCGAGCGCACCCGGCTGCGCACCCGGATCGACGCTCTCACGACCGGACGGGACGCCGCTCGCGAGGAGCACCGCGCCCGCGCCGACGAGTCCGCCCTCGCCGCTGAAGCGCTGCGGCTGCTGCGGGAGCGCGTCGAGGCCTTCCGCGACGGCGCGACGAGCGTCGCCTCGCGGGTCGAGCAGCTGAGTGCCCAGCGCCGCCGTGCCGTCGCCCTGGTCGAGGCCGAGGAGGCGGCCGTCTCGCGGTCCGAGGCCGCCGCCGCCGCCCGGGAGGAGCTCGCCGAGGTCCTCGCCGAGCGCGGCTTCACGACCGCCGAGGAGGCCGAGTCGGCCGCGCTGGCCAGCGGGGACCGGGCACGGGCCGAGGCCGTCGTCGCCGAGCACGAGCGACGGCGGAGCGCGACGGAGGCGGTGCTGTCCGACCCGGAGCTCCGCGGACTGCCGGGCACGGCCGTCGACCTCGCCGCCGCCGAGGAGCGCTCGCGCGAGGCCTCCGCCCGTCGCGACGAGGCGCGAGCCGGCCTCTCCGTGCTCGAGCACCGCTCGGAGCGCCTGGCCGAGCTCACCGCGACGGCCGCGGGCCGCCTCGCCGTGCTGGGTGAGCGTCTCCACCGCCACGAGGAGCTGCGCGCGCTGGCCGAGACCGTCTCCGGCCGGGGGCAGAACACGCGCCGGATGGACCTCGAGGCCTTCGCCCTCGCCGGACGCCTGGAGGAGATCGTGACCGCGGCGAACCTCCGCCTCGACGCGATGACCAGCGGCCGCTACGCCCTCGCCCACGACGACTCGCTCGCCTACCGCGGTGCCGCCTCCGGCCTCGGGATCGACGTGCTCGACGCCTTCACCGGCGTCCGCCGGCAGCCCGCCTCGCTCTCCGGCGGCGAGACGTTCCTCGCCTCGCTCGCCCTCGCCCTCGGCCTCGCCGACGTGGTGACGGCGCAGTCCGGCGGCATCTCGCTCGAGACCATGTTCATCGACGAGGGCTTCGGCTCGCTCGACGCCGAGACGCTCGAGACGGCGCTCAGCACGCTCGACGAGCTGCGGTCGGGCGGTCGGACGATCGGCCTGATCAGCCACGTCGACGCGATGCGCGAGCGGCTGCCGATCGGCCTCCGCGTCGCGGTGGGGCCGCGCGGCGACTCGACGATCCTCACCGGCTGAGCGGCCGCTCCCGGGCGAAGGGGCGACGACGGCCCGCTCCCTCCTCTCGCACTGCAGCAGCGAGCGCGCCCGCGCCCGCTGCTAGGGTCGTGCGCAGTGACACGGGGTGCCCGCCAGGGCTGAGAGAAGACCCGTTGAACCTGATCTAGTTCGTACTAGCGAAGGGATGTCGCGAATGAGCATTCGCACGCCTGTCCACCCGACCCTCCCCGCCGACACGGCGCCCGACCCGGCGTCCGTGGGTCGCGATCTCGCCGAGCTCCGCGCCGCCGGGCCCCTGGTGCAGTGCATCACGAACGCGGTCGTCACCGGCTTCACCGCCAACAGCCTCCTGGCCCTCGGCGCCAGCCCGGCGATGTGCGACCTGCCCGGCGAGGCGGGCGTCTTCGCGGGCCTCGCCTCCGCGGTGCTCGTCAACCTCGGCACGCCCGGAGCGGAGCAGCGCGAGGGTGCTCGCGAGGCGGTCGCCGCGGCCGGACGCGCCGGCACCCCGTGGGTGCTCGATCCGGTCGCCGTGGGCCCGCTGCCCGTCCGCACCGCTCTGGCGGTGGAGCTGCTCGAGGCGCGGCCCGCGATCATCCGCGGCAACGCCTCCGAGATCCTCGCCCTCGCGGGAGCCGGTGCGGGCGGCCGCGGCGTGGACGCCGTCGACACCGCCGAGCAGGCGCTCGACTCCGCCCGCGTCCTCGCCCGCCGCACCGGAGGCGTGGTCGCCGTCTCGGGAGCGGTCGACCTCGTCACCGACGGCGAGCGGATCGTCCGGGTCACGGGGGGCCACCCGCTGCTGACCCGCGTGACCGGCGGCGGCTGCGCGCTCGGCGCCGTGATGGCGGCGTTCCTCGGCGCGGGCGCCCGCCCGCTCGACGCGGCCGTCAGCGCTTCCGCGGTCTGGGGCCTCGCCGCCGAGCGGGCCGCCGCCGCGAGCAGCGGTCCCGGATCCTTCGCCGTCGGCCTCATCGACGCCCTCGCTGCCCTCCAGCCGGCCGACGCCGAGGCCGGGGCGCGGATCGCATGAGACTCGACCTCTCGCTCTACCTCGTCACGGACACCGCCCAGTGCGGCCCGCGCGGCGTGCCCGCGGTGGTCGCCGCCGCCGTCCGGGGCGGAGTCACGACCGTGCAGATCCGCGATCACGACGCCCCCGCCGCCGAGCTCGTCGCCCTGACCCGGGCCGTCGCCGCCGTCCTCGACGAGCGCACGACCCTGCTGGTCGACGACCGCGTCGACGTCGCCCTCGCCGCCCGCCTCGCGGGCGCCCGCGTCCACGGCGTCCACCTCGGGCAGTCCGACCTCCCCGTCACCGCCGCCCGCTCGCTGCTCGGACCCGACGCGGTGATCGGGCTCACCGCGAACACCCCCGAGCACCTCGCCGCCGTCCGCGCCCTGCCCGCGGGGACGGTCGACTACCTCGGCGTCGGCGTCATCCGGCCCACCGCGACCAAGCCCGACCACCCCGCTCCCCTCGGTGTCGACGGGTTCGCCGCCCTCGCCGCGGCCACGGCGCTGCCCTGCGTCGCCATCGGCGGAGTCGGAGCCGCGGACGCGGTGCCACTCCGCCTCGCCGGTGCGGCCGGCCTCGCGGTCGTGTCGGCGCTCTGCACGGCCGCCGACCCCGCGGCGGCCGCCCGCCTGATCCGAGCGGAGTGGGACCGGTGACCGCCGGCGCCCGCGTCCCCCGTGTCCTCAGCATCGCCGGCACCGATCCGACCGGCGGTGCCGGCGTCCAGGCCGACCTCAAGTCGATCGGCGCGCTCGGCGGCTACGGCATGGCGGTCGTCACCGCGCTCGTCTCGCAGAACACGCACGGGGTCCGCTCCGTGCACCTGCCGCCCGCCGCGTTCCTCCGCGAGCAGCTCGACGCGGTGAGCGATGACGTCACGATCGACGCGGTGAAGATCGGGATGCTCGCCACGGCCGAGTACGCCGGAGTCGTCGCCGAGTGGCTCGATGAGGTCCGCCCGCCCGTCGTGGTCGTGGATCCGGTGATGGTCGCGACCAGCGGTCACCGGCTGCTCGCTCCCGAGGCGGAGGACGCCGTGCGCGACCTGCTCCGCCGCGCCGACCTGGTGACGCCGAACCTCCCCGAGCTGGGCGTGCTGGCCGGAGAGCCGACCGCCTCCGACTGGCCGGCCGCGCTCGCGCAGGGGGCGATGCTCGCCCGCGCCCTCGACGCCGCCGTGCTGGTGAAGGGCGGCCACCTCGACGGCCCCGCCACCCCGGACGCGATCGTCACCCCCGACGGCCTCGTGCGCGAGGTCCCCGGCGAGCGCGTCGCCACCTCGAACACGCACGGCACCGGGTGCTCGCTCTCGTCCGCGATGGCGACGCTCCTGGCCGGGCGCGACGCCTCCTCCGACGCCCTGGTCGAGGCGCTGACGGAGGCCAAGGAGTGGCTGACCGGCGCCCTGCGCGCCGCCGATGCTCTCGAGGTCGGCTCCGGCAACGGCCCGATCGACCACTTCCACCGGCAACGTCCTCCGGCGTTCTGCGCGGACGTCTGGGAGCGGACGCGGACCCTCCGCGACGAGATCGACGCGCTCCCGTTCGTGCGGGCCCTCGGCGACGGCTCCCTCGGGCGGGAGGACTTCGAGTGGTACCTCGAGCAGGACGCTCTCTACCTCACCGAGTACGCCCGCGTCCTGGCCGTGGCGGCGCAGCGCGCGCCGACCACCGCCGAGCAGGTCTTCTGGGCCGAGGGCTCGGCGTCCGCCCTCGCGGCGGAGGCGCAGCTGCACCGCGACCGGCTCGGGACCCGGGACGCGGCTCCCGCGCCCGTGACCCGCGGCTACACCGACCACCTGCTCGCGGTCGCCGCGGGCGGCGGCTACGGCGAGATCGTCGCCGCCCTGCTCCCCTGCTTCTGGCTCTACGCCGACGTCGGGTCGCGCCTCGCCGCCTCCGGGCACCCCGAGCACCCCTACGCGGACTGGCTGCTCACCTACGGCGACCCGGTCTTCGCGACGGCCACCGAGCGGGCGATCGAGTTCACGGAGCAGGCCGCCCGCGACGCCTCACCGAGGGAGCGCGCCGCGATGAGGGACGCGTTCCTGCGGTCGAGTTCGTTCGAGAAGGACTTCTTCGCCGCACCGCTCGCCCGGACCGGCTGAGCTCTCAGCCGGCCCGGCCGGGTGCGCTCAGCCGGCCCGGCCGGGTGCGCTCAGCCGATCGCCTCGCGCAGGACGTGCATGAGGGCGTCCAGCTGCACCGTGTCGGCCGAGGCCGTCTCGGCGTCCGCGCCGTCGAGCGCCCGGGCGGCGAGACCGGCCTTGGCGTCGATGAGCTCCGCGATCTTCGCGTCGATCGTGTGCGCCGCGATGATCCTCCACGCCGTCACCGGCTCCTCCTGGCCGATGCGGTGCACGCGGTCGATCGCCTGCGTCTGCTCGGCCGAGGTCCACGACAGCTCGGCGAGCACCACGTTGGAGGACGCCTGCAGGTTCACGCCGACTCCCGCCGCGGTGAGCGAGCAGACGGCGACAGAGACGTCCGGGTCCTCGTTGAAGGCGTCGATCTGCGTCTGGCGGAACGCCGCGGTCTGGTCGCCGCGGATGGAGACGGACGTCAGCTCGCGCTTCTCGAAGGTGTCCTCCGCCTGGTCCATCACGTCGATGTGCTTCGCGAAGAAGACGACCTTGCCCACCGAGCGGGCCAGCTGCGAGGCGTAGTCGGCGGCCAGCGCCGCCTTGGCCTGGCCGATCCGGCGCACCATGGTGAAGACGTTCTCGCCGGTCTTGGCCGACTTCGACTCCTCGAGCTCGCTCTGCGCCACGATGCGGATGAACCGCTCGCGCTCGTCGTCGTCGAGCTCGTGCGTGATCGAGGAGGTGACCGCCCTGAAGCGCTGCAGCATGCGGGCGCCGAGCTCGCGCTCGGCCTTCTGGATGGAGCGGCCGAGGTCGTCGTCCAGCTCGACGGGCAGATCGACGATCCGCTTCGACGGCAGGTCGGCGGCGACGTCGATCTTCTTGCGCCGGACGATGCCGAGGTCGATCACGGCCTCGCGCGCCTCCGGGTAGAAGCCCGTGTCGGCGGGGGTGAGGCCCGTCTCCTCGAGGCGGCCCATCAGCTCCGGTCCCGGCTTGGTCTCGTCGATCCAGCCGAGGAAGCGCCAGATGGCGCGGAAGTCGTCGACGTCGTTGATCAGCGGGGTGCCGGTCAGCGCGATCATCAGCGGATCGTGCCCCGGAGTGGTCTCGCGGATCCTCGACGCCAGCGCGAGCACGCTCTGCGAGCGCTGCGAGCGGAGGTTCTTGATGAAGTGCGCCTCGTCGACGACCATGCCGCGGAAGCCCAGGCTCCCGAGCCAGCCGATGTGCCGGTCGAGGATGTCGTAGTTGACGATGACCACGTCGGCGAACGCGTCGAGCGTGCCGCCGTCTCCGTGGATGACCGTGGCGCGCCGCTGCGGCGTCCAGTGCTCGACCTCGCGCGCCCAGTTCATCTTGACCACGTTCGGCACCACCGCGAGCAGCGGGTACGCCCCGACCACCGAGGCGGCCAGGAGGCTCTGCGCGGTCTTGCCCAGACCCGGCTCGTCGGCGAGCAGGAAGCTGCGGTGCCCCTCGCGGGCGCTCTCGATGAAGCGCGCCTGGTGCGGCATCAGCTCGAGGCCGCGCGGCGAGACCCGGTCGAGCTTCGGCGGCTCCGGGAGCTCCATGCTCGCGGCCCGTCCGCCCGCTCCGTACTCGAACGCCTTGAAGAGCGGCCCGAGCAGCTCCCAGTCGTCGAGCCTGCGGCGCGGCGCCGGAGCCGAGGCCTCGGCGATCGAGAAGTCCGGCGGGAGGAAGGGGTTCGCCAGCTGGCGGGCGCGCACCGACTGCGGCACGACCTGGTTGACCGGCACCTCGGGCTTGGGCTCCGGCTCGGTCACGATGAGCAGCTCGTCGGGGCTGAGCTCCGCGCCCGCCTCGAGCAGCCAGTCGCGGCGGAGCTTCTGCGCGGCCGCCGTGACGCCGGCCTCCGATTCGAGCAGCGCGATCAGGCTGGTGTCGCGGGCGGCCGTCTTGGCCAGGATCGTGGCGATGCCGTCGAGGCGCTTCATCTCCTCGGCGCGCTGCGCGTCGCTGAGCGAGGGATCGACCTTGACCCGCTTGCGCTCCTCGCGCATCAGGAGGGCGATAACCAGGAACTTCGTCCGGTTGGTCGGCCCGACCTTGCCGGTCTGGGCCTTCGCCTCCACCTCGCGGACGCGGCGGGCGAGGATCGGGATGATCCCCGCGTTGTCCACGCCGCGCGAACGCGATCGGGGTCGGCTCCCGGCGGCGTTCGACGCTCGTCGCGTCTGACCGGACTGACGCTGGCCGCTGCGAGCCATGCTCCTCCTCGATGTGTGACGGGGGGCGGAGGAAGGGTTCCCGCGCGCTGCCGTCGCCGTGCATCCGCCGGATCGCCTCCGGGGAGGCGTCGGGCGTCGGTGCATCCGGTGGCCGTCGAGAGCTCCGAGCAACGGGTCTGGGACCCGGTCGCAGCATCCCCGGCGTGCGGGTGCGGCGCCAGTCTACTCCTCGGGGCGGTCCGGTCGGCGCTCAGACGCGCGGACGGTCGCGCTCGTCGTCATTCCGGGGTCGGGACGCGGATGACGAGGCCCGCCGCCACGAAGACGCCGACCGCGGCGAGGCTCAGCGAGGACCAGATCGCGTCCGGGAACGCGAACGGCAGCACCGGGTTCCACAGCACGAGCACCGGGACGAGCCCGATCAGCCAGAGGAGTGCGCGCGCCTGGATCGCGAACCAGCCGATGACCGCCGCGAGGATCGCGACCGGGTAGCGGATGAAGTCGTAGGCATCGGAGCCGACGAGGGCGAGCCCGGCCAGCAGCACGATCGCGCCGAGGATCCCGGGCGCGAGCGCCATGCGGGCGCGGTCGCGCGAGGGGTAGCGGGCGGCGGTCGCGCGGGACGGCTTGCGGGTGCTCACCCCTCGATCGTAGGCGCGCGCATACCCCGCCCGGGTACCGCCCGCGGCGCGTAGGCTGGAGGAGTGATCGAGGACCTCAAGAAGCGCTCGCTGCACCGTGCCCGGATCCTGGGCGGCCAGATGCGCGGCCTCGAGCGGATGATCGAGAACGAGGACTACTGCGTCGACATCGTCACGCAGTCCCTCGCGATCCAGAAGTCGCTCGGCTCGCTCAACAAGCTCATCGTCGAGAACCACCTCCGCACGCACATCACCGCGATGTTCGAGGAGGGCGGAGACGCCCGCGAGGCGGCCATCGCCGAGCTCGTGAAGATCTTCGAGCTCTCCAACAACCGCTCGTGACCGCCGGCCTCGTCGCCGCGGCGCGGGTGCGCCCGCTGCTGCTCGACGGGGGCCTGGGCACGGAGCTGGAGGCGCAGGGCGCCGCGGTGGACTCCTCGCTCTGGAGCGCCCGGGTCCTGCTGGAGGAGCCCGGCCGGGTCGTCGCCGCGCACCGCGCCTTCGCCGAGGCGGGCGCCCGGGTCGCGGTGACCGCGAGCTACCAGGTGTCCGCGAGCGGATTCGCAGCCGCGGGGCTGGCCCCGGGCCTCGTCGAGCGCGCCCTCCAGGAGAGCGTCGACCTGGCCCGGCGCGCGCAGAGCGGCTGGGTCGCCGCCTCCGTCGGCCCTTTCGGTGCGAGCCTCGGCGACGGCTCCGAGTACCGCGGCGACGACGGCCTCACCGTCGGCGAGCTCGCCGCCTGGCACCGCCCGCGCCTGGAGACCCTGGCCGCGGCCGGGCCCGACCTGCTCGCCGTCGAGACCATCCCGTCGGTGCGGGAGGTGCGGGCCGTCGTGAAGGCCCTCGCGGGCTCCTCGGTCCCCGCCTGGATCTGCGTGAGCGGCCGTTCGGGCCGCACCGCGTCCGGCGAGCCCCTGGCCGAGGCGCTCGCCGTCGCCGCCGCCTCCGAGGAGGTCGTCGGCGTGGGAGTGAACTGCTGCCCGCCCGGCGACGTCGCCGAGGCGGTCCGCATCGCCCGCTCCGTCACCGGCAAGCTGGTCGTCGTGTACCCGAACAGCGGCGAGGAGTGGGACGCCGTCGAGCGTCGCTGGGCAGGCGACGCGGCCTTCGACCCCGTGCTGGTCGCCTCCTGGCGCGCGGCGGGAGCGGATCTGATCGGCGGCTGCTGCCGCGTGGGACCTGCGGCGATCGCTGCCCTCGGACGAAGCCTGGAGGAGGAGTCGTGACCACCCTGAGAGCCGTGCGCGGCGACCTCACCCGCAAGCACGTCGACGCGATCGTGAACGCGGCGAACTCGTCGCTCCTCGGCGGCGGCGGCGTCGACGGCGCGATCCACCGCGCGGGCGGACCGGAGATCCTCGCCGAGTGCCGCCGGCTCCGCGGGGCCGAGCTGCCGGACGGCCTGCCCGCCGGCTCCGCGGTCGCCACGACCGCCGGCCGCCTCCCCGCCCGCTGGGTCGTGCACACCGTCGGTCCCGTCCACTCGCGGTCGGAGGACCGCAGCGCTGTCCTCGCCTCGGCCTACCGCGAGTCGGTGCGCACCGCCGTCGGTCTCGGTGCGCGGACGCTCGCCTTCCCGGCCGTCTCGGCGGGCGTCTACGGCTGGCCGATGGACGACGCGGCGCGCATCGCGGTGGAGACGGTCCGCGAGGCGACCGCGGACGGCGCACTCGACGAGGTCCGGTTCGTCCTCTTCTCCGCGGACGCCCTCGCGGCCTTCGAGGCCGCCCTGGCCGCGGAATGACGGAAGGGGAGCCGACCCTGCGGTCGACTCCCCCTCCACGGTGCTGCGCTAGGCCGTCTTCGGCCGCGCGAACTCGTCGTAGGGCAGCGTGATCGGGCGGGTCCGCGGAGGCATCCGCACGACCGCCTCGAGCGCCGGGCCCAGTGCCTCGCGCCAGGCGCGGTAGCCGTCCTCGTTGAGGTGCAGGCCGTCCGGCGAGTACTGCTCGAGCAGTCCGCCGTCCTCGCCCGCGAGCACCGGCCACAGGTCGAGGTAGCCCGCGTGCGCCGTGGGCGCGAACTGCCACAGGTGGCGGTTGATCTCGCGGATCTGCGGCGCGAACTCGTGTCCGCGCGGCAGGACCGATGTCACCAGGATGCGCACGTCCGGGAGGTCGCGCCGGAACGTCGCGACGATCGTCTCGATGTTGCGCACGACGTGCTCCGTCGTGCGGTGCCAGGCGAGGTCGTTGGTGCCGATCAGCAGCACCACCGTGTCCGGCTCCTGCGCGACCAGCTCGGCGAGCCGCGCGACGACGTCCGCCGTGGTGGCCCCTCCGACTCCCTCGTCGACGACCGTCGACTCCGTCAGCCACTCGCCCCAGGCTCCCGCCTGGATGATGCTGTCCCCGATGAAGAGGACCTTCCCCAGCTGGAGTCCGCGCCCCGCGTCCGTGCTCGACCGTTCGCTCATCGTGCTCCTCTCGTCGGCGTCCCGGGCGGCCTCGCCGCCGCCGGACCCCTCCATTGTCACCGCTGCACCCGGCGCCCGCCAGGGGAGCGCTCGTCGCCGGAGTCCGGCAGGTCGGCCGCGGTGGCCGTGATGCGGTTGGCCATGCCGTTGAAGATGATGCCGTGGAAGGGCAGGATCGCGAACCAGTAGAGCCTGCCCGCGAGGCCCTGCGGGAAGAACACCGCGCGCTGCGTGTAGACCGAGCCGCCGTCTCCGGAGGGCTCGGCGCGCATCTCGAGCCAGGCCCCGCCGGGCACCTTCATCTCGGCGCGCAGGCGCAGGAGCTTCGGCCGCTCGATCTCCTCGACGCGCCAGAAGTCGAGGGCGTCGCCGGCGTGCAGGCGCGCGGAGTCGCGGCGCCCGCGCTGCAGGCCCACTCCCCCGACGAGGCGGTCCATCCAGCCGCGGATCACCCACGCGAGCGGGAAGGAGTACCAGCCGTTGGTGCCGCCGATGCCCTCGATGACGCGCCAGAGCTTGGCCGGGTCGGCCGGGGTGCGGCGCTCCTTGAGGTCCACGTAGACCGTGTGGCCGGCCCACTCCGGGTCGCTCGGCAGCGGATCGCTGGGAGCGCCGACGACCTCCGCGTTCTGCCAGCTCGTCTCGATCTCGCCCGCCTGCATCTTTCCCAGCGCGAGCCGGACGGCGCGGCGGTAGGAGGTCAGCCCGCCCTCGGGGTCGGGGATGAGCGCGCGGATGTCCTGCTCGTGCACGACGCAGTCGTACTGCAGCGAGGCGATGATGGGCACCGCGAGCGAGCGCGGGATCGGCGTGACCAGGTTGACCCACTGCGAGGCCAGCCACGGGGTGAACACCGGCAGGGACGCGATCGGCCGCTGCGGGAGCCCGGCCTCGACCGCGTAGCCGTTCATCATCTGGCCGTAGCGGAGCACGTCGGGCCCGCCGATGTCGAAGGTGCGGTTGAGCGTGGCGTCCTCGAGCGACGCGGAGCCGATCAGGTAGTGCAGCACGTCGCGCACGGCGATCGGCTGGATGAAGTTGCGCACCCACTGCGGCGCGGGCATGTACGGCAGCACGTCGGTGAGGTGGCGCACCATCTCGAACGAGGTCGACCCGGAGCCGATGATCACACCCGCCTGCAGGGCGATCGTCGGCACTCCCGACTCCATCAGGATCCGGCCCACCTCAGCGCGCGAGCGGAGGTGCTTCGAGAGCTCCTGGCCCTCGGGGTGCAGGCCGCCGAGGTAGACGATGCGGCCGACGCCGGCCGACCTCGCGGCCGTGGCGACGTTCTGCGCGGCGCGGCTCTCGACCTCCTCGAAGTGGGCGTGGTCGTTGCCCGAGCCCATCGAGTGGACGAGGTAGTAGAGGACGTCGACGCCCTCGACCGCGGCCTCCAGCGACTCCGGATCGCCGAGATCGCCCTGGGCGACCTCGACCTCCTCCGCCCACGGCACGTCGACCAGCTTGCGCGGGTCGCGCACCAGGACGCGCACCCGGAAGCCCGCCTCGAGGAGGCGCGGCGTCAGCCGGCCGCCGATGTAGCCGGTCGCGCCGGTGACGAGTGCGAGGGGGCGCGCCGAGTCGGAGGGAGTTTCGCTCATGCGGCCACGGTACGCCGATGGCCCCGGGACCTCTCCCGCTGGTGCGGGCCCGCGGCCCCTGCTAGGCGGCGGCCGGCATCCCGCTCAGTCGATGCCGAGGACCTCGCGGACCTGCACCACGTCGTGGTTCATCTGGCGGATGAGGGGCTCGACGCCCTCGTAGGCGACCTGGCCGCGGATCCGGCCGACGAACGCCACGTCGACCACGCGGTCGTAGAGGTCGAGGGTGTCGAGCGTCTGGTCGAGCACGTACGCCTCGACCTGCTTGGGCGGCACTCCGACGAAGGTCGGGTTGCTGCCGACCGAGATCGCGGCGGGATGCGTGACGCCGTCGGTGGTGAGCCGGCCCGCGTAGACGCCGTCGCCCGGGATCAGGCCCTGCGACTGCGGCGAGAGGTTCGCGGTCGGGAAGCCCAGCTCGCGGCCGCGCTTCGCTCCGTGCACGACCACGCCGCGGACGACGGGCTCGTGCCCGAGCAGGCGCGTCGCGTGCTCCACGTCGCCCTCGGCCAGCAGCTCGCGGATCCAGGTGGAGGAGACGCGGCGGCCGTCCTCGGGCCGCACGTCGTCGATCAGCTCCACCTCGAATCCGTGCTGCCCGCCGAGCACGCGCAGCAGGTCGACGTCGCCCGCTCCCCGGGCGCCGAAGCGGAAGTCGGAGCCGACGAGGACCACACGGGCCTCGAGCGCCTTTACCAGCACCTGCTCGACGAACTGCTCGGGTGAGAGCGCCCGGAACGCCTCGTCGAAGGTGAGCAGCAGCGTCGCGTCCACGCCGGTCCCGGCGAGGAGCTCGAGCTTCTGCTCGTTGCCGACCAGGACGGGCGGGCACTTCTCCGGCGCGATCACGCTGAGCGGATTGCGGTCGAAGGTGACGACGACGGCGGCGAGCCCCTGCTCGCGGGCCCGCTCGTGCAGCCGGCCGATGACGGCCCGATGCCCGGAGTGGACGCCGTCGAACTTGCCGATCGTGACGGCGGAGGGTCCGATCCCGGCCAGGTCGCCGGGGCGGGTCTCGACGCGCATCAGGCGGCCGCCCGGGCCGTGCGCCGCCCCTGCGCGCGGAGCCACCAGAGGCCGAGCACGGGCAGGACGAGCGGGATCAGCAGGTAGCCGGCGCCGAAGGCCGCCCACACCGTCGACTGGCGCCCGAACGGGTCGGCGCTCGCGAGCCCGAGGAGCTGCGGAGCGAGGAGGCTGAGCGCGCCGACCACGAGCACGCCCACCAGCTCGAAGGTGATCGTCACCCACGCGACGCGCTGCCAGGTGCGGCCCGGGACGATCAGGGCGACCGTCGCGACGATGTACACGACGGCCGAGAGCGCCGAGAGCGAGAACGCCAGCGGCGCCTCGTCGAACCGGTCGATGATCTGGAAGACGGAGCGCCCCGTCGCGGCGAGCGCGAGGATCCCGTAGACCACGACCAGGAGGCTGCCGATCCCGCGCGAGCGGGCGGAACGGGTCGGCTCTCCGCTCCCGGGGGCCGAGGGGACTGAGGGGTCGTGAGCGGCCCGTCCGGACGCATCGCTGGCTGGTTTCGACATCGCACGTCCATGCTAGGCGCTCGCCGGGCCGGGCCCGGTGGCGGGCCCGATCAGGCGCTCTGGAAGAACCAGATCTGGTGCATCCGGTAGACCATGACCGCGATCGAGAGGCAGACGACGCCCAGGATCACGGTGCTCCAGCGGCTCCGCTCGATGAGCGCCCAGAACCCGGCCGCGAGCGGCAGGAGCAGCGCCGAGATCAGGTAGATGTAGTACTCCGGCAGGCTCCCCGACGGGCGGTTGCCGACCAGCGGCGACACGATCGCGACCGCCAGCTGGACGATCAGCAGCAGCTCGACGATCGCCGTCGCGCCGACCGAGACGTCCGAGGGACGGCGGGCGAGCAGCCCGAGCACGAGGCAGAGCAGGCCGGCCGCGACGGCGATCCCCACCTGGAGGATCGTGAACCACTCGATCACGAGGCGGCCGTCCGCAGGTCCTCGGTCGGGAAGTTGACGACGCTCTTGAGCTGGGTGCCGCGCCGCTCGGCGAGGCCGATCAGCCGCTCCCCCGGGCCGACCGCGGCGAGGAGGCCCTTCGCGCCCGCCACCGCCTCCGGGGCCGGGATGCGCTTGCCGTTTGCGAGATCGCCCGCCTCCTGGGCGTCGAGGCGCAGCAGGGGGAACAGCTCGCCCGCCACGAGCGTCGGCGGCAGGAGCGCGGCGGGGACGTCGAGCTCGTCGATCTCGCCGGCCTGGGCCACGGAGAAGGGGCCGACCGCGGTGCGCCGCAGCGCGGTCAGGTGGCCGCCGACTCCGAGGGACGCGCCCAGGTCGCGGGCGAGCGCGCGGATGTAGGTGCCGGAGGAGCAGGTGACGCGCACGTCCAGGTCGAGGAACCCCTCGACCGGGCGGCTCGCCAGGACGGCGAACTCCGAGACGGTCACGGGGCGGGAGGCGAGCACGACCTCCTCGCCGTCGCGGGCGCGGGCGTAGGCGCGGCGGCCGTCCACCTTGATCGCGCTGACCGTGCTCGGGACCTGCTCGATCGCTCCGGTGAGGGCCGCGATCGCGTCGGACACCGACTCCGGGGCGAGGGCCGCGACGAGGGCGGGCTCCGCCGAGGCGAGCACCTCGCCCTCCTGGTCGTCGGTGGTGGTGGAGGAGCCCAGCCGGATCGTCGCCTCGTACTGCTTGTCGAGGCCGACGAGGTAGGTGAGCAGGCGCGTCGAGGGGCCGAGACCGAGGATCATCAGCCCGGTCGCCATCGGATCGAGCGTCCCCGCGTGGCCGACCTTGCGGGTCCCCGCGCGGCGGCGGGTCCGCGAGACGAGGTCGTGGCTGGTGATGCCGCCGGGCTTGTCCAGCAGGAGGATCCCGTTCGGAGCCGGGGCGGGGGTCTCGAGCACGGGTGCGAGGATACACGGACGGATCGGGAGTACCCCCGGGGTGGAGCCGGAGCCCTCGCCCGCCCGTCCTAGGCTGTCCGGATGAGGATCGCAGTACTCGGAGCAGGCGCCGTCGGCGGCACCATCGCCGCCCTTCTCGACCGCGCCGGGCACGACGTCGAGGTCACCGCCCGAGGCGACCACCTCACCGCGATCCGCCGGTCGGGGATCCGGCTCGACGGGGCGTGGGGCGAGCACACCGCCTGGGTCCGCTGCGGCGAGTCCCTCGACCTGGTGCCCGATCTCGCCTTCGTCTGCACGAAAGCGCAGGACGCCGAGGACGCGCTGCGCACCAACCGCCGCACGGTCGACGGCACCCTCGTCGTCGTCGTCCAGAACGGACTGGACGGGCTCACCGCGGCGGCCCGGCAGGTGCGCGACGCCCGGCTCGTGGGTGCTCTCGCCCTCTTCGCCGCGAGCCACCTCGAACCCGGCCGCGTCACCGTCACGGCTCCTGCCACGACCACGCTCGGCGTCCCCGGCCGCCCGGCCGACGACGACGTGCGACGGGCCGCCGCCGTGCTCGGCGAGGCGGTCCCCACCGCCGTCACCGACGACTTCACCGGAGCGCAGTGGACGAAGC
The DNA here is from genome assembly GCF_002930875.1 of Rathayibacter sp. AY1A5. Lineage (NCBI taxonomy): Bacteria > Bacillati > Actinomycetota > Actinomycetes > Micrococcales > Microbacteriaceae > Rathayibacter > Rathayibacter sp. AY1A5. The sequence goes on along the minus strand of NZ_PSTM01000003.1, from coordinate 127,269 downwards.
TGCTGATCAACGAGGTCAACGCCCTGCCCGCGATCACCGGGCTCTCGGTCCAGGAGACGATCGACGATCCGGGGCTGCGGCGCGTCCTCGCCCGGTCGATGCGCGAGGCCGCCCGGACGGGCCTCGCGTCTGGCGTCCGCTTCGGCTCGCTGCAGGGACTCTCGAACACGTCCGTCCGCGCCCTGGCCGCCGCTCCCCTGCCCCTGGTCGAGCTGCTCCCCCGCCGGATGGCCGCGCGGATGGGCGAGGTGCCGAACCCCGGGTCGACGCTGCAGAGCGTCCGCCGCGGAGTGCCGAGCGAGATCGACCACCTGGCCGGGGCCGTGGTCCGCACCGCTCACCGCGGCGGGCGCGAGGCACCGGTCAACCAGCTGCTGGTCGACCTGGTGCACGAGGTCGAGCGGGCGGGCGCCTTCGTGCCGCCGGCGGAGGTCGTGCGCCGCGCCGCCCTGGTCTGAGCCCGCGGCCCTGTCGGACGGACGCCGCCCGCGGCGGCGGCCTCCGTCCCGAGGCTCAGCAGGAGTCGGCGAAGAGGCGCCGGGGCTGCTCCGGATCGCGGATGTCGACGAGGATCCCCGCCAGCCGGCGCGGGTCCGTCGTGGCGCGGTACGCCGCGTCCACCGGCGGCTCCTGCGTGTCGAGGCGGATGCTGGTGCTCCACGCTCCGCGCAGCTCCGGCCGGAGGGCGAACTCGCCGTCGACGAGCAGCACCGCGTCGCGGCCGGCGGTCCGCCAGCGCGCCTGCCGCGCCTCGTCGCGCACTGCGTCGAAGCCCGCGAGCACGAACCCGGTGCTGCCGCCGAGGGTGAACGGATCGAGCAGCACGCGGCGCAGGAGCTCGTAGTCGTACCCGGCCGCGTAGGAGCGCTGCTCCTCGGGCACGGCGGGGTCGTCCCGATCGGCGCGGGGACGTCGGAAGTCGGCGAGGTGCGCGACGATCGCGTCCTTGCCGGCCCGGCGGAGCGCCTCCGCGAGGTCGACCGCGAACGCCGCGCTCACCGCGGGGTCGTCGCCGTCGATCCCGACCTTGACCCGTCCGCGCCCGTAGTTGTGCAGCACCTCCGCCGCGAGAGCGTCGAGCACATCGGCCTTCTGCGGAGCCCACCTGGTCATCCGCCCACGATACGCGCCGCCGCCTAGTGTGGGCTGATGCCCTCCGACCCTCTCGCCGACGCGATCACCGCCTGGTTCCGCACGAGCGCCCGCGACCTGCCGTGGCGCCGCGAGGGCTTCCCCGCCTGGGGCACGCTCGTCAGCGAGTTCATGCTGCAGCAGACCCCGGTGGTCCGCGTCGTCCCGCGACTGGCGGAGTGGCTGGAGCGCTGGCCGACACCCTCCGCGCTCGCCGCCGTCCCGCCCGGCGAGGCGGTGCGCGCCTGGCAGTCCCTGGGCTACCCGCGGCGGGCCCTGCGCCTGCACGCCTGCGCCGTGGCGATCGCCGAGGAGCACGGCGACGTGGTCCCCGACGACGTCGAGACCCTCCTCGCGCTGCCCGGCATCGGCGACTACACCGCCCGCGCCATCGCCGTGTTCGCCTACGGGAGGCGGCACCCCGTGGTCGACACCAACGTCCGCCGGGTCCTCGCGCGCGCGGTCGACGGAGCGGCGGAGCCCGGCCCGCCCCGCGCGAGGGCCGACCTCACCGCGATGTCGGCGCTGCTGCCCGAGTCGCTCTCCGAGGCGGCGGCCTTCAACGCGGGCGCGATGGAGCTGGGGGCGGTCGTCTGCACCGCCCGCGCTCCGCGCTGCGACGAGTGCCCGATCCGCGACCTCTGCCGCTGGCGGGCGGAGGGGTACCCCGAGCACACCGGGCCCGTAAAGGCGAAGCAGAAGCGGTTCGAGGGCTCGGACCGCCAGGTCCGCGGCCTCATCCTCGCCGAGCTGCGCGCCGCGCACGGCCCGGTCACCGCGGCCGAGGTGGAGTCTCTCTGGCCGGACGCCGACCAGCGCGGTCGCGCCCTGGCCGGGCTCCTCGCCGACGGCCTGGCGACGGGCGGCCCGGAGGACGGCTACCTCCTCCCCGGCTCCTGAGGGCCCGTCGACCGCCGTCCGCGTCGGAGGAGGCGGGTAGGGTCGGCGCCGTGACCGGTCGCCGCCTCCGCCTCCCCCGCCCCGACGCCGCCGTCGAGCGCGCCCTCGACGTCGACCTCGCCCAGGACGTCCAGCGCGCCCTCGCCGCGGTCCGCGTCGAGAACGACCTGCCCGGCCCGTTCCCGCCGGCCGCGCTGGCCGAGGCCGAGCACGCGGACGCCGGAGCGGACGACGAGGACCGCGTCGACCGGACGGACCTCCCCTTCGTGACGATCGACCCGCCCGGCTCGCTCGACCTGGACCAGGCCCTCCACCTGGAGCGCACGTCGGAGGGCGTCGTCCTCCGCTACGCCATCGCGGACGTGCCCGCGGTCGTCCGCACCGGCGGAGCGCTCGACGCCGAGACGCGCCGCCGCGGCCAGACCTACTACCTCCCGGACGGCCGCGTCCCGCTGCACCCCGCGGTCCTCTCCGAGGGGGCCGCGTCGCTCCTGCCGGACGAGACGCGCCGAGCGCTGGTCTGGACGCTGACCCTCGACGAGCGGGCGGAGCCGCGCTCGGTGCACCTCGAGCGGGCGCTCGTGCGCAGCGTGGCCCGGCTCGACTACGAGGGCGTGCAGCGCAGCGTCGACGCGGGCGATCCGCACCCCTCCCTCGCCCTCCTCCCCTGGTTCGGACGCGAGCGCCTGGCGCGCGAGGCCGAGCGCGGAGGAGCGAGCCTGACGCTGCCCGAGGAGGAGATCGTCGCCGCCGACGGCGGCTACCGGGTCGAGCGCCGCGCTCCCCTGGCCGTCGAGGGCTGGAACGCCCAGGTCTCGCTGCTGACCGGCATGGCGGCGGCGACGATGATGCTCGACGCGGGGGTGGGCATCCTCCGGACCATGCCCGAGGCCGACCCCGCCACCGTCGCGGCCTTCCGCTCCCGAGCCGCGGCGCTCGGCGTCCCGTGGCCCGAGGAGGAGGCCTACGGCGCCTACCTGCGCCGCCTCGACACCGACGACCCCGCCCAGCTCGCCATCATGTACGCCGCGGCGAGCCTGTTCCGCGGCGCCGGCTACACCGCCTTCGACGGCGCCCCGCCGGAGCATCCCGCGCAGGCGGCCCTCGCCGCGCCGTACGCGCACGTCACCGCGCCGCTGCGGCGCCTGGTCGACCGGTTCGGCCTCGCCGTCTGCCTCGCGGTGTCCCGGGGCGGAACGATCCCGTCGCAGCTGCGCGAGGCGCTGCCCCTGCTCCCGCCGCTCCTCGCCGCGAGCGACCGCCGGGCCGGAGCCGCCTCCCGTGCGGCGACCGCGATCGTCGAGGCCGCCGTCCTCCGCGGCCGCGAAGGAGCCTCCTTCAGCGGGATCGTCGTCTCCTCGGCGCGCACCCGCTCCTCGGTCCAGCTGCTCGACCCGGAGATCACCGTCGACGTCCCGGCCCCGCTCACGCCGGGAGCCCGTGTCGTCGTCGTCCTGGAATCGGTCGACGTCGCCACGGGCTCCGCGGTGTTCGGGCTCGGCGCCTAGTCCTCGTCGTCCTCGCGGGGCTTCACATAGGGGTCGGCGTCGCCGGCGTAGTCCGCCTGAGCGGCGAGCGACTGCACCTGCGAGTCCTGGCTGCGCGCGGCGGCGAGCAGGTCCTCGATGTGCTTCGCGTTCTCGGGCACCGCGTCGAGGATGAACTCGAGCGACGGCGTGAGCCGGGACGTGATGTTCCTGCCCACCTCGGTGCGGAGCATTCCGGTGGCGGCCTTGAGGGCCGCGGCCGAATCGGCGCGCTCCTCGTCGGTGCCGTAGACCGTGTAGAACACCGAGGCGTGCTGCAGGTCGCCGGTCACCTGGACATCGGTGATGGTGACGAAGCCGAGGCGCGGGTCGCGGAGACCGCGCTCGAGCCGCTTCGCGACGATCACCTGGATACGTTCGGCGAGCTTCCTCGCCCGGGCCGGATCTGCCATGGCTGGTCCTCACATCTCTCTCGGCGAACCGTTCAGCTCGCCATTCAACCACTCTCCGCCCGGACGACCGGTCGCGTCCGAGGGGGCCTTGCTTCTGGGGCGTGATGCCCCTCGACTGCGCGTCTGCGACGGCGCGGGTGGGGTGCCTCCTCGCGGCTCCCTCCCGCGGGCCTGCGGCCCGCCCGCCAGGCCCGGCCAGGAGCCGCGAGGAGGCACCCCACCCGTGCCCGCGATCGGAGGGGGTGCGGGTCCGCCCCCCCGGATCCTCGGGGACCGGGGTGGGAAGGCTCAGGTGCTGGATCGGGAGCCGGACGTCGCCCGCAGGCGCGCTGCTCGCGAGCTGCTCGTTCAGCGGGCGCACCCACCGAGACAGGAGCGCCTGATCGGGGTCGGTCTCCCGCACCCGGGGGTGCGGAAGCGCACGCTGGAGGGTGCGCACCTCCGGGACACGGGCGGCCCCCGATTCCTCCCGCAGGGCGCGAGAGGACGAGAGTCCCCTCCCGATCCCGCACGAACAGCGCCGTGAGACGCCGGAAGGCCCGGGCGGACCCGGGCCTTCCAGTGGAGCGGATCAGCCTCGCGGCTTCTCCTTCATCTCGATCGTCTCGATCTCGTCGCCGATCTGGATGTCGTTGTACTTTCCGAGTCCGATACCGGCCTCGTAGTCCGTACGGACCTCCGTGACGTCGTCCTTGAAGCGACGCAGCGACTCGATGGCCAGGTTGTCCCCGACCACGACGCCGTCACGGATGACGCGCGCCTTCGAGTTGCGGGTGATCGTGCCGGAGCGGACGATGACACCCGCGATGTTGCCGAACTTGGAGGAGCGGAACACCTCGCGGATCTCGGCGACACCGGACTGGACCTCCTCGAACTCGGGCTTGAGCATGCCCGTGAGCGAGTTCTCGACCTCTTCGATCGCGTTGTAGATGACCGAGTAGAAGCGGATGTCCACTCCTTCTCGAGCAGCGCGCTCGCGGGCCTTCGGGTCGGGGCGGACGTTGAAGCCCACGATGATCGCGTTGTCGATCGTCGCGAGGTTGACGTCCGACTCCGTGATCGCACCGACACCGCGGTGGATGATGCGCAGCTGCACCGAGTCGTCGACCTCGATCTTGACGAGCGACTCCTCCAGCGCCTCGACGGCACCGGACACGTCGCCCTTGATGATGAGGTTGAGCGACTCGACCTTGCCCTCCTCGAGAGCACGGGTGAAGTCCTCGAGCGAGATGCGCTTGCGGGCCTTGGCCAGCAGGGCGTTGCGCTGAGCGGCTTCGCGCTTCTCGGCGATCTGACGGGCCGTGCGGTCCTCCTCGGTGACGAGGAAGGTGTCGCCGGCGCGGGGCACGGACGAGAGTCCCTGCACCTGCACCGGACGCGACGGCACGGCTTCGAGGACGGCGTTGCCGTTCTCGTCCGCCATCGCACGGACGCGGCCGTAGGCCGTTCCGGCGACGATCGCGTCTCCGACGCGCAGCGTTCCCGACTGGATGAGCACGGTCGCGACCGCACCGCGTCCCTTGTCGAGCTTCGCCTCGATCGCGACTCCGCGCGCCTCCTTGTTGGGGTTGGCGCGCAGGTCGAGACCGGCGTCCGCGGTGAGCAGCACGGCGTCCAGGAGGTCCTGGATGCCGGTGCCCGCGCGAGCCGACACGTCGACGAACATGACGTCTCCGCCGTACTCCTCGGCGACGAGCCCGAACTCGGTGAGCTGCTGGCGCACCTTGGCCGGGTTGGCGTCGGGCTTGTCCACCTTGTTCACCGCGACCACGATCGGCACGTTGGCCGCCTGGGCGTGGTTCAGCGCCTCGATGGTCTGTGGCATGATGCCGTCGTCCGCCGCGACCACGAGGATCGCGATGTCCGTGACCTGGGCACCGCGGGCTCGCATGGCGGTGAACGCCTCGTGACCCGGGGTGTCGATGAAGGTGATCGGGCGCTCGATGCCCTCGTGCTCCGCGACGACCTGGTACGCACCGATGTGCTGCGTGATGCCGCCCGCCTCGCCGGCGACGACGTTGGCGTTGCGGATCGCGTCGAGCAGGCGCGTCTTTCCGTGGTCGACGTGACCCATGACGGTGACGACGGGGGGACGGATCTCGAGGTCCTCGTCCGTCTCGTCGTCGAGCTCCTGCTCGAGGTCGAGACCGAAGCCCTCGAGGAGCTCCTTGTCCTCGTCCTCGGGCGAGACGACCTGGATCTTGAAGCCGAGCTCGGAGCCGAGCACCTCGAAGGTGGCCTCGTCGAGCGACTCGGTGGCCGTCGCCATCTCGCCGAGGGCGAAGAGGACGGTGACCAGGTTGCCGGGGGGCACCGGCACGCCGGTCATGGCCTCGATCTTGTCGGCGAAGTCCGAGATCGACGCGCCGCGGCGCAGACGGATGACCGTCCTGCCGTCGCCGCGGGGGACGCTGACGCCGCCGAGCGACGGGGCCTCCCTGAGCTCGAACTCCTGACGCTTCGTGCGCTTGGACTTCCGGGCCTTGCTCTTGCCGCCGCCGCGACCGAAGGCTCCTGCGGTTCCACCGCCGGGGCCGCGACCGCGACCGCCGCCGCCACCGGGACGCGGGGCGAAGCCGCCACCGGCACCGGGAGCGCCGCCGGGGCGCTGGAAGCCGCCGCCGGCCGGACGACCGGCACCGCCGGGACGTCCTGCTCCGCCGCCGGGTCCGCCGGGACGCTGGCCGAAGCCGGCGGGGCGCTGGCCCATGCCGGGTCCGCCGGGTCGGGGCGCGCCGGGGCGCGGAGCAGCCGGGCGGGGGATGTTGCCCGGGGTCGGACGCGATCCCATGCCCTGCGAGCTGGCGAAGGGGTTGTTGCCGGGGCGCGGGGCGGCGGGACGCTGTCCCATGCCCTGGTTGCTGGCGAACGGGTTGTTGCCCGGGCGCGGGGTGCCGCCGGGGCGGTTGGAGCCGCCCGAGGCGCCGCCGGGGCGCGGGGTGTTCGCGGCGGGAGCCGGACGCGGGGTCACGGGCTTGGGTCCGCCGGGGGTCGCGCCGGACGCCGGCTTCTCGGCGGCGGCCGGAGCCGCGGGGGCCTCGGTCGGAGCCGGAGCGGCGGCCTCGGCGGGCGCGTCCTTGGCTGCCTGAGCGCGCTGAGCGGCCGCGGCCTCCTGGGCGGCCTGAGCCTGGGCCTGGCGCTCGGCGACAGACATCGGCGGTGCCGGCGCCGGAGCGGGCGGCTTGGCCGGTCCGGGCGTGGGCGCGGACGGACGCGCGCCGGAGGGGCGCGGGGCCCCGGGACGGGCGCCGGCGGCGGGGGCGGCCGGGGTCGCCGACGCTCCCGCGGAGGAACCGCCCTGGCCCTGGAGGGCCTGGCGGAGCTTGCGCGCCACCGGGGGTTCGATGCTCGAGGACGGGCCCTTGACGAACTCGCCGAGCTCCTTCAACTTCGCAAGTGCGACCTTGCTATCGACACCCAGTTCGGATGCGATCTCGTGTACGCGTGGTTTTGCCACTTCTCTCCTGTCTTGGGCCTGCACCCAAGACGGGGGCAGGCGTCACGAACGGACGGGTCTCATTTCGAGCCGCTCATCAGTCTTCGCTCATGATCAGTTCACGGGCCGTTCTGCCTGTTCTCTATGGTGTGATCGTGCGCTGCTCCGGCCCCTCCGGTCGAGGGGCCGAGCCGGTCGGATCGTGCGATGTACTGCTCCAGCTCGCTCGCGTCCACGCTCTCGCGCGTCCGGAACGCTCTTCCGAACGCGCGGCGCTTGACCGCGAGCTCGTAGCAGTCGGCTGTGTCGTGGAGCCACGCTCCCCGACCAGGACGGACGGCACGCGGGTCTACCGCGAGGACGTTCGAGTGGAGGACCAGCCTCAGAAGAGAGGCCCGGGGGGCGCGCAGACGGCAGCCGACGCACGTTCTGACGGCTTCCACTCTACTCCCTCCCCTCCGGGACCGCTCCCCCGCACGGCCGATGCTCGGGGATCACTCCCCGTCCATCACCGAATCGGGCTGGATGTCGATCTTCGCGCCGGTCAGCTTGGCGGCGAGGCGGGCGTTCTGGCCCTCCTTGCCGATGGCGAGCGAGAGCTGGTAGTCGGGGACGAGCGCGCGGACGGCCTTGAGGCTCTGGTCGATCACGAACGCGCTGGTCACCTTGGCGGGCGAGAGCGCGCTGGCGACGAAGGTCGGCAGGTCGGAGGAGTAGTCGACGATGTCGATCTTCTCGTTGTTGAGCTCGGCGGTCACCGCGCGCACGCGCTGGCCGAGCTCGCCGATGCAGGCGCCCTTGGCGTTCACGCCGGGCTCGGTCGCGCGCACCGCGATCTTGGTGCGGTGGCCCGCCTCGCGGGCGAGGGAGACGATCTCCACCACGCCGGACGCGATCTCGGGGACCTCGAGGGCGAACAGCTTGCGCACCAGCGACGGGTGGGTGCGGGACACCTGGACCGACGGGCCCTTGGGTCCGCGGCCGACGCTCGTGACGTAGACGCGGATGCGGCGTCCGTGGCTGTAGTCCTCGCCGGGCACCTGCTCCTCGGGCGAGAGGATCGCCTCGATGGAGCCGAGGTCGACGTGGATCATCCGCGGGTTGGGGCCCTGCTGGATGACGCCGGCGACGATGTCGCCCTCGCGGCCCTTGAACTCGCCGAGCACGTGCTCGTCGGCGATGTCGCGCAGGCGCTGGTTGATGACCTGCTTCGCGGCGAAGGCGGCGATGCGGCCGAAGTCGCGCGGGGAGTCCTCGGCCTCGCCCACGACGGCGCCCTCCTCGTCGAGCTCGGGCACGAAGACCGAGACGTGACCGGTCTTGCGGTCGAGGTGCACTCGCGCGTCGACGGCGGTGGCCTTGTCGGCGTCGTCGGCCTGGCCGATGTGCTTGAGGTAGGCGGTCAGGATCGCCTGCTCGATGATCTGCACGAGTTCCTCGAAGGGGATCTCGCGCTCGCGCTCCATGAGTCGCAGAACGCTCAGGTCGATGTCCACGGGCGGGCCTTTCTCTCTATTCACTTGGATGCCGCGGTGGTGACCGCGGTCGTTCGCCTGCCGGGCTCTCACCCGGATCAGCCCTCAAGGGTACCCGACGCGGCCCGGGGTTCCACCCGCGGATCCCGCCGAGGCACGGAGGACCCCGCCTGCCGCGGGACGCGGTGGCGGGGCCCTCGGCGTGTCGGGTCTAGGCGCCCAGCCGGGCGAGCGCCTCGGCGACCGGGAGCTGCTCGCGCTCGCCGGACCGGCGGTCCCACAGCTCGACGATCCCGTCGGCCGCTCCTCGCCCCGCGATGACGATCACGGGCACCCCGATCAGCTCGGCGTCGCCGAACTTGACGCCGGGCGAGACCTTCGGGCGGTCGTCGATCAGCACGTCGCGGCCGGCGGCCTCGAGGGAGGCGGCGACCGACTCGGCGAGCTCGAGAGCCGCCGCGTCCTTGCCGGTCGCGATGACGTGCAGGTCGAACGGCGCGACGTTCGCGGGCCAGAGCAGTCCTCGGTCGTCGTGGGTGGCCTCGGCGATGATGGCGAGGATGCGGGTCACGCCGATGCCGTAGGAGCCCATCGTGACGGTGACGAGCTTCCCGTTCTCGTCGAGCACCTTCAGCCCGAGGACGTCGGCGTACTTGCGGCCGAGCTGGAAGACGTGGCCGATCTCCATGCCGCGGGCGGTCTCGATCGGGCCCGAGCCGTCGGGCGCCTCGTCGCCGGTGCGGACGTCCGCGACCTCGACGGTGGCGTCGCCGTGGAAGTCGCGGCCGGCGACCAGGTCGAGGACGTGCTGCCCGGAGACGTTGGCCCCGGTGATCCAGGCGGTGCCGTCGACCACGCGCGGGTCGAGCAGGTAGCGGACGCCGGTCGCCGACTCCTCGCCCAGGACGGCTCCCTCGGCCGACCAGGGTCCGATGTAGCCCTTGACCAGTCCGGGGTGCTTCGCGAAGTCCTCCGCGGTGGCGGCCTCGACCTCGGCCGGGGCGAAGGCCACTTCGGCGCGCTTGAGGTCGACGTCGCGGTCGCCGGGCAGGCCGACGATCACGAGCTCGCGGGTGCCGTCGAGCGCGGTGAGCGCGAGGACGACGTTCTTCAGGGTGTCGGCGGCGGTCCAGGCGCGGCCGTCGGGGCGGGGCTGCGTCGCGTTCGCCAGGTCGACCAGGGTCTGGATGGTCGGGGTGTCGGGCGAGTCGAAGACGCGCGCCTCGGGCAGGCCCTCGACGGGCAGCGCCGCGGGGACGGGCGTGCGGTACGCCTCGACGTTCGCCGCGTACCCTCCCGCCGACCGGACGAAGGTGTCCTCGCCGACGGGGGTGGGGTGCAGGAACTCCTCGCTCCGGGAGCCGCCCATCGCTCCGGCGTCGGCCTGCACGATCACGTACTCCAGGCCCAGGCGGGCGAAGATCCGCTCGTAGGCGTCGCGCTGGCGCTGGTAGCTCGCGTCGAGGCCGGCGTCGGTGTAGTCGAAGGAGTACGCGTCCTTCATCGTGAACTCGCGGCCGCGCAGGAGGCCCGCGCGGGGCCGCGCCTCGTCCCGGTACTTGTCCTGGATCTGGTAGATCGACAGGGGCAGGTCCTTGTAGGAGGAGTAGAGGTCCTTCACGAGCAGCGTGAAGAACTCCTCGTGCGTGGGAGCCAGCATGTAGTCGGCGTCCTTGCGGTCCTTCAGGCGGAACACGCCGTCGCCGTACTCGGTCCAGCGGCCCGAGAGCTCGTAGGGCTCGCGGGGCAGGAGCGCGGGGAAGTGCACCTCCTGGGCGCCGGCCGCCTCCATCTCCTCGTGGATGATCCGCTCGATGCGGCGCTTGACGCGCAGGCCCAGCGGCAGCCAGGCGAAGACGCCGGGCGCCTGACGGCGGATGTAGCCCGCGCGGACGAGGAGGCGGTGGCCCGCGACCTCGGCGTCGGCGGGATCCTCCCGGAGCGTGCGGACGAACAGATGCGAGAGACGGGTGACCACGAGGGACGATCCTATCCGCTGCGCTCCCCCGGCTCGCGAGGGCGCCGGGAGCCTCAGTCGGGGATCCGCGAGAAGACGACCGCTCCGCCCGTGCCGTCCAGCAGCACGTCGTCGGGGGTGCCGCCGATCGTCATCGGGCCGGAGAGGAGCGCCCGGAGCCGGATGGCCTCGGGGCTCGGCGTGTCGGAGCAGGTGTCGGAGCCGGTCACCTCGTCGCCGGGGATCAGCACGCCGTCGTCGATCCGGTAGGCGGCGCTGACCACGAGGCAGCCGGTGCCGACGACCAGGGTCGGCGCACCCCCGACGCTCTCGGAGCGGAGGCGGACGCGGGCGCCCTCGACCCAGGCCGTGTACGGGGTCTCCCCCTCGGCCGCGGTCAGCACCCAGCGGTCGCAGCCGAAGGGGTCCTGCGGGGTGCGGCTGTCGATGCACTCGCCTGCCTCGGAGGACGGGCCGCTGCGGAGCGCGGCGACACCGGAGGCGAGGAGCGCGGCGGCGACGACCACGAGCGCGAGGCGCAGTGCGGGGCGGACCACGTCGATCCGCCCCGCGCCGTCAGTTCGCGCCGACGGTGACGACCGGGGCTCCGGTCGAGGTGTCGTCGGCCGGCATCTCGGCGGCCAGGCGGTTGGCCTCCTCGATGAGGGTCTGGACGATCTCGGCCTCGGGGACGGTCTTGATGACCTCGCCCTTGACGAAGATCTGGCCCTTGCCGTTGCCGGAGGCGACGCCCAGGTCGGCCTCGCGGGCCTCGCCGGGTCCGTTGACGACGCAGCCCATGACGGCGACGCGCAGCGGGACGCTCATGCCCTCGAGGCCGGCCGTGACGTCGTTGGCGAGCGTGTAGACGTCGACCTGCGCGCGGCCGCAGCTGGGGCAGGAGACGATCTCGAGCTTGCGCTCGCGGAGGTTCAGCGACTGGAGGATCTGCAGGCCGACCTTGACCTCCTGCGCGGGCGGGGCCGAGAGCGACACGCGGATGGTGTCGCCGATGCCCTCGCCGAGGAGGATGCCGAAGGCGGTGGCGGACTTGATGGTCCCCTGGAACTCGGGGCCGGCCTCGGTGACGCCGAGGTGGAGGGGCCAGTCACCGCGCTCGGCGAGCTGGCGGTAGGCCTTCACCATGACGACGGGGTCGTTGTGCTTGACCGAGATCTTGAAGTCGTGGAAGTCGTGCTCCTCGAAGAGGCTGGCCTCCCAGACGGCGCTCTCGACGAGGGCCTCGGGGGTGGGCTTGCCGTACTTCTGCAGGATGCTCGGCTCGAGCGAGCCGGCGTTGACGCCGATGCGGATCGAGACGCCGGCGGCCTTCGCGGCGGCGGCGATCTTGCCGACCTGGTCGTCGAACTTGCGGATGTTGCCGGGGTTCACGCGGACCGCGGCGCAGCCGGCGTCGATCGCGGCGTAGACGTAGTTGGGCTGGAAGTGGATGTCGGCGATGACCGGGATCTGGCTCTTCTTGGCGATGATCGGCAGCGCCTCCGCGTCGTCGCGGCTCGGCACCGCGACGCGGACGATGTCGCAGCCGGACGCGGTGAGCTCGGCGATCTGCTGGAGGGTCGCGTTGATGTTCGTCGTCGGTGTGGTGCACATCGACTGGACGCTGACCTGCGCGTCACCGCCCACGAGCACCTTGCCCACCTTGATCTGGCGGGACTTGCGGCGGGGGGCGAGGGTCATGGGGACCTTGGGAAGACCCAGATTCACTGCTGGCACGCGCCCCATCGTACGCGCGCCGCGGGACCCCTCGTCCGCTCGCCGCACCTTCCCAGCCGCCGCCCCTCCTGCGCGCCTCGGAACCCGTCCACCGCACCTGCTCTCAGCCCGAGACCGCACGACGATCCGCGGTCGCCTCGCTCCCGAGCCGAACCGCCGATCCCGTCCGAGCGACCGGCCCCAGCCGCCCGCACCCTGCTCCACCCACACCCCACCTCGCAGAGCCGACCGCACCACGCCGGGCGAGGCCCGTCCTGCCACCCGCGAGGCGAACGGGTGAATCGCGTCCCAGCGATTCGCCCCAGCCGCCCGCGGCCCGCTCCACCCACGCCCCACCCCGAGAAGCCGACCGCGCCACGCCGGGCGAGGCCCGGCGTGGAATCCAACTCAGAACAGCGTGATCGGCTTGACGATGTCGGCGTAGATGAGGAGGGCGCTCATGCCGCCGAGGACGAGGACGACGACGTAGGTGAGCGGGAGCAGGCGGGCGATGTCGACGGGGCCGGGGTCGCGGCGTCCGAAGAGCTTGGCGATCCGGCGGCGCAGGCCCTCCCAGAGGGCGCCGGCGATGTGGCCGCCGTCCATGGGGAGCAGCGGCACCAGGTTGAAGACGAGGAGGGCGACGTTGAGCGAGGCGAGGACGCCGACCATCGTCTGCACCTTGGACACGACGGGGAGCTGGTCGGAGGCGGCGATCTCGCCCGCGATCCGGCCCACTCCGACGACGCTGATCGGGCCGTTGGCGTCGCGCGCCTCCGAGCCGAACGCCGCCCGGGCGACGTCGATGAGGCGCTGCGGCAGGTTGAGGATCACATGGGCGACGCTGGTGATGTTCGACCAGACCGTCTCGGGCACCGCGGTGACCGGCTGCTGCGCGAGGGCCGACGTGGGCGAGATGCCGATGAAGCCGACCGTCTGCGTCTCGATCGCACCGGAGGCGTCGGTGACGGGGGCGCCGTTCGCGTCGGTCACCGCGACCTCGTTCTCGGCGGGGGTGATCGTGAGGGTCAGCGGGGCGCCGTCGCGCTGGACGGACACGCTGAGCGGGACGCCCGCGGAGCGCTGGATGATCGGGGTCAGGTCGTTCCAGGTGCTCACCGGAGTGCCGTCGATCGCCGTGATCGTGTCGCCCGGCAGCAGGCCGGCCGCGGCTCCGGGTGCCAGCGGGTCGTCGGCGGTGCAGGTCGCGGTCGCGCGCTGCGACTCCGGGACCACGCACTGCGAGACCGCGGCGAGGGTGCTGGTGCTCTGCGGGATCCCGATGCCGCAGAGGAGGACGGTGAAGAGGACCGTGGCGATCACGAGGTTCATGAAGGGGCCGCCGGCCATGACGACCACGCGCTTCCACACGGGGAGCCGGTAGAACGCGCGATGGTCCTCGCCGTCGCCGATCGTCTCCGCGCTGGCGGCACGGGCCTCGTCGATCATCGTGGCGTAGGCGCCGCGCCGGGGCTCCTCGAGCTGGGCCTCGGAGGACGCCAGGCCGTTGAAGAAGCCTGTGCTCGACACCGTGGGCCGGTCCCCCGGGTGCTTCGGCGGGTACATGCCGATCATGGCGATGTAGCCGCCGAGCGGGATCGCCTTGACGCCGTACTCCGTCTCGCCGCGTCGCCGGGAGAAGAGGGTCGGCCCGAACCCGATCATGTACTGCGTGACCTTGACCCCGAACAGCTTGGCGGGGAGGAGGTGCCCGACCTCGTGCAGGGCGATGGAGAGGGCGACGCCGACGGCGATGATGACGACGCCGAGGACGAAGAGCAGCACGGATTCCACCGACACACTGTAGGCCGGGCCCGCCCGTCCACGCTGGGGTGCGCCTGCACGGATCCGATGAACTCCGCGGCCGAGCGGATCAGCGGCGCGACGTCCGCCGACACGGATCCGCGGGGACGGAGCCCGTCCGGATGACCCCTGGTCAGACTCCGGCGATCCGCTCGTCCGCCGTGCGGCGCGCCCACTCCTCCGCCGCGGCCAGCGACTCGCGGGTCAGCGTGCCGTCGACGCTGTGCGCGTCGACCACCGCCTCCACCGTCTCGAGGATGTCGAGGTAGCCGATCCGCCCCGCGTGGAACGCCTGCACGGCCTGCTCGTTCGCCGCGTTGAACACGGCCGGGTAGGAGGCGCCCGCCTCCCCGACGCGCTTCGCGAGCCGGACCGAGGGGAACGCCTCCTCGTCCAGCGGCTCGAACGTCCAGGAGTGGGAGCGGGTCCAGTCGAGCGGGACGCCGACCCCGGCGACGCGGTGCGGCCAGTCGAGGCCGAGCGAGATCGGGAGCCGCATGTCCGGCGGCGAGGCCTGGGCGATCGTCGAGCCGTCGACGTACTCGACCATCGAGTGGATCACCGACTGCGGGTGCACGGTGACGTCGATCCGGTCGTAGGGGACGTCGAAGAGCAGGTGCGCCTCGATCACCTCGAGCCCCTTGTTGACCAGGGTGGAGGAGTTGGTCGTGACGACCAGGCCCATGTCCCAGGTCGGGTGTGCGAGCGCCTGCGCCGGAGTGACGTCGCGGAGGGAGGCGCGGTCGCGTCCCCGGAACGGCCCGCCGGACGCGGTCAGCACGAGGCGGCGGACCTCGCGGTGCTCGCCCGCGAGGAGGGCCTGGGCGATCGCGGAGTGCTCGGAGTCGACCGGCACGATCTGGCCGGGACCGGCGAGCGAGGTGACGAGCTCGCCGCCGACGATCAGCGACTCCTTGTTGGCGAGGGCGAGCGTCCTGCCCTCCTCGAGCGCCGCGAGCGTCGGGCCGAGCCCCACCGAGCCGGTGATCCCGTTCAGCACGACGTCCGCATCGACCGAGCGGATCAGCTGCTCGGCCTCCTCCGCGCCGAACGCCGTGTGCTCGACGCCGAACGCGGACGCCTGCTCGGCGACCGCCGCCCGGTTCGAGCCGGCGGCGAGGCCGACGACCTCGAACCGCTCGCGGTTCGCGCCGATGACGTCGAGAGCCTGCGTGCCGATGGACCCGGTCGAGCCGAGGATGATGACCCTGCGCATCCGCCCATCCTGGCACGGAGCGCCCAGCGCCTCCCGGTCAGCTGATGGCGAGGATGTCGACCACGAAGACGAGGGTGTCGGTCCCGCTGATCCCCGCGTTCTGGTTGCCCTGGTCGCCGTAGCCCTTCGACGGCGGGATGGTGACGAGCACCTGCGAGCCGACGGTCTGGCCGACCACGGCCTCCTTGAAGCCCTCGATCACGTCGCCGGTGCCGAAGGCGGCGGGAGCGGGCTTCCCCCAGCTCTGGTCGAACACCTCGCCGGTGCCCCAGACCACGCCCTGGTACTGCACGATCAGCTGGTCGCCGTCGGCCACGGTCGTGCCGCTCCCCTTCTTGAGGACGGCGAGCTGCAGGTCGGCGGGCGGGTCGGTCGAGGGGATGGTGACGGTGGGCGCCCCGTCCTCGGCGAGCGCCACCGTCGGCAGGCCGTCGACCGGGGGCTGCGGCTCGCCGTCGGCGGCGGTCGGCACGATCTGCTCGACGTCGATCACCATGACGATCGAGTCGGTCGCGGCGATGCCGAACTGGCTCTGCCCGGCGTCGCCGAACGCGTCGGCCGGGGGAACGACGGCGACGACGCGCGAGCCGACGGTCGCGCAGTTGACGGCCTTCACGAGGCCGGCGAGGTACTGGTCGGTGTCGACCTCGAAGGCCGCGCGGCCACCGGACGCGTAGCTGCTCGCCGAGAACTCGGCACCGCTCGTCCCGTTGTAGAGCGTGTAGTCGACCAGCACGGTGTCGCCCTCGGCGACCTCCTCGCCGGTGCCCTCGATCGCGACGGAGCGCTCGGTGGCGTCCACGCTGACCGGGCTGGGGAACACGGTGACCGGCTTGGTGGCGAAGTCGCCGCTGGTCTGCACCGCGGCGGTCGCCTCGCCCTCGGTCGCGCAGCCGAGCGGGGTGGCGGAGGCGGACGGCGCTGCATCCGGCTCCCCGGGGGTGCAGGCCGCCAGGCTCAGGGAGGCGCCGAGGACGGCGAGGATCGCGAGGGTTCTGCGCACAGGGGCACCTTTCGTGACCGGCGGCGGCCGGTGGACGTTCGGGGATCGCCTCCATCCTGCACGGCGCGCCTCGCAACGCGCTGGGTGCGGGTCCTCGAACGGTCCCAGGCCTACCATCGGGGCATGCGTGAATTCTCGGTCCCCCAGTCCCGAGAGCTCGTCACCGAGCTCCCCGGCCCGCGCTCCGTCGCCCTCCAGGAGCGCCGCGTCGCCAGCGTCTCCCGCGGCGCCGGGACGCTCGCGAACATCTACATGGACCACGCGTCGGGCGCGGTCCTGGTCGACGTCGACGGCAACCGCCTGATCGACCTCGGCTGCGGCATCGGAGTGACCACCATCGGCCACGCGCACCCCGCGGTCGCCGCGGCGGCCGCCGCGCAGGCCGAGAAGCTGACGCACACCCTCTTCACCGTCACTCCGTACGAGAACTACGTCCGGGTCGCCGAGAAGCTCGCCGAGATCACCCCCGGGGACTTCGAGAAGCACTCGATCCTGGTCAACTCCGGCGCGGAGGCGGTCGAGAACGCCGTCAAGATCGCGCGGAAGTTCACCGGCCGCCGCGCCATCGCGACGCTCGACCACGCCTTCCACGGCCGCACCAACCTCACGATGGCGATGACCTACCGCCCCTGGCCGGAGCGCGCGGGCATGGGCCCCTTCCCGGGAGAGATCTACAGCCTCCCGATCAGCTACCCGTTCCGCGACCCCGAGGGCATGACGGGCGAGGAGGCGGCCGAGCGCACCATCGACTACATCACCACCCACATCGGCGCGCAGGAGCTGGCCGCGCTCTTCGTCGAGCCGATCCAGGGCGACGGCGGGATCATCATCCCGGCGCCGGGCTACTTCCGCCGCCTGTCCGAGTTCTGCACCGAGAACGGCATCGTCTTCGTCGCGGACGAGATCCAGGCCGGCATCGCCCGCACCGGCACCTGGTACTCCATCGAGCACCACGGCGTGGTCCCGGACCTCATCACGACGGCCAAGGGCATCGCCGGCGGCTTCCCGCTCGCCGCCGTCACCGGCCGCGCCGAGATCATGGACGCCGTGCAGCCCGGCGGCATCGGCGGCACGTTCGGCGGCAACCCCGTCTCCACCGCCGCGGCGCTCGCGACGTTCGAGGCGATCGAGTCCGAGGGCCTGCTGGAGGAGGCGCAGCGGGTCGAGCGCCTGCTGCAGGCGCGGATCGGCGACTGGGCCGAGCGCTTCGCGGTCGTGGGCGAGGTCCGCGGCAAGGGCGCGATGTGGGGCGTCGAGCTCGTCCACCCGGGCACGAAGAAGCAGTACCCGGAGGCGCTCACGGCGATCCTGAAGCACGCCACCACGAACGGCGTGATCGTCCTCGACGCGGGCAGCTGGGACAGCGTGCTGCGGATCATGCCGAGCGTGGTCATCAGCGAGGAGCTCATCGACGACGCCGCGACGGTCATCGAGGAGGCGCTCGCCCAGTTCGGCTGATCCGCCGCATGACCGGAGCGGCATGGACGCCCCGGTAGCTTCGTCGGAATGCGGATCGACGACGACCACGAGAGGCCGACTCCCCCGGGGATCGGCCTCTCCGCGCGTCTGGCGCGCCTGTCCATCGGCGGCGTCGGCCGGCTGGTCTACCGGCCGATCGTGGAGGGGCGCGACAACGTCCCGGCCGAGGGACGCGTGATCCTGGCGGCCAACCACCTCTCGTTCATCGACTCCCCGGTGCTGACGCTGCTCGCCCCGCGGCCGGTGCAGTTCCTGGCCAAGTCGGACTACTTCACGGGGACCGGCGTGCGGGGCGCCCTCTCGCGCGCGTTCTTCACGAGCGTCGGAGCCGTCGCGGTCGAGCGCGGCGCCGGCCAGGCCGCTCAGGAGGCGCTGGACCTCGGCCGGGCGATCCTCGAGCGGGACGAGGCGTTCGCCGTCTACCCCGAGGGCACCCGCTCCCGCGACGGGCGCCTCTACAAGGGCCGCACCGGAGTGGCATGGCTCGCCCTCACCACGGGCGCGCCGGTGGTCCCCGTCGGCATGATCGGCACGCAGGAGCTCCAGCCGGTGGGCACGAGGGTGCCGCGCCTGCACCGGATCACGGTCCGCTTCGGGGCTCCGCTGGACCTCTCGCGGCACGGCTCCGCCGACTCCGGCCGCGCCCGACGCCACGCCACCGACGAGGTGATGGCGGCCGTCCACGCGCTCTCCGGGCAGGAGCTCGCCGGTGCGTACAACGAGTCGCCGCCGACGACCACGGTCGAGCGCATCCGCCGGGCGCTCCCGCACGAGCGCCGCTGAGCCTCAGCGCGCGGACGCCTCCGGCTCGTGGGCGACGGGGAAGTTCACCGAGTTCGCGATGAAGCAGAGCCGGGAGGCCTCGGCGTGCAGCGTCTGGGCGATCGCCACCATCGACTCCTCGGCGACAGTGACGCGGGGCCGGAGGGTCACCGAGGTGAAGCGGCCGCTCTCCCCCTCCTGCAGCATCGAGCCCACCGCGTCGTCCGTGTAGCCGGTGACGACGACTCCGTTCTTGACCGCCACGTGCAGGTAGGAGAGGAGGTGGCACTGCGCGAGCGCCGCGAGGAGCAGCTGCTCCGGGTTCCAGCGGTCGGCGTCGCCCCGGAAGGGCGTGTCGGCCGAGGCGAGGATGGGCGCCGGGCCCTCCGCCGTGACGGTCAGCTGGCGCCCGTACTCGCGGTAGCCGCTCGTGCCGGTGCCCCGGTCGCCCTCCCAGACGACGGACACCGCGTACTCGTGCTCGGACTTCATCGGGCTCCTCCTCGACGGCGGTGGATCAGGCCGGTCGCGCCGGTCTGGACCTCTGGACGCGGAACCCCCGCGGGTAGACTCCGAGGACCATGACAGACACGCTCGCCCCCCAGGTTCCCACGTCCGCAGTCCCCCAGGAGCGGCGCGTCGCGACCGAGATCCCCGGGCCGCGATCCCGGGCCCTGCACGAGCGCCGCCTCGCCGTCGTGCCCACCGGCGTCGGCACCGCGCTCCCCGTCTACATCGACCGCGCGCACGGCGCGATCCTGGTCGACGTCGACGGCAACAGCTTCATCGACCTCGGCGCCGGCATCGGCGTCACGACGATCGGGCACACCGACGACTCCGTCGTCGCGGCCGCCGCGGAGCAGCTCGCGCGCCTCACGCACACCCTCTTCACCGTCACTCCGTACGAGCCCTACATCCGCGTCGCGGAGCTGCTGGCCCAGCACACCCCCGGCGACTTCGCCAAGAAGACCGTCCTGGTCAACTCCGGTGCCGAGGCGGTCGAGAACGCCGTCAAGATCGCGCGCAAGCACACCGGCCGCCCCGGCGTCGCGGTGCTCGACCACGCGTACCACGGACGCACGAACCTCACGATGGCCATGAACTTCAAGGCGCTTCCCTACGGCCTGGGCTTCGGACCCTTCGCCAGCGACGTCCACCGTGCGCCGAGCTCGTACCCGTACCACGACGGCCTGTCGGGAGCCGAGGCCGCCCAGCGCGCGATCTCGCACCTCGAGAAGACCGTCGGCGCGTCCGCCCTGGCCTGCCTCGTCGCCGAGCCCATCCAGGGCGAGGGCGGCTTCATGGTCCCCGCCGACGGCTTCCTCCCGGCACTGCAGGAGTGGTGCACGGCCAACGGCATCGTCTTCGTCGCCGACGAGATCCAGTCGGGCATGGCCCGCACCGGGGCCTGGTTCGCCAGCGAGCACCTCGGCCTCGTCCCCGACCTCGTCCTCTCGGCCAAGGGCATCGCCGGCGGCCTGCCGCTCGCGGGTGTGACGGGCCGCGCCGAGATCATGGACTCGGCGCAGGCCGGCGGACTGGGCGGCACCTTCGGCGGGAACCCCGTCGCCGCCGCCGCCGCCGTCGCGGTCTTCGAGCGCATCGAGCACGAGGGCCTCCTCGCCGAGGCCGACCGGATCGGCGCCCGCCTGGGCGCGGCGCTGCGAGGCCTGCAGGAGCGCTACGACATCATCGGCGACGTCCGCGGCATCGGCGCGATGATGGCGATGGAGCTCGTGCAGCCCGGCACCGCCGGCACCACGAAGGAGCCGAACGCCGTCGCGGTCCAGGCGATCATCGACTACGCCGCCCAGCACGGGGTCCTCGTGCTGAGCGCCGGCACCTACGGCAACGTGGTCCGCTTCCTGCCGAGCCTCGCCCTCACCGACGAGCTGCTCGACGACGCCGTGTCGGTCATCGCCGACGCGTTCGCCACCCTCTAGGCGCGATCCTCCGAAGGCCACCGCGGGCGCCGAGGCGCTCCCCGGTGGCCTTCGGCGTCTCCGGGAGCGCGGGACCGGTCGGCGCATCGGGCAGGATGGGGGGATGCCAGCAGGAACCTTCACCGTCGCCGAGTCCGTCGAGCTGGCCGTCGTCGAGCGATCCGGGTTCGTCGAGTCGCGCCACGCCGGCTCCGCCGTCCTCCTCGACTCCGAGGGCCGCGTCGCCCGCAGCCTCGGCACCCCGACGGCTCCCGTCTTCCCCCGCTCCTGCCTCAAGCCGTTCCAGGCCCTCGCGGTGATGACCGCCGGAGTCGAGCTGAACGGCGCGGAGGCGGTCATCGCCACCGCGAGCCACGCCGGCATCCCCCAGCACGTGGCGCTGGTGCAGAACCTGCTCTTCCGCGCCGGCCTGGACCACACCGCCCTGCAGTGCCCGGCCGACTGGCCCGGCGACTCCGGGACCCGCGCTCAGCTGCTGCGGGCGGGCGCGACTCCGGACCCGCTCTACATGAACTGCTCGGGCAAGCACGCGGCGATGCTGCTGGCCTGCGTGCAGAACGGCTGGAGCACCGAGGACTACCTCGAGCGGACGCACCCGCTGCAGCAGCACATCGTCGACACGATCGAGCGCCTCACCGGCGAGCGCGTCGTGGCCTCGGGGATCGACGGCTGCGGAGCTCCCGTGCACGCCCTTCCTCTGACCGCGCTGGCGAAGGGCGTCTCGCGGATCGTGTCCTCCTCCCCCGCCTCACCGTTCGGCCTCTACCGCCAGGCCGGCGTCCTCACGGCCGCGATCCTCGAGAACGCGTGGGCGATCGACGGCCCGGGCCGGGACAACACCGTCGTGATCGAGCGCCTGGGCCTGGTCGCCAAGCTCGGCGCCGAGGGCGTGCTCGTGATGGCCTCGCCCGACGGCACCACCGTCGCCCTGAAGATCCTCGACGGGAGCCTCCGCGCCGCGACCGTGGTCGCACTGAAGCTCCTGGTCGAGGCGGACGCGGTGGACCGGACCGCGGCGAACGACGTGCTGGTGCGGCTGAACCCGGTCGTGTCGGGCGGCGGGCGCCCGGTCGGCGCGATCCGCGCCTCCTACGTCTGACCGCACGTCCCGGCACGCCCTGAGCTACTGCTCGCGCGCGAGGCGCTTCGCCCGGGCAGCCGCGGAGACCTGCGTGATCACCACCACGAGGATCGCCAGGACGAACACCGCCGATGCGATGACGTTCGCCTCCGCCGGGATGCCGCGCGCCGCCGCGATGTAGATGTACTTCGGGAACGTGGTGACCGATCCGGAGTTGAAGTTCGTGATGATGAAGTCGTCGAAGCTCAGCGCGAACGAGAGCAGCGCCGCGGCGAGGATGCCGGGCAGCAGCAGCGGGAAGGTGATCCGCCAGAAGACCTGGTTCGGCGACGCGTAGAGGTCGCGTCCCGCCTCCTCCAGCTTCGGGTCCAGGCTCGCCACCCGCGCCTTCACGGTGACCACGACGAAGCTGATGCAGAACATCGTGTGCGCCAGCACGATCGTGACCAGCCCCTTCTCGGCGCCCACGCTGAGGAACTGCGCGGCGAGGCCGGCTCCGAGCACCACCTCCGGAGTCGCCATGGGGAGGAACAGCAGCAGGCTGATCGCCGACCGGAACCGGAAGCGGAACCGCACGAGCGCGATGGCGATCATGGTGCCGAGCGCAGTGGCCAGCACGGTGGCGATCACACCGACCAGCAGGCTGTTCCCGAAGGCGGTCATCACCTCCTCGCTGGTCCAGGCCGACACCCACTTGTCGAGGGTGAACCCGCGCCAGGCGAGGTTGCTCTTCCCCGAGTCGTTGAAGGAGAAGACGAAGGTGTACCCGATAGGGATGAGCAGGAAGAGCAGCGCCAGCGCCGTGTAGACGCCGAGCCCGAGGCCCCTGAAGCGGCGGCGGCCCCGGATCGGGGCGGGGGGCGGCGCGCCGAGCGCCTCCTGGGCGCTCGCGAGCGGACGGTCGGCCGTCGCGGTCACAGGAGGTCCTCCGTTCCACTGCGCTTCACGTAGAAGCCGACGATGACCAGGATCACGGACATCAGCACGATCGAGAGCGCGGCGGCCGCCGGGTAGTTCTCGAGCGTGAGGAAGTTCGCCTCGATCGCGTTGCCCACCATCGAGGTCTGCGACGAGCCGAGGAAGTCCCGGCTCGCGTTGATGTAGTCGCCAGCCGCGGGGATGAACGTCAGCAGCGTGCCCGAGACGATGCCCGGCATCGACAGGGGGACGGTCACGCTCCAGAACACGGAGGCGGGGTGCGCGTAGAGATCCGACCCTGCCTCCAGGAAGCGCACGTCGAGGCGCTCGAGCGTCGTGTACAGCGGCAGCGTCATGAACGGGATGAAGTTGTAGGTGATGCCGAAGATCACGGCGAGCGGCGTCCCCGTGAGGTGGCCGTCGCTCGGCAGGACCGCCACGGCCTTGAGCGCCTGCACGAGCGGGCTCTCGTCCGCGAGGATCTGCTTCCACGCCAGCGTCCGGAGCAGGAAGCTGATGAAGAAGGGCGCGATCACCAGCGTGAGGAGCAGGTTCTGCAGCAGCGGCCAGGGCCGCGCCTTCACTCCGATGAAGTAGGCCAGCGGGTAGCTGATCACCAGCGCGAGCACCGTCGCGATCAGCGCGTAGCCGAAGGAGCGGAGCACGTGCGGCCAGTAGTCGCCCATCACCACGAGGTAGTTCTGCCAGGCGAAGCCGGGGGCGTACTCGCCGATGTCCCCGTCCGGCACCTCGGCCTGGAAGGACGTGAGCACGAGCGAGATGAGCGGCGCCAGGAAGAACAGCAGCATGTAGGCGATGCCCGGCAGCAGCAGGACCAGCGCGATCGTCGACCGCCGGCGGACCGGAGCGTCCTGAGGATCCGCCTGCCCCGTGGCGAAGGCGGCGAAGGCCATGCCTACGCTCCCCCGCTGCGACCGGCCAGGAGCCCCCGGCGCTGCACGGCGATGGCGCTGGTGGAGTCGTCCGCCTCGAAGCGCGGGACCGAGCCCGGTTCGTCCGCGAGTCCGAAGCCGTGCTCGGCGCTGAAGCCGACCCACACCTCCGCTCCCTCGCCGACGACCGGCCCGAAGACCATGTTCTGCGCGAAGACGACCACCGGGCCCAGGCCCGGCATCCGGATCGTGTACTGGGTGCTGACCCCGCTGAAGGAGACGTCGACCACGCGGCCGGGCCCGAGCACGTTCCGGCCGGAGTCCGGCGGCGGCTCCTGCGTCAGCAGCAGGAGCTTCTCGGGGCGGACGCCGACGGTGATCTCCCCGCTCGTGCGGGCGCAGCGGGCGACGGGCACGACGATCCGGTGCCCGCCCGCGTCGACGGTGAGTGCGCGGTCGGTGCTGCCGACCACCTCACCCGTGAAGAGGTTGGACTGGCCGAGGAAGTTCGCGACGAACGCGGTGCGCGGGAGCTCGTAGAGCTCCTCCGGCGCGCCCATCTGCTCGATCCTGCCCTTGTTCATCACCGCGACGGTGTCGGCCATCGTCATGGCCTCCTCCTGGTCGTGCGTGACGTGGAGGAAGGTGAGGCCCACCTCCTCCTGGATGGACTTGAGCTCCAGCTGCATCTGCCGGCGGAGCTTGAGGTCGAGGGCGCCGAGCGGCTCGTCGAGCAGGAGCAGGGCGGGCCGGTTGACGAGGGCGCGCGCGAGGGCGACCCGCTGCTGCTGACCACCGGAGAGCTGCGCGGGGCGGCGCTGGGCGAGGTGGTCGAGCTCGACCAGACGGAGCGCCTCGTGCGCCTTGCCGACGGGGTCGGCGATCCTCCGCCGCTTCAGGCCGAAGGCGACGTTCTCGAGGATCGACATGTGCGGGAACAGCGCGTACGACTGGAACACGGTGTTGACGGGCCGCTGGTACGTCTTCGTCTCGGTGACGTCCCGCCCGCCGATGAGGATCCGGCCGGCGGAGGGCTCCTCGAGCCCGGCGACCAGGCGCAGCGTCGTCGTCTTGCCGCAGCCCGAGGGGCCCAGCAGGGCGAAGAAGGAGCCCGCCGGGATGGTGAGGTCCAGGGAGTCGATGGCCGTGAAGCCCGGGTACTGCTTGCTGATCCCGACCAGCTGGAGGTCGGCGCCGCTCTCGGCGAAGGTCCCGATCGCCATCAGATGCCCAGGAGCACCTTCTGGAACTCGGCCTGGTACTCCTTCTCCTCCGCGGCGGTCAGGGTCCGGAACACGTGCGCCTGCGCGAGCGTGTCCTCGTCGGGGAAGATCAGCTGGTTCTCGGCCAGCTCCGGATCGATGCTCTCCATGACGTCCTTCGCTCCATCCACGGGGGTGATGTAGTTGACCCAGGCGGCCACCTCGGCGGCGACCTCGGGCTCGTAGTAGTAGTTCATCAGGGCCTCGGCGTTGGCCTTGCGCTCGGAGCCCATCGGGACCACGAAGGTGTCGTTCCAGAGCGCGCCGCCCGAGTCGGGGAAGGCGAACTCCCACTTGTCGCCGGCCTCGGCGTTGATCAGGGTGATGTCGCCGGACCAGCAGATCGCCGCGAGGGTGTCCTCGTTCTGCAGGTCGTTGAGGTACGCGTTCCCCTTGATGTTGCGGATCTGTCCGGCGTCGACCTGCTCGCGGAAGACGTCGATCGCGTTCATGTACTCGTCGTCGCCCCAGGAGCCGGCGATGTCCGTCCCCTGAGCGAGCATGATGAGCCCGATCGTGTCGCGCATCTCGCTCAGCACGCCGACGCGGCCGCGGAGCGACGGATCCCACAGATCCTCGATGCTCGAGAGGCCCTTCGGCAGCTTCTCCCTGTTCCAGCAGATGCCCGAGAACCCCGCCTGGTACGGGAGGGAGAGCCGGCGGCCCGGATCGAAGTCGGGGTTCGCCAGCGAGGGGGTGAGGTTGGCGATGTTCGGGATGTTCGCGTGGTCGAGCTCCTGCACGTAGCCGCGGCGGACCAGGCGCGAGACCATCCACTCCGTCAGGCAGACCGTGTCGGCGCCGATGTACTGCCCGAGCGCGAGCTGATCCTTCACCTTGCCGTAGTACGAGTTGTTGTCGTCGACGGCGACGTTGTAGGTCACCGCGATGCCCGTCTGCTCCTCGAAGCCCTGGAGCGTGGGGTGGTTCCCGTCGTCGTCCTCGTCCATGTAGGCGGGCCAGTTGTCCCACACCAGGCGCGGGTCGCCGGCCGATCCGTCGGCGGCGGCGGTCGGAGCGGCACGGGTCTGCGGGGCGCAGGCGGCCAGGGCGAGGGCACCCGCTCCGAGGCCGATCCCGCCGAGGACCGCCCGACGCGAGAGGACCGCCCGGCGCTCGCGCTCGTGCGAGCGTGCCGCGGCGACGGCCCGGCGGAGGACGGGATCCCTCGGGAGGGGACGGGTCATGGCGGGGGCTCCTGACTGCGTCGGGGCTCGTGCCTCGAGGGCCGAACGTGGGGAAATACTGGCACAGCGCTCATCCGCCTGTCACGGCGAACGGAGGAGAACGCTCATCCGGAAACATGATCGTCACGAATTCCGCACCCGGAGGCCGTGTCGACCGCCGATTCGGTCCCCGGAGGCCGTGCCGTCAGCGGGTGAGGGGCGGGCGTCCCGAGCCGCCGGCGGACCCGTCGACGCGCTCGACCGCCATCTCGACCGAGGAGAGCAGGATCCGGCTGCCGAGCTTCGCGCGGTAGCGGCGGCCGGCCTCGAGCGGGAGCGGCGCCTGGGTCGGCGCGACCAGCACGGACCCGTTGGCCGACCAGCGGTCCCTGACCCAGAGCCCGCCCTCGTCGAAGCCGAACTCGAGGTGGGTCTTGGAGAGGGATCGCGACGGATCCGGGATCGCGAGGATGTGCCGGAACGTCTCGTTGGGGTCCGGGAGCGGCTGGCGTCCGATCAGGCCGTTGCCGGTCACGATCGCGTGCTGCCCGGTCGCGAAGCTGAGGCGCACGAGCCCCTGCGAGGGCGGCGCCATCGGAGCGCCGGGGGCGGGACGCCGGTGCCGGCCGGGGGCCAGGCCCGGCAGCCAGGCACGGCGGGACGGGTCGAGGACCGTCGTGTCGCCGGAGGACGAGGGGCGGGACGCACCCGTCGTGGCATGCGCCGCCACCGACGAACCGCACTCGCCGCAGAGGATCGCCCCGGGAGCGAGGTTGGAGCCACACGTGCTGCAGATCACCGAGAACGCCCTTCCACTCACCATCGTACCCAGCGCCGGCGCGGGGAGCCCCGAGCCGGCCGAACCCGACGCGAACCGGCAGGCGCAGGACCGTCGTACGGCCGTTCGGCGCGTGTGGGCGGTCCGGCGGCACCGCCACCGCGGCCGTCCCGTGCCGGAGCGCTGCTCGTCAGACCGGCGCGCTGGCCTCCTCGTCGCCGGTGACCGCGAGGACGTCGACGACGATCACGGTGACGTTGTCGCGCCCGCCGTTGTCCAGCGCGGCGTCGACCAGGGCGTCGGCCGCCTCCTGAGCGGAGCCGGTGCCGCTGAGCAGGTGGCCGACGCCGGCATCGGTCAGCTCCTTCGTGAGTCCGTCCGAGCAGATCAGCAGACGCGATCCGGCGAGGACGGGCACGAGCCGGTAGTCGGGGACGGGCGCCTCGTGGAAGCCGACCGCGCGGGTGATCACGTTGCTGTGCGGATGCACGTCGGCCTCGTCGCGGGAGATCAGGCCCGCGTCGACCAGCTCCTGGACGATGGAGTGGTCCACGGTGAGCTGCACGAGGGTCCCGGCGACGCTCAGGTACACGCGCGAGTCGCCGATGTTGAAGACGGACCAGTAGGGCTCTCCCCCGACCACCGTGAGCGCGATCCCGGTGACCGTGGTCCCGGTGCCGACGTCGGCCGTGTGCGACTGCCGGGCGATGTCCCCGACCGCCTCTCGAAGCGCCCGGTCGATCTCCTCCGCTCCGACGGTCGCGCCGAGCGCCGCGGTGGACAGGCGCGACACGACCGCGTCGCTGGCGACCTCTCCTGCCGCGTGCCCGCCCATCCCGTCGGCGACAGCGAAGAGCGGGCTCTTGGCGAGGTAGCTGTCCTCGTTCGCGCTGCGCACGTGGCCGGTCTCGGTGCGCGCGGCCCAGCCGAGGGTGACTTCGGCCGAGGGTGCGTCGGAGCTCCAGGCGGAGACGGGGACGGTGACGGACGCGCGGCTGCGGCCGATCTGCGTCATCGCTGCTCCTCGCATCCCCGTGGCCCGCGGCCGTCCGGTCCGACGGCCCGTGACCGCCGGCGCCAGGGGTGCCCGGCCGCCTCCCGATGGTAGTCGCTGACGGCCCTCCGCCGAGCCGGCCGCCATCGCTGTCGCCCGATGTCCGTCGCGCAGACGGGTCGACGCTCCGACCACCGGATCCGATGCCGGATCGAGCTCCGACGTGCGGATCCACTTGCCCGGGCATCCGTGGACTGCCAGAATCGCCGCATGGCCCCGTCTCGCCCGCCCTCTCAGCGTCCTGTCCAGCTCGACGAGGTGTCGAAGGCGATCATCGAGCAGCTGCAGGCCGACGGTCGGCGCTCGTACGCCGAGATCGGCAAGGCCGTGGGCCTGAGCGAGGCGGCCGTCCGGCAGCGGGTGCAGAAGCTCACCGAGTCGGGCGTCATGCAGATCGTCGCGGTGACGGATCCGATGCAGCTCGGCTTCTACCGCCAGGCGATGATCGGTGTACGCGTCACCGGCGACACCCGCGACGTCGCGGACCGGCTCGCCTCCATCCCCGCCGTCGACTACGTCGTGCTGACGGCCGGCTCCTTCGACATCCTCGCCGAGGTCGTGTGCGAGAACGACGACGATCTGATCGCCCTGCTCAACCAGGAGATCCGGTCGCTTCCCGGCGTGCTCTCGACCGAGACCTTCGTCTATCTGAAGCTCCACAAGCAGTTCTACAACTGGGGAACGCGGTAAAAGATGACCACCGAGACAGCCTTCTCGACCTCCGGCCTCGAGTCGGGCGATCCCGTCCGCGGGACCGACGCGCCTGGGGGGACCGACGACGCCTCCCTGCAGAAGAAGGCGAAGGACCACCTCTGGATGCACTTCACCCGTCAGTCGACGATGGACTCGGGCGCGGGCGTGCCGATCATCACGCGCGGCGAGGGACACCACATCTGGGACAGCACCGGGCGCAAGTACTTCGACGGCCTGTCCGGCCTCTTCGTCGTCAATGCGGGACACGGGCGGCGCCGACTGGCGGAGGCCGCGGCGAAGCAGGCGTCCGAGCTCTCCTTCTTCCCGCTCTGGTCCTACGCGACCCCCTCGGCGATCGAGCTGGCCGACCGGCTCGCCGACCACGCGCCGGGCGACCTCAACCGGGTCTTCTTCTCGACCGGCGGCGGCGAGGCTGTGGAGACGGCCTTCAAGCTCGCCAAGCACTACTGGAAGCTGCAGGGCAAGCCGGGCAAGCACAAGGTCGTCTCGCGCTCGGTCGCGTATCACGGCACTCCCCAGGGAGCGCTCGCGATCACGGGCATCCCCGGGATGAAGTCGATGTTCGAGCCGCTGGTGCCGGGCGGCTTCCGCGTCCCCAACACCAACTTCTACCGGGCTCCCGAGCACGGCGACGACCTGGAGGCGTTCGGCCTGTGGGCGGCGAACCGCATCGAGGAGATGATCGAGTTCGAGGGGCCGGACACGGTGGCCGCCGTGTTCCTGGAGCCCGTGCAGAACTCGGGCGGCTGCTTCCCGCCCCCTCCCGGGTACTTCCAGAGGGTCCGCGAGATCTGCGACAAGCACGACGTGCTGCTGGTGTCCGATGAGGTGATCTGCGCGTTCGGCCGCATCGGGCACATGTTCGCCTGCGACGAGTACGGCTACGTGCCGGACATGATCACCTGCGCGAAGGGGATGACCAGCGGCTACTCCCCCATCGGCGCGACGATCGTCAGCGATCGGATCTACGAGCCCTTCCGCCACGGTCAGGTCGTCTTCCCGCACGGCTACACCTTCGGCGGCCACCCCGTCTCGGCCGCGGTCGCGCTCGAGAACCTCGACATCTTCGAGGAGGAGGGCCTGAACGAGCGCGTGCGCGAGAACTCGCCCGTCTTCCGGTCCACGCTCGAGAAGCTGCTCGACCTGCCGATCGTCGGCGACGTCCGGGGCGACGGCTACTTCTTCGGCATCGAGCTGGTGAAGGACAAGGCGACGAAGGAGACGTTCGACGAGGACGAGTCGGAGCGGCTGCTGCGCGGATTCCTCTCGAAGGGGCTCTTCGACGCGGGGCTGTACTGCCGGGCGGACGACCGCGGCGATCCCGTCGTCCAGCTCGCGCCGCCGCTCACCATCGGCCCGCGCGAGTTCGACGAGATCGAGCAGATCCTCCGGAGCGTGCTCACCGAGGCCTGGTCGCGGCTCTAGCGCCCTCACGCGGCGCGCTCCCGACGATCGGCGGCGAGTGCGGCCGCGACTCGGCGCGCACCTGCGTGGTGCGGATCGAGAGCGATAGCCTCGTCGGCGAGCCGTCCGGCCTCGTCGGCACGGCCCTCACCGGCCAGGATCCGGGCGAGGAGGGCGAGCACTCCGGCTCGCTCACTCGGGGGTGCGACGACGGCGGCACGGCGGAGCAGCGGGGCGAGCGCTCCCGCCGCGCCGGGGTCACCGCTCCGCGCCGACCGCAGCACGCGGTCCGCACCGCGGCTGCGCTGCACGGCCACGACGAGCGCAGCCAGGCCCGCCGGCCGGACCTCGGGATCGGGACCGGCGAGAGCTCGCCGGACGAGGTCGTCGACACCGCGCAACAGCACGTCGGGCAGTTCGGCCCGCGGGTGGCGGTCGAGGAGACGGTCGACCGCGGCGGCCACCGCTCGCGGGTCGTCCCGGTCGCCGGCCTCGAGCCCGTCGTCGCCGCCGGAGGACGGGAGCACGGCGACGCGGAGGGCGAGGCCGGGGAGCCGGCGCGCACGCTCCTCGAGGGCGGCGACGAGTCCCTCGCACGACTCCGGACCCGCCTCGCCGGGATGCACCAGCGCGAGTGCTCGCCGCACCCGCCCGAACCGGCCGAGCGCACCGAGGCAGGCCCGCGCGATCAGGGACGGATCCGCACCCGACAGCTCGAAGCGGAGCGAGCCGCTCGGCGCGCCGGCCCGGAACGGGACGAGCACGAGGCTCGCCTCCGCCGCACCCCGCCGGGATCCGTGAGCGGCATGGAACAGGGCGGCGTCGTCGGGTGAGGCCGGGACACGCGAGGCGGGAGCGGGGTGGAGGAAGATCGCTGAGGAGGTCATGCTGCGATCCTGCCGACCCTCGCACCCGCCGGGAGCGACGGCCCTCGGGATCATCGGAAGGATCTCGAGATCGCCGCCTGTGGAGGGAGAGGTCCCATCGACACCGAATCGCCGGCGCTCGGATGGCGCCCTCCGGCCAGGAATCCCTCCACAGGGACCGATCGGCCGAGTTCTGCACCGGTGTCCGATTCCCGCCGGTCGGTGGGGAGTCCCGCGGATACTCTCGACGCATGAGAACGACTCCCCTTCACGTCCGACGGACGACGAGCCCCCTCGGCCGCATCGAGGTGGGCAGCGACGGCGATGCGATCGTCTCGCTCGCCATCGAGCAGGCCGGTCTGCTCCCGCACGAGCACCTCCCGGAGTCGGACCTCCCGGTGCTCCTGCGGGCCGTCGAGCAGCTGGACGAGTACTTCGACGGGACCCGCCGCTCTTTCGATCTGCCGGTCGCTCTGCGCGGCACGCCCTTCCAGCTCGAGATCTGGCAGCGGCTCCAGGCTCTGGGCTTCGGGGAGATCACCTCCTACGGCGCACTGGGCACGGCCGCCGGTCGCCCCCGGGCGGGCCGGCCGATCGGCGGAGCGGTCGGTGCGAACCCGGTGCCGATCATCGTGGGCTGCCACCGCGTCCTCGCGAGCGACGGACGGATCACCGGCTTCAGCGCGGGCGAGGGAGTCGCCACGAAAGCCTGGCTTCTCGATCACGAGGGGATCCCCCACCGATGAGCACGGCCGACGGACTCGTCGAGGGAGAGGACGGCCTGGTCCGCTGCGCCTGGAGCGGCGCGGATCCGGAGTACCGCCGCTACCACGACGAGGAATGGGGCACCCCGCTGCACGGAGATCGCCTGCTGTTCGAGAAGATCTCCCTCGAGGCGTTCCAGTCCGGCCTCTCCTGGATCACGATCCTCCGCAAGCGGCCGAGGTTCCGCGAGGCCTTCGACGGCTTCGATCCGGCCCGCGTCGCCCGGTACGACGACACCGATGTCGAGCGGCTGATGGAGGACAGCGGCATCATCCGGAACCGCGCGAAGATCATCGCCACCCGGGACAACGCCCGGGCCGTGCTCGCGCTCGTGGAGCAGAGAGGCGAGGGCGCGCTCGACGAGCTCGTGTGGTCCTTCCACGATCCGGACGTCGAGGACCGGGTGGTCCGAGCCGCCGACGTCCCTGCGACGACGCCCGGGTCGACGGCGCTCGCGCGAGCGCTGAAGGCCGCCGGGCTCCGCTTCGTCGGACCGACCACCGCGTACGCGCTGATGCAGTCGGCCGGAGTCGTCGACGACCACCTCACCGGCTGCTGGCGCCGACGCTGACGCCTACGACTCCGGCACGACGAGGTCGAGCTCTCCCGTGTGCCGGTTCTCGGCGAGCAGGAACCCGCGCCCGGCCGCCCACGCCGAGAGCTCGCCGAGCGACTCCGTCGCCACCCGGTCCTCCGCCAGCGCCCTGACGAAGCGTCCCTTGCCCTGCTTGTTGAAGTGGTTCAGCGACCGGAGGACGCCGTCGGCCCCGCGCGAGCGGACGCGGACGAAGAACCGCCCCTCGCCCGCAGGGACCGGTCCGAGCGCCGCGTACGCCTCGCTCCGCAGATCGAGGACGAGCCCGTCGAGCGCGCTCAGCACCCGCCCGGCCTCCGCCGCCCACCACCGCTTGAGCGGTCTGCCCGGCACACGGGAGTCGTGGGACAG
Source organism: Rathayibacter sp. AY1A5 (assembly GCF_002930875.1). Classification (NCBI taxonomy): domain Bacteria; kingdom Bacillati; phylum Actinomycetota; class Actinomycetes; order Micrococcales; family Microbacteriaceae; genus Rathayibacter; species Rathayibacter sp. AY1A5. The sequence goes on along the minus strand of NZ_PSTM01000003.1, from coordinate 94,662 downwards.
ACGGTATGCAGGGATCAGGTCGAGGGCGCGGATCGGCCCCCAGAGCGCGGACTGCACGATCGCCGTCCGACCGAGCACCTCCCGTGCACCGGAATCGAGGCTGCGCGCGTCGAGCGCATCGAAGAGCACCCCGTCGAAGCGGTCGACCGCGGGGAGGCCTGCCGCGGTCGCGAGCCCCGCGTTGCGATCGATCTCGCCGAGCTGACGCGGACCGAGCTTCAGCGCCCGGGCAGAGAGCTCGGGGTCCCCGGCCAGCGCGATCAGCGCCTCCGCCAGCTCGCGCCGCTTCGCGTGGAGCTCGGGGAAGGCGAGCGACTCGAGCACGAACGGCTCGTCGCCGCCGTCGCGCTTCGTCTCGGACGGTGGCAGCAGGACGTGCACAGGACTCCTTCGGAGAAGAGGGACGGGCGGCACGACGAAGGGGCCGGACGATCGCGATGATCGTCCGGCCCCTCCGTGCCGCGGTGAGCGGCGGTGTACTAGACCAGCGATGCCTGACGGGCGACCACGGTCACCACGTCGTTCTCGACGGACAGGAAGCCGTCGTCGGCCTGCGCGGTGAGACGCGTGCCGTCCAGGGCCGTGACGCGCACCTCGCCGGTGGCGAGGATCGCGAGCATCGGCTCGTGGCCGGCGAGGATGCCGATCTCGCCCTCGACCGTGCGAGCCGTGAGCTGCTTCGCCTCTCCGGACCACACCTCGGCGTTCGCGGACACGACGCTGACCTTCAGGGTCCCGGCCATGATCAGCCGTTCTCCTTCTGGATCTGGGTCCACTTCTCCTCGACGTCCGAGATCGAGCCGACGTTGAAGAACGCCTGCTCGGCCACGTGGTCGAACTCGCCCTTGGTGATCGCGTCGAACGACTCGATCGTGTCCTTCAGCGGGACGGTCGATCCCTCGACACCGGTGAACTTCTTCGCCATGTAGGTGTTCTGCGAGAGGAACTGCTGGATCCGGCGCGCACGCGACACCGTGATCTTGTCCTCCTCCGACAGCTCGTCGACACCGAGGATCGCGATGATCTCCTGCAGCTCCTTGTTCTTCTGCAGGATCTGCTTCACGTTCGTCGCCACGCGGTAGTGGTCGGCGCCCAGGTAGCGGGGGTCGAGGATTCGCGAGGTGGACGTGAGCGGGTCGACGGCCGGGTAGAGGCCCTTCGACGCGATCTCACGGGAGAGCTCGGTGGTCGCGTCGAGGTGGGCGAAGGTGGTCGCCGGCGCCGGGTCGGTGTAGTCGTCGGCGGGGACGTAGATCGCCTGCAGCGAGGTGATCGAGTGTCCGCGCGTCGAGGTGATGCGCTCCTGGAGCACACCCATCTCGTCGGCGAGGTTCGGCTGGTAGCCCACCGCGGAGGGCATGCGGCCCAGCAGGGTCGACACCTCCGAGCCGGCCTGCGTGAAGCGGAAGATGTTGTCGATGAAGAGCAGCACGTCCTGCTTCTGCACATCGCGGAAGTACTCCGCCATGGTCAGGGCCGATAGGGCGACGCGCAGACGCGTTCCCGGCGGCTCGTCCATCTGGCCGAAGACGAGAGCGGTCTTGTCGAAGACGCCCGCCTCCTCCATCTCGGCGATGAGGTCGTTGCCCTCACGGGTGCGCTCGCCGACGCCGGCGAACACGGACACTCCACCGTGGTCCTGCGCGACGCGCTGGATCATCTCCTGGATGAGGACGGTCTTGCCGACGCCCGCGCCGCCGAACAGGCCGATCTTGCCGCCCTGTACGTACGGAGTGAGCAGGTCGATGACCTTGATGCCGGTCTCGAACAGCTCGGTCTTGGACTCGAGCTGGTCGAACTGCGGGGGCTTGCGGTGGATCGGCCAGCGCTCGGTGATCTCGAACGACTCTCCGTTGATCTTCCCGTCGGCGTCGGCGTTGAGCACCTCGCCGATCACGTTGAAGACCTTGCCCTTGGTCACGTCGCCGACCGGGACCGAGATCGGCAGGCCGGTGTCGTGGACCTCCTGGCCGCGGACGAGTCCGTCGGTGGGGTTCAGGGAGATGGCCCGGACGAGGTCGTCGCCCAGGTGCTGCGCGACCTCGAAGGTCAGCTTGCTCGAGACGCCCTCGACCTCGACGTGCGTGTAGAGCGCGTTGTAGACCTCGGGGATCGCGTCGTGGGGGAACTCGATGTCAACGACGGGGCCGGTGACGCGGGCGATGCGGCCGATGGCCCCGCCCGACGTCCCGGTCGCCGCCTCAGGTGCGGTCAGTGTCATTGCTACTTCCTTCTGTGGTCTCACCGCTCCCGGAGGGCGGAGTCGAAACTGTGTGGAGCGGAGCCCTCTTACTTGGAGGAGGACAGGGCGTCGGCGCCGCCGACGATCTCGGCGATCTGCTGCGTGATCTCGGTCTGGCGGGCGTTGTTGGCGAGACGCGTGTAGGTCTTGATCAGCGTGTCCGCGTTGTCGCTCGCCGACTTCATGGCCTTCTGGCGTGCCGCGTGCTCCGAGGCCGCCGACTGCAGCATCGCGTTGAAGATGCGGCTCTCGACGTACACGGGCAGGAGGCGGTCGAGGACCGTCTCGGGGTCGGGCTCGAACTCGTAGAGCGGGTACAGCTCGCTGTTCTGCTCCTCGGCGCCCTCGACGACCTCGAGCGGCAGCAGCCGGACGACGGTCGGCTGCTGGGTGACCATGCTGACGAAGCGGTTGTAGACGAGGTGGATCTCGTCCACGCCGCCCTCCTCGTCATCGAGGTTGTACGACTCGACGACCGCGTCCGCGATCTCCTTCGCCGTCTCGAACACGGGCTGGTCGGTGCCGCCTGTCCAGACGCGGACGCTGGCCCGCTTCCGGAACGAGAAGTACGCGTTCGCCTTGCGGCCGACCAGGTAGAAGACGACCTCCTTGCCCTCGCTGCGCAGCAGCGCGGCCAGCTCCTCGGCCTCCTTGAGCACGCTCGAGGAGAACGCGCCGGCGAGGCCGCGGTCGGAGGTGAAGATCACGATCGCGGCCGTGTCCAGCTTCTCGCGCTCGGTCGTGAGCGGGTGCTCCACGTTCGAGTAGGTCGCGACAGCGGACACGGCGCGCGTGATCGCGTTCGAGTAAGGCGCCGCGGCAGCGACGCGGTTCTGCGCCTTCTGGATGCGCGAGGCCGAGATCAGCTCCATGGCCCGAGTGATCTTCTTGGTCGTCTGGGCCGAGCGGATCTTCGACCGGTAGACCCGGAGTTGCGCTCCCATGTGTCTCCTGTTGTCCTAAAAGTGGCGAATCGTCGGGGTGCCGCTGGTCAGCGACGGCCCTTGACGATCTTCTCCTGGCCGACCTCGTCGGCCGCGATGGCCTGGTGCTCCTCGCGCCCGACCGAGGCGAGCGGCTTGCCCTCACCGGTCTGGAACTCCAGCTTGAAGCCGTCGACGGCACGGTTGAGCTCGGCGACGGTGTCGTCGGAGAGCACGTTGGTGTCGCGGAGGGTGTTCAGCACCTGGGTGTTGCGGCCCAGGTAGTCCAGGAGCTCGCGCTCGAAGCGCAGCACGTCGGGGACCGGGACCTCGTCGAGCTTGCCGTTCGTTCCGGCCCAGATCGAGACGACCTGCTCCTCGACGGGGTACGGCGAGTACTGCGGCTGCTTGAGCAGCTCGGTCAGGCGGGCGCCGCGGGCGAGCTGACGGCGCGAGGCGGCGTCGAGGTCGGAGGCGAACATCGCGAAGGCCTCGAGCGAGCGGTACTGCGCCAGCTCGAGCTTCAGCGTGCCGGAGACCTTCTTGATCGACTTGACCTGCGCGTCGCCGCCGACCCGCGAGACCGAGATGCCCACGTCGACCGCGGGACGCTGGTTGGCGTTGAAGAGGTCGGACTGGAGGAAGATCTGGCCGTCGGTGATCGAGATCACGTTGGTCGGGATGTAGGCCGAGACGTCGTTGGCCTTGGTCTCGATGATCGGGAGACCGGTCATCGAGCCGGCGCCGAGCTCGTCGGACAGCTTCGCGCAGCGCTCCAGCAGACGGGAGTGCAGGTAGAAGACGTCACCCGGGTACGCCTCGCGTCCCGGCGGGCGGCGCAGGAGGAGCGACACGGCGCGGTAGGCCTCGGCCTGCTTCGACAGGTCGTCGAAGATGATCAGGACGTGCTTGCCGCCGTACATCCAGTGCTGGCCGATGGCCGAGCCGGTGTAGGGGGCGAGGTACTTGAAGCCGGCGGGGTCGGAGGCCGGGGACGCGACGATGGTCGTGTACTCCATCGCTCCGGCGTCCTCGAGCGCGCCCTTCACCGAGGCGATGGTCGAGCCCTTCTGGCCGATCGCGACGTAGATGCAGCGGACCTGCTTGTTCGTGTCGCCCGACTCCCAGTTGGCCTTCTGGTTGATGATCGTGTCGATCGCGATGGCCGTCTTGCCGGTCTGGCGGTCCCCGATGATGAGCTGGCGCTGGCCGCGGCCGACCGGGATCATCGCGTCGATGGCCTTGATGCCGGTCTGCAGCGGCTCGTGGACCGACTTGCGCGACATGACGCCGGGAGCCTGGAGCTCGAGGGCGCGGCGGCCCTCGGAGGCGATCTCGCCGAGTCCGTCGATCGGGTTGCCGAGCGGGTCGACGACGCGCCCGAGGTAGCCGTCGCCGACGGGGACCGAGAGGACCTCGCCGGTGCGGGTGACCTCCATGCCCTCCTCGATGCCGGAGAACTCGCCGAGGACGACGACGCCGATCTCGTTCTCGTCGAGGTTCTGGGCCAGGCCCAGGACGCCGTTGGAGAAGCGGATGAGCTCGTTGGCCATGACGCCGGGGAGGCCCTCGACGTGGGCGATGCCGTCGGCGGCGTCGATGACGTAGCCGACCTCGGTGGTGGAGGCCTTGCCCGGCTCGTACGACGAGACGAAGTCCTTCAGCGCGTCGCGGATCTCATCCGGGCTGATGGTGATATCTGCCATGGGAATTCCTATTCGTTGGGTCCGTGCGAGCCGAAGAGGTCGTCGGGGCCTGACCTGGATGGTGCGGGGGTCGAGGGCAGTGCCCTCTGAGGATACGTGCGCCCGTCAGGACGCGAGCTGGAGCTTCAGGTCGGACAGCCGTGCGGAGACGGTTCCGTCGATGACCTCGTCGCCGACGTGCAGGCGCATCCCGCCCAGGAGGGAGGGATCGACCACGACGTTGACGGAGACCGGTCGGCTGTACTGGCGCGTGAGCGCCGAGCGGAGCCGGTCGAGCTGCTCGGGGGCGATCGGTGCGGCGACCGAGACCGTGGCGAGGATGAACCCGCCCTGGTCGGCGACCACGCCTGCTGCGAAGCGGACGAGCTCCGGGATGCGGCGACCGCGCGGGTGCGCGATCAGCTGCCGGAGGATCGCCAGCGTCTCGGCCGCGGCCTTGCCCTCGAGGAGGCGCTGCACGAGCGCGACCTTCGAGTCGGCGGCGGCGAGCTTGCTGCCGAGCGCGAGCTCGAGCTGGGCGTCGGAGGCGACGACCTCGCCGAAGGAGTGGAGCTCCTTCTCGAGGTTGACGCCCTCCGGAGCGGAGGACGCGATCGCGCGGACCCCGACCTCCTCGACCCCGGCGACCATGTCGCTCGGGCTCGACCAGCGGTGGCCGACGATCACGGTGAGCAGGCGCTTGGCCGGCTCGCCGAAGGGACCGAACACGCGGGCGACGAGAGCCTGCTTGCTGCTCGAGTCGGCGCTCGGGTCGGCGAGGGCCGCGCGCAGCTGCGCCTGGCCGTCGATGACCCGTGCGGCCTCGAAGAGCTGCTGGGCCGTGTCGAGGGACGCCTGACCGGCGAGGGCGGAGAGCTCCGCCTTCGCCGATGCGAGTGCCTGCCTGGACGCGCTGCCCATCAGTTGTTCGCCTTCTCCGAGGCCTCGAGGTCGGCGAGGAAGCGGTCCACGATCGCGGACGCCTTCGCGTCGTCGTTGAGGCTCTCGCCGATCACGCCGGAGGCGAGGTCGATGGCGAGGGTTCCGACTTCGGAGCGGAGCGAGACCACGGCGGCCTGACGGTCCGCCTCGATCTGAGCGTGCGCGTTGTGGAGGATGCGCTCGGCCTCGACCTGCGCCTGCTCCTTCTTCGCCGCCACGATCGCGTTGCCGTCGGCGTTCGCCTTCTCACGGATCACTCCGGCCTCGGCGCGGGCCTCGGCCAGCTGGGCGGTGTACTTCTCGAGGGCGGCCTCGGCCTGTCGCTGGGCCTCGTCGGCCTTCGCGATGTTCCCCTCGATCGCGGCGGAGCGCGCGTCGAGCATCTTCTGCAGGCGCGGCAGGACCAGCCTCCAGAAGAAGAACAGCAGGATGAGGAAGATCACCCCCGACCAGAAGAAGTCGTAGAACTCCGGGATCAGAATGACCGCGGGGACGTCACCTTCTTCCGCAGCGATGTTCACAGCGGTGCTGAACACGACTACGCCGCGAAGATGAAGTAGGTGGCGAGGCCGATGAGCGCGAGCACCTCGGTGAACGCGATGCCGAGGAACATCGTGGTCTGGAGGCGGCCGGCCATCTCGGGCTGGCGCGCCATGGCCTCGACGGTCTTGCCCGCGACGATGCCGACACCGATGCCGGGGCCGATCGCTGCGAGGCCGTAACCGACCGTCGCGATGTTGCCGGTGAGTTCGGCGAGAACGGTGACTGAGTCCACGAGTGGGTCCTTTCAGTGGGGTGATCGTGAGAACGGGCGGGAGCCCGTGAGTAGTGGGGTCAGTGCTCCTCGGCGACGGCCAACTGGATGTAGACCGCAGCGAGGAGGGTGAAGATGTAGGCCTGCAGCACGGCGACGAGGAGCTCGAAGAGCGTGAACGCACCGCCGAAGGCGAAGGTCACGACGCCGAAGAGCTTGAAGCCCGGGTCGATCTGGGAGCTGAAGAGGAAGAACTGCGTGGCCGAGAAGCACAGCACCAGCAGGAGGTGGCCGACGATCATGTTCATCACGAGCCGCAGTGCGAGCGAGAGCGGACGGATGATGAACGTCTGCAGCAGCTCGATCGGCGTGAGGATGAAGTAGATCAGGAACGGCGCTCCGGGCGGGAACAGGGCGTTCTTGAAGAAGCCCATCCCCCGGTCCTTGATGCCCGCGTAGATGAACGTCACGTAGGCGACCAGGCCGAGGAAGAGCGGCATGCCCACCACGGAGGTCCCCGCGATGTTCAGGAACGGGACGATGCCGGTCAGGTTCATCGAGATGATCGCGAAGAAGATCGTCACGAGGATCGGGAGGAACCGGCGCGCGTCCTTCTCGCCGAGGATGTCCTTGGCGATGGTGACGCGGACGAAGTCGAACGCGAGCTCGACGACGTTCTGGAAGCGGCCGGGGACGAGGCGCAGCTTGCGCGTCCCGAGCCAGAAGAACAGCATCAGTGCGATGACCGCGATGAAGCGGACCAGCATGACGCGGTTGATCTCGAAAGGGGTTCCCTCGAAGAGGAAACCGGGCGGGAAGAACTCGGAGATCGACGGGGTGTGGAAGTCACTCTCACCGGTCGAGGACGAGACCAACAGGGTCACAGCGTTAGCAAACAGCGCTAGCTCCTGGAATTCGGGGCGTGGCACGTTGCAGCCGACCGAATCGAATCATTCGGACGCAACGCTCTCGCGACGACGAAAGGTGGGGTTTTCCGCTCGGACGGCGATCGTGCTCGACGACCGCCATCAACGATGAGACGATCTGAGGACACGTTCGCCTGCGGGATTCGTCCCTACTGTAGCAACAGAACGGCCTGAGAGCCGAATCGTGGTCCTCTCAGGAACCGTTCGGCTCGTCCTCATCGAGCGATGTCGCTGACGTTCGGCATGCGCGAGCGCGAGACGACGAGGACGTCGATCACCAGGGACCCCAGGACGGCGACGATGATCGTGACGAACATCGCGGTGCTGTTCAGCCACGGCTGATCGCGCAGGACCAGGGCGGCGATCACGAACAGCACGAACTTGGCGAGCCACGTGCCGAGGACGACGGCGAAGAATCCGCCGATGTCGAGGCGGTTGGCGACGAGGATGCTCGCGGCGGTGAGGAGCACCATCACGCCGCCGACGATCGCGCCGAGGAGGGCTCCGATCGCGCCCTCTCCCCCGGCGGCGATCCCGCCGACGACGGTGCCGAGAACGGCCAGGGCGAGCACGAAGAGGCCGCCCACGACCAGCGCGCGGCGCAGGACGGGGACGGACGCGGGCTGCGGACGGGGGGTGGCCGGGGAGACTCCGGTCATGATGCTTCCTTCCGCGCCGTGGTCGGCGCTGTCGTGTCCCGGTCGATCGGGAGTCCGGCCGGCGGACGGAGCAGCTCCGTCGAGGACGCGCGGTCGAGGGGGTCGAGGACGGGTGAGGCCTCCGCGGACTGCGCCGCCGCCTCGAGCCGCTTGCGGCGGCTGAGCGGGGCGAGCGTGACGACGGTGCAGACCAGCAGACCGACTCCGAGGAAGACGAGCGGGACCCACAGCACGTCGACCACGAACATCAGCAGGCAGCTGACGGCGACGACGGCGGTCCACGCGTAGAAGATCAGCACGGCGTGCAGGTGGGAGTGCCCCATGTCGAGCAGGCGGTGGTGCAGGTGCTTCCGGTCGGCGCTGAACGGCGATTTGCCCGCGCGCAGGCGCCTGATCACGGCGAGGCCGAAGTCCATCAGCGGCACCACGAGGATCGCGAACGGCAGGATGATCGGGATGAACGCGGGCAGGAGCTCCTTCGCCGCGAGCTGGGCCGGGTCGATCTGGCCGGTGACCGCGATCGCGGAGGTGGCCATCAGCATCCCGATCAGCAGTGCGCCGCTGTCGCCCATGAACATCCGCGCCGGACGCCAGTTGATGGGGAGGAATCCGGCGCAGGCGCCGACGAGCAGGACCGCGATGAGCGAGGCCAGGTTGAAGTAGTCGGTGGGCGAGGTCTGCTGCACCAGCAGGTAGCTGTAGAGGAAGAAGACCCCGTTGGCGATCAGGGCGACGCCCGCCACGAGGCCGTCGAGGCCGTCGATGAAGTTGAGAGCGTTGGTGACCAGGACGATCGCGAGCACGGTGATGATCAGCGACATCCACGGCGAGCCGACGGTCAGGCCGCCGATCGGCAGGGAGACGATCTGCACGCCCTTCCAGGCGATCAGGCCGGCGGCGATCAGCTGACCGGCCAGCTTCGTGGTCCAGTCCAGGTCCCAGATGTCGTCGGCGACGCCGATGAGGACGATGAGCAGGCTCGCGCCGAGGATCGCGAGAATCGGCTCGGGATTGGCGAACACCAGCCGGAAGTAGGGCAGCTGGGAGGCGATGCCGAAGCCGACGAGGATCCCGAGGAACATCGCGATGCCGCCCAGGCGGGGGGTCGGCCGCGTGTGCATGTCCCTGACGCGGATCTTCGGGTAGAGCCGGTACTTCAGGCTCAGCTTCCAGATGACCCACGACAGCGCTCCGGTCACGAGCGCGACCGCGAGCGAGACGAGGGCGAAGGTGATCACCGGTTACTCACCCGGAGCGGAGTCGGTGCGGGCGGCGCCGGTGCCGGTGTTGGGCGTCGGCGCGTTCGTGCTCGACGAACCCGTGTCCGGCGCATCGGCGGAATCGACGGGAGCGGAGTCGTCCTGCAGGCGGGCACCGGAGGCCCAGTCGGGGCGCGCTGTCGGGGTCCGCTCGAAGGCGTACGGGTCGCTGCCGGTCGCGGTCTCGGCGGGCTCCTGCTGGTCCCCGGCCTGCGCCGCGCCGACCGTGGAGGCGTCGGGCTCCGACGTCTCGGCGCGGGGCGCGTCCGGATCCGGCAGCAGGTCGCCGACGACCTCGCGGATCCGCTCGGCCGACACGACGCCCTGGCGCAGGATGCGCAGGGTGCCGCCCTCGAAGCTCAGCGCTGTCGCATCGACGATCGTCGAGGACTCGCTGGCGCCCGCGGGGCGGTCGCTGTAGCGCGATCCGGCGGCGCCGGCGTCGAGATAGACGTCGACGGAGTCGCCGAGCTGGTCGAACGCCTCCTGTGCGGTCGTGGCCGAGGGCTGCCCCGTGCGGTTGGCGGAGGAAACCGCCAGCGGACCGGTCTCGGCGAGGAGCTCGATCGTCACCGGGTTGTCCGGCATGCGCAGCGCCACGGTCCCGCGCGTCTCGCCCAGGTCCCAGACCAGGGAGGGCTGGGCGTGCAGGACGATGGTGAGCCCGCCGGGCCAGAACTCGCGCGCGAGGTCGCGCACCGCCTCCGGCACGTTCTCGGCGAGGGCGTCGAGGGCGGCCACGTCCCCGATCAGGACGGGCGGCGGCGACTGCCTCGTCCGTCCCTTCGCGTCGAGCAGGCGCTGGACCGCGGCGGCGTCGAACGCGTTGGCCGCGACGCCGTAGACGGTGTCGGTGGGGATCACCACGAGCTCGCCGCGGCCGATGGCCGTCCGCGCGAGACGGGTGCCGGTCAGGAGGTCCGTGTCGACGGAGCAGTCGTAGATGCGTGCCATAACGGGTCGATGATACCGGCGCGGTCCGTGTCCGGACCGGCTGCGGCGCGGCGGTCGCGTCAGCGCCGCCCGAGGCCGGGGCTCGGCGGCCGTCGCAGCGGCGCCCGACCCGCGCCGGCCGAGGCCGCCGGAGCGCTTCCGTGAGGCACTCGGCCCGGCGTGGCGGGCGCCTCCGCCGACAGGACGCCCACGAGCGCCACGGAGACGGCGAGCGTCGCGAGCGAGTGCTGATCGCCGAACCAGGTGGTGTTGTCGGCCATCCCGTGCAGGAACGTCCAGAGGACGGCGACGGCGAGCGCCCCGACGGCGACGGCCTCGTTCCGGGCGACCCGGAGGAGCAGGCGCACGACGGCGATGGTGGCGAGGAGGAGGAACGCGAGGACGGGGAGCGCGATCAGGAGCCCGCCGTTGGTCCACGCGGTGACGAGGAGGTTGTGAGGCGGGCGCGGCTCGCTGTGCTGGGTGAACTGCGACCCGCGCGCCAGCCACAGCTCCTGCCATCCGCCGTACCCCAGCCCCAGCAGCCAGTTGTCGGGGAACGCACTCGCAGCCAGGCGCAGGAAGTCGCCGCGGGCCCCGAGCGTGAGCACGCCCGCCTCCGCCAGCTGCGGGAAGGACACGGCGACGGCGTATACGGCCGTGATCCCGGAGGGGATGGTGATCATCCAGGCGACCGGACCGAGGCTGCGTCCCTTGAGTCCGCGGATCGCGGCGACCAGCAGGGGCAGGACGATCGCGAGGACGATCGCGGTCTTGGACAGCGTGAAGAGGGCGCCGACCAGCCCGGCGACGGCGACGAGCAGGAGGAGACTCCCCCGCTGCCGTCTCCAGACGGCGAAGGCCAGCGCGCCGGTCGTGGCCATGTACATCGAGGCGATGTTGCCGTTGAGGAAGAACCCTCCCGACTTCTCCTGCAGGACGTTGTTGAAGGACGTCGTGAAGATGTCCCGCACGTAGATGTCGGAGAACAGCACCGCTTCCGGCCACCGGAGGTAGGCGGTCTCCTGCACGGGATCGAGCTGGAAGAGGATCGTGAGCGTCACCTGGAGGAGGAACACGGGCGCCGCCCAGTTGAGGGCGCGGCCGACGACACGCCAGGCGCCGTCGCCGAGCCCGCGGACGGCCAGGTACGGAGTGAGGAAGGAGACGACGGAGACCACGTCGCGCAGCGCGGCCGCGCGTGCTCCGGAGTAGGTGAGCGCGAAGAGGGTGCCGGCGATCACGAGGAGGACCACGACCACGAACCGGTCGATCCGCCCGCCGCGCAGCCGCGCCACGGAGTACGGGAGGAAGAGCAGGCTCCAGGCGACCGGAGCGGTGACGGGGCCCAGGGTGTAGAGCTGCACGACGCTCAGCGCCAGGAGCACCGCAAGGAAGACGAGGACGATCCGCTCGTGCCGCCGCTGAGCGGGATCCGCCGGCGCGCGCGACGGCCGCCCGCGGGTCTCCGGAGCGTCGGTGACGCGGGTCGCGGCGATGACGGAGGGACGAGAGGCGGTCGGGCGGCGGAGGAGGGCGTCGTCGGCGTGGCGGCCCATGTCAGAGCCGTTCCGCGGAGGTGCTGGTGGCGGCCTCCGTCTGGCGGAGCGGAGGAGCGGCGCGCCGATTCCGGGACGACGGGCCGACCTCTCGCGGCGGGAGGGTCGTCCGCGGGCGCCGGTCCGGGGCGGGAGGCGGATCGAGCAGCACGGGAGAGGCGGTGGCGTCGGCGGACGCGGGCGGGAGAGGGGATGCAGGTGGCATGTCGCGCCGACACTAATCGCGCGGCACGAGCCTCGACGGGCTTGGCGCGGAACGTCGATCCGCGTGCGCGCGGCGGCCCCGCGCCTCAGCCACGGGGGTCTGCCAGCAGCTCGTCCGCGCGGCGGGCGATGCCCGGCCAGCCGAAGTCCGCCGCTCGGCGCCGCGACGCCGCAGCGACCTCCGCGCGTCGCCGGGGATCGCGCAGCGAGGCGATGAGGGCGGGGAGCTCCGCGAGGACGGCGTCCGCGACCTCCTCCTCCGTGCCCGGCGGGACGAGGACGGATCCGTCGACCACTCCGTCGGAGGTGCGCAGGATCTCGGGGAGGCCTCCGCGCTCGACCGTCACGACGGGGATCCCCCGCGAGAGCGCCTCCACCACCACCATCCCGAACGGCTCGTCCCAGCGGCAGGGGTAGAGCAGGAGCGCCGAGGAGCCGAACAGCTCCAGCAGGTCCTCGTGCCGGAGGAACGGGAGCCGGCGCACGACGCCGGGCAGGGCGGCGACAGCCTCGTCGAGCGCTCGGACGTACGGGGTGGGCGTCGCGTCGTCCCCGAGGCCCGATGCGCCGGCGATGACCAGCCGCAGATCGGCGCCGTGCTCGGTCCGCATCCGCCTCACGATCTCGACGGCCTCGCGGGCTCCCTTCTCGGCCACCAGCCTCCCGGCGAAGACCGCCTCCGCAGTACCGCCGAGCGGCGCCGGCGGGACCTCGGGCGGAGGGACGACCCCGTTGTACAGGACGGCTGTGGCGATCAGGCCGTACCGGTCGACCGCCCGGGCGCGCAGGAACTCGCTGCAGAAGATCCACTCGTCGACCGCGTCGAGGTAGCGCCGGGCAGCGGCGGGATCGGGTGGCAGGTGATCGAGCAGGTCGTTGTGCAGGTGTGCGACGATCCGCCCCCGGTAGCCCAGGCGGCGCAGGCGCACGGCGTAGCGGGGGCGGTTGTGGATCCAGACCGTCGGGACACGGCGCAGCGACGGAGCGAGCACCAGCAGCCAGAAGCGCCCGCCGAAGGACAGCCGGCGCAGCTCGGCGCCCGGGTCGCTGTCGCGCCGATGCGCCAGGAGGAGTGCCGCGCGCCGCTGAACCGCGTAGATCCGCCGGTACAGACGATGGGGCCTGACGTCCACGCCCGGTGACGCCGACGACCACGGCGCGTGCACGGCGATCCGGAGCGAGGACCGGGACACCGTCTCGCGGACCCAGGTCGCCACGGCTCCCCCGCTGCCGTCGAAGCGCTCCTCGGCGGCCAGCACCACGGCGACCTCGACCGGGGCGGCGGAGCCGAGCCGGAGCCGGGCGGGCAGTCGCGACAGGACGAGCGATCGCGCCTCGGCGATGTCGCGGCCCGGCGCCAGGAGGGCGGTCGCTCCCAGCACGAGGCCCGCGAGCGCCAGCTCCACCGGGAGCAGCCGCAGGGGCGCGCCCTCGGGGAGCAGGCGGAGCAGGAGCAGCACGATCGCCATCGGTGCGGCGAGCAGCGGCCCCGCGGCGCACGCGCGCAGGAACGCGCCGAGGCGCACTCCGAGCACCACCCGCAGCACGGCGCAGGTGACGGCGAAGCCGAGAGCGCTCGAGAGCAGCAGCCCGCCGATCAAGCCGTCGAGTCCGAACAGCACTCCCCCGCCGACGATCATCGGGACCGTGATCGCGGTCTTCACGATGTTCACGACCAGCCCGAACCGCACCCGGTCCATCGCCATCAGGATGAAGCCGACCGGATTGCCGATCGCCCGCACCGCGCCCACCACCGTCAGTGCGCTCGTCATGCCCGCGATCCAGCCCCAGCCGGGTCCGTAGAACAGCCGCACGATCTCCTCGGAGCGCAGCGCCACCAGCATCAGCGGCGGGATGCTCGCCATGCTGAGCACCGCGGTGACGCGGAGGTGGTTCCGCGCGACGCGCTCACGGTCGTGCTGGATCGAGGAGAACACCGGGAACATCACCCGCGTCACGATCGGGTTGACCCTCGCGGGGAGGTTCACGGCGAGGTTGTATCCCAGGGTGTACCCGCCCAGCTGGGCCGGTCCGAGCAGGCGGCCGATCGCGAGCGAGCCGGCGTTCGAGCCCAGGTAGTTGACGATGCCGTCGAGGGTCTGGAAGACGCCGAAGGAGAGGAAGCGGGCGGTCTCGCGGATCCGGAACCGGAACCGCAGCCGGAACCAGCGGCGGGCCTGCACGAGGGCGAGCACGGAGCGCAGAGCCGCGGTCGCGACGAGCCCCCACGCATAGGAGAGCGCCCCCGCGCCCGAGACCGCGAGGCAGACCGTCACGGCGAAGCCGCCGACGAGAGCGGTCGTCTCGGACACGGCGACCGCTCGGAACCGGATCCCCTTCTCGAGCACCGCTCTCGGCACCTGCCCGGCTGCGCTGCCCACGAACACGAGCGAGGCGACGCTGAGGACCGGCGCCGCGGCGGCGGACCCGAGCAGGGAGGCGATCGGTGCGGCGCCCAGGAGGACGGCGACGGTGACCAGGAGCCCGACGGAGAGGTTGAGCCAGAAGACCGACGAGAGCTCGAAGCTGGTCGCCCGCCGGCGCTGGATGATCGCCTGGGCGACCCCCATGCCGAGGAAGATGTCGACGAACGCGTTGAGCAGGGCGACGATCGCGATGATCCCCATCTCGGAGGGGTCCAGCAGTCTCGCCAGGAGCGCGAACTGCCCGAGCTGCACGACGAGCGCGACGGCGAACGAGACCGCCGTCCAGGCGGTCGCGTCGACGGTGCTCCGGCGCAGGCTCACCTCTCCCGCCCGGCGGAGGCTGGACGGAGGCCCGGTCGCGGATCGTCGGCGCGGTGCTCGGCGCGGCTCATCCGCGATCTCCGTCCGTCGTCGTCGGCATCGATCGGCCGGCCGCCCGGTCGTAGAGGTCCTCGAGGTCGCGGATCCGCTCGGCGAGGTCGAACGAGGCGAGCACGCGCTCCCGCCCCTCCGCGCCCATCCGCTCCGCGCGGTCCGGGTCCCGGAGCAGGGCGGCGAGCGCCCCGGTCAGGCCGGGCACGTCCCCCTCCGGGACGAGCAGCCCGGTGACGCCGTCCTGGACCGCCTCCGGGACGCCGCCGTGGCGGTACGAGACGACAGGGACGCCTGCGAGCGCGGCCTCGAGGAAGACCATGCCGAAGCCCTCGGAGTCGCCTGTCGCCGCGGTCCGCGACGGTGCGCAGAAGACCGCGGCGCCGGCGAGGATGCGGGCGACCTCGGCGGGGGGCAGGGAGCCGGTGAAGGTCACCTGCAGGCCCAGCCGCGCCGCCTGCTCGACGAGCGCCCCCCGCAGGTGGCCGTCGCCGACGACGGTCAGGGGGACGTCGCGGATCGGTCCGGGGAGGGCGGCGACCGCCTCGAGCAGATCCGGAACGCCCTTCTTGTCGGTGAGGCGTCCGACGAAGACGATTCCCGCGCGCTCCGCAGCCGGTGCGGCCTCGGGGCGGGAGGTCGGGACGCCGATGTAGCCCACTCCGGTGCGCCGCGGGTCCGCCCCCAGGCGCAGGAGCCCGTCGGTGATGAAGCGGGAGACCCCGATCACCGCGAGCGCGGTGCGGAAGACGGCGCGGGCCTCGAGGGCGCGGTGAGCTCGGGCGAGGGGGCGGAGCAGGCGCGGAGCTCCGGTCGCGAGCGGCCAGCTGGTCACGTCGTAGCCGTGCCCCGTCACGACGAGCGGGAGGCGCCTCCTCCGTGCGTACCGCGCGATGAAGACGGCGTCGATGAGGAAGTGCGCATGGATGAGGGCGGGCCGGTGCTCATCGACGATCGCGTCGAGCCGTCGTGACACTCCGAGCCACCGCAGGAGGAGGGACCGCCGCCCGCGAGGGGTGATCGGATCGTGCAGGACGATGTCCGTGCGGTCGTGGAGGACGCCCGAGCCGGTGCGCTCGAGGCCCACTCCGAGGGCGCGCCAGCGCTCGAGTCCGTGCATCTGATTGCGGACGAACGTCTCGGAGTCCTGCAGCCACGCGCGCTTCCAGACCAGGACCAGCGGCCTCTCGCCGGCGACGCCGCCCGCGTGCTCAGCGGACGGCACGGCGCACCCGGTAGCGGAGGGCCGCGACCACGCTCGGCAGCACCCGCACGGCGTCGCCCAGATAGCGCCGCCAGAGCCTGCCGGGCTCCCGGCTGAGCCGGTGCGCCCACTCGAGGCCGAGGCGCTGCACCACGAGCGGCGCCCGCGGGATCTCGCCGGCGAGGAAGTCCACGGCGGCGCCGACGCCGAGGCACACCGCTCCCGTGCCGCCGACGGCGAGCAGGCGCTCGCGAACCTCCTCCTGCTTGGGGGAGCCGAGGCAGAGCGCGACGATGCGGACGTCGGCCGTGCGCAGAGTCGAGGAGAGGCGGGCGAGGTAGGCGTTGTCCGCGAGCTCGGCCGGCTCCGGCGAGACGACGACCGGAACCTGGAGCCCGGCGAAGCGCTGCTGCAGCTCGGCGGCTGCGCGATCGCCGACTCCGGGGCGTCCGCCGATGAGAGCGATCGGCGCGCCCTCGAGCGCCGCGCGACGGCAGACCTCGGTGAAGAGGTCGATGCCCGTCACGCGGCTCGCCGTGCGGTGACCGTACGAGCGGGCCAGCCAGACCAGAGGCGCCCCGTCGAGCACCACGAGGGACGCCCGGCCGTAGTACCGCCGGAACTCGCCGGAGTGCTTCCAGCGCACGAAGTGGTCGGTGTTCGGCGTGACGACCAGCTCGTCGCGGCCGCTCCGGGACAGCTCGAGCACGGCCTCCGCCGCCTCGTCGAGCGTGGTGATGCTGGCCGGCATCCGCTCGATGCGGCCGGTGATGTAGGAGGTCATGCCGGTGCTCCTCGGGGGTCGGTGCGGGAGGGAGGGAACGGAGCTGGTGTGCGGAAGGGGCCGGTCGCGGCCGCCTGCACGGGGACGGTCACGTCGTCCACCGGGTGCTCCTCCGATCGGAGAGCCGGCGGCGGGTGTCGTGCACGGCGTAGAGGATCCGGCTGAGCGCCGTGAAGGCGGCGGGGACGTGCTTGAGCACCAGCCCCAGGACGAGCAGCCGCGGCGACCGCGCGGAGCGGAGCACGCGGACGTCGCGCAGCGCCTCGGACCCGAGCCGGACGCCGGTCTCGACGAGCGCCGCGTCGGAGTTCTGGCGGATCGGGGTGAGCGCGACGGGGACGGCGTAGAACCAGGTCGTGAACCAGTCCGACAGCGGGCGCGGCACCTCCTCGAACGTTCGGGCGAGCGCCGCGCGCATCTCCTCGGCGCAGACCAGGAGGTTCCGGAGGTCCGGGTCGCGCCGACGGGTGATCGAGGACGCCGTGTGGACGTAGGAGTAGAGGATCTCCGGCACGAAGAGCACCCGTTCCGACGCCTGGACCGCCCGCAGCACGCCGACGAAGTCGGACTGGGAGCTCAAGCGCGGGAAGAGCTCCTCCTGCAGGACGGCGCGGCGGAAGAGCTTGTTCCAGAGGAAGCCGTGCAGGCGCCCGGACGCCATCCGCTCGAGAGCGAGTTCGGACGAGACCAGTTCGCGCCGGTCGAGCCCGTCGATCACGCGTCCGGAGGTCGACTGCCGGGTGCGGTAGAGCGCCCGGCAGACGACGACGTCGGCCGCCGTCCGCTCGGCCTCGGCGGTGAGGGTCCGGAGGATCTCCGTGTCCCATTCGTCGTCGACGTCCACGAACCAGACGAACTCGGAGTCGATGCCGTCGAGGGCGCGGTTCCGGGCGGCAGCGACGCCGCCGTTCTGCTCGAGGAGCAGGACCCGGGCGTCCTCGCGTCCCTCGGCCCACTTCTCGAGCACCTCCGCCGTGCCGTCCGAGGACGCGTCGTCGACGAGGACGACCCGCATCCCCGGTCCGAGAGTGAGTGCGAGCCGCGCGAGGAAGCCGTCGAGCCGGGCGATCGCGTTGTAGCAGGGAGCCACGACGGTCACCGAGTGCACGCCCCCGCTCACCGTCGGCCCCCGAGCTCGCGGTAGGCGGCGACGACGGGTCCGAAGACGGCGTCGGGTGAGGCGGCCTCGTCCACCCACGCCTTCGCGCGGTCGGCCTGCATCAGGAGCCCCTCGGGTCGCTCCAGAGCGGCGGCGAGGAGCTCGGCGATCCGCTCCCCGTCGGCGTCGGCGGGGAGCAGGAGGCCCCGACCGTCGGCGAGCAGCTCGCCCACACCGCCGACGTCGGTCGCCACGACCGGGCGACGGCGGGCCATCGCCTCCAGCATCACGAGCGGAGTCCCCTCCCACCGCGAGGTCGACAGGAGGAGGTGCGCCGCGTCCAGCGCTCCGGTCACGTCCGCCGACGGACCGGCGAAGTCGACCACTCCGGCTCCCCGGGCGCGCTCGCGCAGCACCGGCAGCATCGGACCGTTGCCGAGCCAGGTGCCGGTGACGGGCCGGACCCGGGCGAGGGCCTCGACGGCCGCGAGGAAGCGGACCGGGTCCTTCTGCTCCGCGAGCCGCCCGATGCCGAGGACGCGGACGACCGGCTCGGCGAGTTCCGGCGCGCTCGCGGGCTCCGCGGTGACGTTCGCCGGGGCGTTGCCGGTGACCACGACGCGATCCTGCGGGCGGCCGTAGCCCTCGACGACCATCCGCCCCACGGAGGCGGAGACGGCGAACACCCGCCGGGAGCGGAAGGAGAGCGCTCGCCTGTCGATCCCGGGCAGCTCGGTGTGCGCGTGCTCGACCACGGGGACACCGAGCGCGGCGCCGATGAGGAGGGCCAGCAGAGCCTCGCGGCGCTGGTGGGCGTGCAGGATGTGCGGGCGGAACCGGCGGACGGCGAGAGCGAGGCCGCGGAAATCGGCGGCGAAGCCCTGTCTCGGTCTCGGCACCACGAAGACGGGCGACTCCTGCGCGGCGCGGTCGCTGAGCGGCCCGGGACGCCCCCAGTAGGCGGTCTCGCAGCCGTGCTCGCGGCTCCACGCGCCCAGGGAGAGGGCCACACGCTGCGCTCCGCCGTCCTCGAAGGAGTCGAGGACGTGCAGGATCCGCAGGGATCGGGAACGGGCGGCCCTCATGAGAGCGCCCCGTCGGGAACCGCGCCCGGGAAGCGGACGTCGAGTTCGGCCAGGACGGCGTCGACGTCGCGGCCCATCGTCCCGCGGTCGACATCGTAGTGATCGGCGAGGAGGTCGACGACCTCGTCCCGGGGTCGGCGCTGCCGGATCACGGCCTCGAAGACCGAGGCGGCGCTCAGCGAGAGCACGATCGGGGGCACCGACGGGCGGGACAGGTCGAGCACGTAGACCTGACGGTCCGTGCGCTCGACGGCGAAGCGCTGGGCCGGCGGCGCGCTGCCACCCTGCGCCCCGGCGGAGGCCTCCACCGGATGCACGGCGCTCGCCGCGGGATCGGACGAGGCCGGGAGGTCGCTCACCGGCGCCGTGGTCGCCGCGATCGCATCGAACGAGGACGCCGGGCCCTGCTCCTCGCTGCGGCCGCTCAGCGCCACCCTGGCGAAACCGGTGAGGGCGGAGGGGAGGCCTCGGAGCGCCCGCAGGGTCCGCTCCCCCCGGAGCCGGAGCCGACGTCGGATCGTCGTCGCCTCGGGATGGCTCGCCTCGAGATCCGCGCGGGTGGGGAAGGCGGCTCTCAGCAGCAGGCCTCCCTTCAGGCGCCAGGGAGCGGACGCCACGGCGTGCAGCCAGTTGAAGGTGTGCCGGTCGGAGCTGCGGCGCACGTCCCAGAGAGTCTGGGCGTGCCGGTAGCGCTCCTCAGGCGCGGCGGGGACTCCCCAGGAGGTGAGGAGCTCCGTCATCGGCGTCTGCGCGCCGAGCTCGACGGCCGCGTCGCGGATCGCCTCGCGCTCCTCGCTCGGAAGGCCGGCGGCGTGCGCCTTCAGAACCGCCAGCGCCGTGGTCGCCGAGGCGGAGCGCGCGCTGCGCAGCTGGTGCAGGGCGTGCAGCACGAGGTGGTGCGCGCGCCCGGGGATCCGCAGGGTCTCGTCGCTCAGCGGCAGATCCTCGGCGGCCGCCCAGAGGCGGTCGAAGACGATCCGCTCCTCCTCGAAGGCACCCGGGAAGGAGCGGTGGACGTCGACGTCGCACGGCCACGAGGGGTGGACGAGCGTGATCGAGTGGTCGACGAAGAGCGTCCAGCTGAGAGCCTCGGCGCGGCGGCGCCAGCCCATCGAGGCGAGCAGCCCGAGAGCCTCGTCGAAGCGCTCGGGGTCGACCCAGATGTCGACGTCGGCCGACCTCATCGGGGCGCGGATCCCCTGGCGGTGCAGACCCTCGCCCTTCACCACGAGGCTGCGGACGCCGTGCGTCCGCAGGGTGTACTGCACCAGCACGGCGGCCAGGCGCAGGGCGACGGCGTTCGGCAGCATCGCGTCGGCGGAGGCGCCGACAGTCGGGACCGGTTCAGGCGACACGGACGCGTCCCTCCGCGAGGGCGAGGATCTCCTCGGCCGCGACGGACCACGAGCGCTCCCGCGCGAGCTCGGAGGCCCCCCGGGAGAGAGCCGTCCACTCGCGTCGGAGCCGGCGGAGGGCGTCCTCGTACTCCTCGCGCGTCGCGTCGTCGGAGAGGACCACGCCCGCCCCCGCCGCGCAGAGATCGGCCAGGACGCTCGACTCGATCGCGAGGACCGGCAGCCCGCTCGCCAGCGCGTCGAGTCCGGCGGCCGCGCCGGTCGTCGACGGCGTCAGATGGGCGTACGCGTGGGAGTGGCGGAGCACCTCGACGACGCCGTCGCGGTCCTGCTCGCCGACGGAGCGCAGCCCCGATGCGAGGTCGTCGGAGATCCCGCCGCCGTCGTCGATCACGGTGACGTACTCGGTGCCGTCCAGCCGGGCGAGGAGATCGAGCCGCTCGGTGCCCCCGTCGAGACCGGAGGCTCCCACGGCGGCGAAGCGGAGGGGCCCGTCGGGGGCGGACGGCGTCGGGAACGACGCGTCCGGCAGGCCCAGGGGCACGACCGTTCCCGCGAGGGCTGACGCGAGCCGCTCCGTCGGGGTGACGACGACAGCACCGCGGCGCTCCTCCTCGAACCGGAGGCGCGGGAGTGCCGGGAGGTCGTCGGCCAGGAGGACGGTCGTCGGAGCGAGCCCGGCGAGCTCCACGGCCGTCCCCGGGAGAGCCACCACGAGGTCGGGCCGCTCCGGGGCGAGCAGTCGGCGGGCCCGGCGCGTGACGACGGCGAGCCCGACGGACCCGGCGCCCCTCCGGCCGGCGGGCTCGAGGAAGCGGGCGAGCACGCTGGGGCGGAGCTCCGCCCCGCTGAACCCCTCCGGGTCACCGGTCACCACGACCACGCGGTGCCCCTGGCGGCGCCAGGCGCGCTCGAGCGGAGCCGCGTGCCAGGCGTCGAGGGCGACGATCCCGATGGTCAGCACGGGCGGACTCCCCCCGTCAGGGGGGATCGGCGGCAGGGACCGGGAGACGGGAGGAGCGCGGAGTCCCGCTGGTCGATGACCTCGTGCACAGGGCGGTACCTCTCTCCGTCGCGGCAGGCGGAGCCGCGGACGTCGGAGAAGTTATCCCCGTGCCCGGCGGCCTCCGAGTGGGAGGCGCGATACGGACGCGGAGGCGGCGTGCGCGCCGCTCACGGAGTCGGATCGCGTCGGCAGCGGTCGCTCGACCGTCAGTCCCCGCCACGGGTTCCGCGCCCGCTGCACCGGCATGCGGAGGCACCGAGGCGCCGCCGATAGAGTCGGCTCCGTGACCCTCTCCCCGCAGATCTTCACGCTCCCCTCGGCGGTGCAGCGGACCCCCGCCGCCGCTCCTCACCCGGGGCTGCTCCGATGAGGGGCATCGTCCTCGCGGGTGGTTCGGGGTCGCGGTTGTGGCCGATCACCAAGGGCATCTCGAAGCAGCTGATGCCGATCTACGACAAGCCGATGATCTACTACCCGTTGTCGACGCTGATGATGGCCGGGATCGACGAGGTCCTCGTGATCACGACCCCCGAGTACAACGACCAGTTCCGCGCCCTGCTGGGCGACGGGTCGAGCCTGGGCATGCGGATCGAGTACGCCGTGCAGCCCTCCCCCGACGGGCTCGCGCAGGCGTTCCTGATCGGCGAGGAGTTCATCGGCGACGAGTCGGTCGCCCTGGTCCTGGGCGACAACATCTTCCACGGCACCGCCCTGGGCACCGCCCTCGCGGCGAACACCACGATCGAGGGCGCCGTCATCTTCGCCTACCAGGTCGCCGACCCGCGCGCCTACGGGGTCGTCGAGTTCGACGAGCACTTCCGAGCCGTCTCCATCGAGGAGAAGCCCGAGCAGCCGCGCAGCAACTACGCCGTGCCCGGCCTCTACTTCTACGACAACGACGTCGTGGCGATCGCGAAGACGATCACGCCCTCGGCCCGCGGCGAGCTCGAGATCTCGACGATCAACGAGCGCTACCTCGAGGCGGGGCGGCTGAACGTCCAGGTGCTCGACCGGGGAACGGCCTGGCTCGACACCGGGACCTTCGATTCCATGATCGAGGCGACGGAGTTCGTGCGCGTGATCGAGCAGAGGCAGGGATTCAAGATCGGCTGCATCGAGGAGATCGCCTGGCGCAACTCCTGGATCGACGACGCCCGCCTCGCCGAGCTCGCCGCACCGCTGGTCAAGAGCGGATACGGCGCCTACCTCCACCGCCTGCTCAGCCTCGAAGGCGTGAACGCGGGCCGCTGAGCCCGGCCTCCCCCGACCTTCCCGACCTCCAGGAGAACCCGTGCGGATCCTCGTCACCGGCGGTGCCGGCTTCATCGGCAGCAACTTCGTCCACCTCACCCTGCGCGAGCGTCCCGACGCACGGATCACCGTGCTCGACAAGCTCACCTACGCGGGCAGCCGCGACTCCCTCGCCCCCGTCGCCGACCGCGTGCGGCTGGTCGAGGGCGACGTCGCCGACGCCGAGCTGGTGGACCGGCTGGTCGCTGATGCGGATCTGGTGGTCCATTTCGCCGCGGAGTCGCACAACGACAACTCCCTGCACGACCCGACGCCCTTCCTCGCGACGAACGTCATCGGCACCTTCGCGCTCCTGCAGGCGGTGCGCGCGCACGACGTGCGGTACCACCACATCTCGACGGACGAGGTGTACGGCGACCTCGAGCTCGAGGACCCCGCGCGCTTCACCGAGCACACCCCCTACAACCCCTCCAGCCCCTACTCCTCGACCAAAGCCGCCAGCGACCTCCTCGTGCGCGCCTGGGTGCGCTCCTTCGGCGTGCGCGCCACGATCTCCAACTGCTCCAACAACTACGGCCCCTACCAGCACGTCGAGAAGTTCATCCCCCGCCAGATCACCAACGCCATCGACGGCATCCGCCCCAAGCTCTACGGCACCGGCGCCAACGTCCGCGACTGGATCCACGTCGACGACCACAACACCGGCGTCTGGGCCATCATCGACCGCGGCGAGATCGGCGAGACCTACCTCATCGGCGCCGACGGCGAGAAGAGCAACCTCGACGTCGTCACCCGCATCCTCACCGCCTTCGGACAACCCGAGGACGCCTTCGACCACGTCACCGACCGCGCCGGACACGACCTCCGCTACGCCATCGACTCCACCCGCCTGCGCACCGAACTCGACTGGCGCCCCCGCTACACCGACTTCGACGCCGGACTCGCCGCCACCATCGACTGGTACCGCGCCAACGAGGACTGGTGGCGCCCCGCGAAGGCCGCCACCGAGGAGAAGTACTCCGCTCAGGCCTGAGGCGGCCCGCCGGCGGGGATCAGTGCGGACCGACTCCGGTCGACACCCGGCCGGAGGGCCGCGGAGAGTCGCACGGGCCGGGCGTCCGCTTCGCGCGGGACCGGCCGGACAGGACGATGCGGAGCAGCTGCAGCGGCTCGAGGAGGTAGCGGGCCGCGAGCCGGCGCGGGTCGCGCGCCAGGCGGAACAGCCACTCCACGCCCAGGGCGCCCATCCACCGCGGGGCGAGCGCCTGCGTGCCGGCGATGTAGTCGAGGCAGCCCCCCCCACGTTCGCGAACGCCGCCCGCGGGGCGAGGTCCCGGTTCTCCAGGATCCAGCGCTCCTGGCGGGGCATGCCCATCCCGACCAGGACGAGATCGGCACGGGCGAGCGACTCGGCGAGCGGCCGCTCCTCGCCGATGCCGTGCCACTGCTGGTCGAATCCGTCGTACGCGAGCCAGGTCATCCGGGACGTGCGGGCGGCGACCGCCTCCGCCGCTTTGGCCGAGGACTCCGGCGTGCCGCCCACGGCGACCACCACCAGAGGCTCGTCGTTCTCGATCAGCGGGAACAGCCAGTCGGTGCCGTGTAGAAGGCTTCGCCGACGTCCGTCCAGGAGCCCGCGCCGCCCGCGGTGAGAGAGAGGCTCTGATCGCTGGGCCAGCCGACCTCCCCGACCGAGCAGTGCACCCCGTACCGGCGGCACCACTGCCCGAAGGTCGTCACCGCCGCCACGAAGACATGCTCGTCGGTGCCGCCCTGCTTGTCCGAGCGCAGGGTCGTGCCCGTGCCGCCGGGGTAGAAGTGCTGCGAGTACACGGTCCGGTCCAGCGGGTCCTGGATCCACGGCCCGTCGGGTGCGATCGCGGCGACCGTGCCCGTCGACGCCTCCCGCATCCCCTCGACCCAGATCGTGTGCCGATCGCCGGTTCCCCGGACGGCCGACACCACGGCCTGGGTGTAGGCCTTGTAGGTCTCGACGGGGACCAGCGCTCGCTTCACCTCGTTGAAGAGGTCGTAGGCGGCGATGCGTCCGTCGTCCTGGAACTCCGCCGCGAGCAGAGTCCAGACCCTCTGCGCCTGGGATACCGAGAGCCCGGATCCGAACCAGACGGTCCCCTCGGGCAGATCGCCCTGGCTCGCCGGATAGGTGCCGTTGTTGTGCAGGTCGAGCACGACGCGCATGCCGGCGGCGCCGATGGCGGCGATCTCGGTCCGGAGCAGCGCGACCGCCGCCGGATCGAGCCCCTTCGCCAGAGCGTCGTCGGTGCTCTCCCCGTCGGCCTGCGGCTGCAGGAGCGACCAGGGCACCGCGAGCCGGACCAGGGTGAGTCCGCGGTCCGCGAGGAACTCGTAGCTCTCGGCCGGATTCCCGGCGGTGCAGTCGACTCCGACGTCGACGCGCGACTGCAGGTCGAACACGTTCACGCCGCGGAGGTAGGACCGGCCGCCCAGGTAGTCGTCGACCGAGCCGATCGCAGGCGCGGGCGACGCGGAGGCGGACGACGGCGCGCAGGCCACGGGAGCAGTTCCGTCGCTCCGCTCGAGGAGCCGCACGGCGACCACGACGAGGGCCGCGACCACCACGACGGCCAGGACGATCAGCAGCGGGCGGCGGAGCCCACGGCGCGGCCGATCGCGTGCGGCGGCGATGCGAGCCTCCCGAGCCTGCCTGCCCGGTGCGGCCACCGGATCGCCGCTGACGCTAGCAGAGCTCCGCGACGCGTCAGCGCACCGCCACCGTCGCGCGGTCGCGGCCGGTGAGGTCGCGCTGCGTGGTCGCTCCGCGCCACCCGTCGGCGGTGAGCAGGGCGCGGATCTCGGCGCCCTGCAGCTCGCCGTGCTCCATCACCAGCACTCCCCCGGAGCGGAGCAGGCGGAGGGCGGTCGCCGAGAGCGAGCGGACGACGTCCAGGCCGTCCTCGCCGCCGTAGAGCGCCGAGGGCGGGTCGAACAGGCGCACCTCCGGGTCGCGCGGGACGGCGGCGGCCGGGATGTAGGGCGGGTTCGAGACGACGACCGAGACGGTGCCGTCCAGCTCGGGAAGTGCGCGGGCGAGGTCGTCGAAGACGATGCGGGCGTTCTCGAGCCCGAGCCGCTCGCGGTTGCCGCGGGCCCAGATGAACGCCTCGGGAGCGTTCTCCACGCCGATCACTCGCGCGTGCGGCACCTCATGCGCGAGCGCGAGCGCCAGGGCTCCGCTGCCCGTGCCGAGGTCGACGGCGATCGGCTCCGGGTCGACGACCGCACGGAGCGCGTCGATCGCGATCTGCGCGACGCCCTCGGTCTCGGGTCGCGGCACGAACACGCCGGGTCCGACCGCGAGCTCGAGCGAGCGGAACGGTGCGATCCCGGTGATGTGCTGCAGCGGCTCGCGAGCCGACCGGCGCTCGATCGCGCTCGCGAACGCCGCGGCGTGCTCGTCGTCGACGGTCAGCCCCGTGATGAGGCGCGCCTGCAGCCGGCCGCGGCCGAGCCCGAGCAGGTGCCCGAGAAGCAGCTCCGCGTCGACGTCCGGTGTGGGGACGCGGGCGGCGGCGAGGCGGGCGACCGCGTCCGCGAGGAGGGTGCGCGCGTCGACGCCGGTGGTCACGAGGGTCACGCCTCCTCGGAGCCGATGTCGGCCAGGCGGGCCTCCTCGTCGGCCTGGATGGCGCTCTCCACCACCGGGTCGAGCGCGCCGTTCATCACTCCGTCGAGGTTGTACGCCTTGTAGCCGGTGCGGTGGTCGGCGATGCGGTTCTCGGGGAAGTTGTAGGTCCGGATGCGCTCGGAGCGGTCCATCGTGCGGATCTGCGTCTTGCGCGCGTCCGAGGCCGCCGCGGCGATCTCCTCCTGCTGGCGGGCCAGGATGCGGGCGCGCAGCACGCGCATGCCCGCCTCGCGGTTCTGCAGCTGGCTCTTCTCGTTCTGCATCGACACGACGATGCCGGTCGGGAGGTGGGTGATCCGCACGGCGGAGTCGGTCGTGTTGACGGACTGCCCGCCGGGACCGGAGGAGCGGTAGACGTCGATCTTCAGGTCGTTCTGGTTGATCGCGACCTCCTCGGGCGCGTCCACCTCGGGGAACACGAGCACGCCCGTGGTCGAGGTGTGGATCCGCCCCTGCGACTCGGTCACGGGGACGCGCTGCACCCGGTGCACGCCGCCCTCGTACTTGAGGTGCGCCCACACGCCCTGCGAGGGATCGGTGGCGTTGCTCTTGATCGCGACCTGCACGTTCTTGTAGCCGCCGAGGTCGGACTCGTCGCGGTCCAGGATCTCCGTCTTCCAGCCCTTCGCCTCGGCGTAGTGGAGGTACATCCGGAGGAGGTCGGCTGCGAACAGCGCGCTCTCGGCTCCGCCCTCGCCGCCCTTGATCTCCATGATGACGTCGCGGCCGTCGTCGGGGTCGCGCGGGATGAGCAGGCGCCGCAGCTTCTCCTGCGCCACCCGCAGCGACTCCTCCAGCTCGGGGACCTCCTCCGCGAAGGCCTCGTCCTCGCGGGCGAGCTCGCGCGCGGCCTCGAGGTCCTCGCCGGCCTGGATCCAGGCGGAGTGGGCCGACTTGATCTGGCTCAGCTCCGCGTAGCGCCGGTTGACCTTCTTGGCGCGGGCGGCATCGGCGTGGAGGGCCGGGTCGGAGAGCTGCGTCTGCAGGTCCTCGTGCTCGGCGAGGAGGACGCTGACGGATTCGAACATGGGGTCCTGGCTTCCGGAGGTGGTCGGGGTCGGGCTCATCGCCCGGGGACGCGAAAACGCCCGCGGCCGCCCCCGGTGACAGGGGCGACCGCGGACGTCGGGGCGCTAGTGGTGGCCGTTGCCGTGGCCGGCGGTGGCCGGGCCGACGGCCGACTTCGAGACCTGCATGAGGAACTCGACGTTGGACGAGGTCTCCTTCAGGCGCGACAGGATGATCTCCAGCGCCTGCTGCTGGTCGAGCCCGGCGAGGGCGCGGCGCAGCTTCCAGGTGATCTTGACCTCGTCGGCGCTGAGCAGCATCTCCTCGCGGCGCGTGCCGGAGGCGTTCACGTCGACGGCGGGGAAGATCCTCTTGTCGGCGAGGTGACGGGAGAGGCGGAGCTCCATGTTGCCGGTGCCCTTGAACTCCTCGAAGATCACCTCGTCCATCTTCGAGCCGGTCTCGATGAGCGCCGTCGCGAGGATGGTGAGCGAGCCGCCGTTCTCGATGTTGCGCGCCGCTCCGAAGAACTTCTTCGGCGGGTACAGCGCCGAGGCGTCCACGCCGCCCGAGAGCACGCGGCCCGAGGGAGGAGCGGTCACGTTGTAGGCGCGGCCGAGACGGGTGATGGAGTCGAGCAGCACGACCACGTCGTGGCCCAGCTCGACCAGGCGCTTGGCGCGCTCGATCGCGAGCTCGGCGACGGTCGTGTGGTCCTCGGCCGGGCGGTCGAAGGTGGAGGCGACGACCTCGCCGCGCACGGTGCGCTGCATGTCGGTGACCTCCTCCGGACGCTCGTCGACCAGGACGACCATCAGGTGGACCTCCGGGTTGTTCTGCACGATCGCATTGGCGATCTGCTGCAGGACGATGGTCTTGCCTGCCTTGGGCGGCGCGACGATCAGGCCGCGCTGTCCCTTGCCGATCGGGGCGACCAGGTCGATGATCCGCTGGGTCAGCTTGCCGGGCTCGGTCTCGAGGCGCAGGCGCTCGGTCGGGTAGAGCGGCGTGAGCTTCTGGAACTCGACGCGCGCAGCGGCCTCCTCGACGGTCTGGCCGTTGATCGAGTCGACGCGGACGATCGCGTTGTACTTCTGGCGGCCGCCGCCCTCGCCCTCGCGGGGCTGGCGGATGGCGCCGACGACCGCGTCGCCCTTGCGCAGGTTGTACTTCTTGACCTGGCCGAGGGAGACGTAGACGTCGCTGACGCCGGGCAGGTACCCGGTGGTGCGCACGAAGGCGTAGTTGTCGAGGACGTCGAGGATGCCGGCGACCGGGATGAGGACGTCGTCCTCGCCGATCTCGGGCTCGAAGTCGTCGCCGATCGCTCCGCCGCGGCGCTTGCGGTCGCGGTAGCGGCTGCGGCGGCCGTCCTCGCCCTCGGCCTGCTGGCCGTTCTGGGGCTGTCCGGAGCCGTTCTGCTGAGGAGCCTGCTGGCCCTCGGACTGCGCGGCGCCGCGCGCGCCTTGGCCGTTCTGCGGCTGGGACTGCGCGGCGGGGCTCTGCTGAGCGTCGTTCTGGCGGTCGTCCCCGCGGTTGCGGTTCCGGTTGCGTCGGTTGCGGCCGCGGCCGGTGCCCTGCTGGTCGCCGTTCTGCTGCTGGTCTCCGCCCTGCTGCTCCTGCTGGTCGCCGGATTCGGAGGAGTCGGCGTCGTTCTCGGCGGGCGCCTGCTCGGCCTGCTCGCTCTGCTCGGAGACGCCCCCGCGGCTGCGGCGGCGTCCGCGGCGTTCGCGCTGGCCGCCCTCGCGGGAGGAGTCGTCCGACTCCGGCCCGTTGGGCAGCTCGATGTCGATGACGGGCTTCGCGGCCTGGTCGGCGTCGCGGTCCTGCTCGATGACGGGGAGGTCGGGGATCAGCGACTCGACGCCGGTCCCGCCGGGGATGTTGAGGTGCTCGCCGGCGGCGACGGTGCCGCTGGAGGCGCGGCGCGAGCTGCGTCGGCGGGGCGCGCGCTCGGCGGGCTCGGCGACCGGCTCGGCCGCCGCGGGGAGCTCGAGCTCGACGGGGGCCGACTCGGCGGCCGTCGCGGAGGGCTCGTCGACGGTGGGCGCGGCCTGCTCGAGGACGTCGGCCGTGTCGGCCTCGGTGCTCTCGACGGGCGTCGGCAGCTCCGCCGGCGCCTCGGGCTGCGGAGCGGACTGCTCGGCCACATCGGCCGGCTCGGCCTCGACGCCGGTGGCGTCGACGTCCGGGGCGACCGCTGCGTCGTCCGGAGCGACCGCGTCGGCGATCGCGGCGGGCGCGTCCTCGGCGGAGGCGGCGCGCAGGTCCGAGATGGCCTGGACCAGCTCGCCCTTGCGGAGCTTGGAGGCGCCGCCGAGGCCGAGCCGCGTCGCGAGAGCCTGGAGCTCGGCGACGCGCAGACCGGAGAGGTCGGCGGTGAGGTCCACGGTCGAGCCGTAGGTGTTGACGTCTGTCACTGGAGAGGGTTCCTTCCCCCCGGGAACGAGTGCTCACCGGGAGAGCTCATCGACCGTGCGGTGCCATCGCGTGTTCTGATCCACGCGATGCTCTCGGCCGCCGGGACCGACTGCCGCAGAGAGCGAGGAGAGGGCCCGGAGACCAGGCGCCGGTCTGCAAGAGGAGCAGGGGCGCCCTTCACACGATGTGATGGCCGTGGTTGTCGGGACGATCCGTCGGACAGATTCCGCTCGTTACGCGGTTCCTCGGGATGCGGTCCCCACTGTAGCACCCTTGAAGTCGACGGCCAGCATGTGCGCGCGCCACGGCGTGGGGGCCTCCCGCTCCACCAGATCCGCGGCGGCGAGGCGCTGGGCGGGGTCGCTGCAGAGCACCAGGACGCTCGGTCCGGCACCCGAGACGACGGCCGCGTAGCCGTGCGAGCGCAGCAGCGCGATCAGCGCTGAGGTCTCGGGCATGGCGGCCGCGCGGTAGTTCTGGTGCAGCTTGTCCTCGGTCGCCGCGAACAGCAGCTCCGGGCTCTGGATGAGGGCGGCGATCAGGAGCGAGGAGCGCGAGACGTTGAACACCGCGTCCTCGTGCGGCACGCTCTGCGGCTGCAGCGAGCGTGCCAGCCGCGTCGACATGGTGTGCTCGGGCACGAAGACGACCGGGGACACGCCGCGGTGGACCATGAGCTTCTTGGAGCGCGGTCGCAGCGGCGAGTCGTCGGCGCCAGAGGCGTGCGGCTCGACCCAGGCGATGGTGAGGCCGCCGAACAGTGCGGGCGCCACGTTGTCGGGGTGCCCCTCCATCTCGGTGGCGATGCGGAGGAGGTCGTCCGAGTCGAGCTCGACGACGCCCTCGAGCAGGCCCTTCGCGGCCATGATGCCGGAGACGATCGCGGCGCCGGACGAGCCCATCCCGCGGCCGTGCGGGATGATGTTGCGCGCGATCACCTCGATGCCGGGCATCTCCTGCCGCTGGTCGGCGAACGTGTACGCGATGGCCTGCACGACGAGGTTCGTCTCGTCGGTCGCCACCTCTCCCTCGCCGACCCCGTGCACGGTGACCCGCGCACCCGTGGCCGCGACGGCCGTCACGTCGAGCTCGTCGTAGAACGAGAGCGCCAGGCCGAGCGTGTCGAAGCCGGGGCCCAGGTTCGCCGAGGTGGCGGGGACCTTGACGTGGACGGTGCGGCCGACGGGAACCGCCGAGGTCATGCGCCGGCCAGCCCCAGCACGTCCGCGATCGCGGCGGTGTCGACCGGGACGACGGTCGGCGTGATGTCCGCGCCGTCGGCCGTGCGGAGCGCCCACTGCGGGTCCTTGAGCCCGTGGCCGGTGACCGTCAGGACGACGGTCGCGTCCTTCGGGATCGCTCCGGCCTCGGCGCGCTCGAGGAGCCCCGCGACGCTGATCGCCGACGCCGGCTCGACGAAGACGCCGACCTCGCCCGCGAGGATGCGGTACGCCTCGAGGATCTTCTCGTCGCTGATCGCGCCGAAGTAGCCGTCGCTGACGGTGCGCGCGTTGAGGGCGAGCTCCCACGAGGCCGGGTTGCCGATCCGGATCGCGCTGGCGATCGTCTCGGGGTGGCGGACCGGGGCGCCGTGCACGATCGGAGCGGAGCCCTCGGCCTGGAAGCCGAACATGCGCGGGAGGCGGGTCGACTCGCCGCGCTCCAGCTCCTCCGAGTAGCCGCGGAAGTAGGCGGTGTAGTTGCCCGCGTTGCCGACCGGGACGATGTGGAAGTCCGGCGCGTCGCCCAGCACCTCGACGACCTCGAAGGCCGCGGTCTTCTGGCCGGCGATGCGGTCCGGGTTCACCGAGTTGACCAGGTGGACCGGGTAGTTCTTCGCGAGGTCGCGGGCGATGTCGAGGCAGTCGTCGAAGTTGCCCTGCACCTGCAGCAGCTGCGCGTTGTGCGCGATCGCCTGGCTGAGCTTGCCCAGGGCGATCTTGCCCTCCGGCACCAGGACGGCCGCGGTGATGCCGGCGTGCGTCGCGTAGGCGGCGGCCGACGCGGAGGTGTTGCCGGTCGAAGCGCAGATGACGGCCTTCGCGCCGTGCTCGACGGCCTTCGAGATCGCCATGGTCATGCCGCGGTCCTTGAAGGAGCCGGTCGGGTTCATGCCCTCGTACTTGACCCACACCTTCGCGCCCGTGCGCGCCGAGAGGGCCGCCGCGGGGATGAGCGGCGTGCCGCCCTCGCCGAGAGTGATGACCGGGGTCGCCTCGGTGACATCGAGGCGGTCCGCGTACTCGTGCAGGACTCCGCGCCACTGCTTGGCCATCTCAGGCTCCTTCAACTCGTAGAACGGACGTCACGGCGCCGACGAAACCATGGGAATGGAGGGCGGTGACGGTGGCCGCCAGATCGGATTCCGCCGCGGCGTGCGTGCCGATGACCAGGGTAGCGGTAGGCTCGCGCCGCTCCGCACCGCCCTGCTCCTCCAGCGGGTCGGCGCCGGGCGGGGTCTGCACCAGGGTCTCGACCGAGACGCCGTGGTCGGCGAAGACGCCCGCGATCTGCGCGAGCACGCCGGGGCGGTCGAGCACCTCGAGGGTGACCTGGTACCGGGTGGTGACGTGGCCGATCGGGAGGACCGCGAGCCCGGAGCTCGCGCTGGTCACCAGGCCGGGGCCGCCGACGACGTGGCGGCGGGCGGCCGACACGACGTCGCCGAGGACGGCGGAGGCCGTCTCGATCCCGCCGGCGCCGGCGCCGTAGAACATCAGGTCGCCGGCCGCCTCCGCCTCGACGAAGACCGCGTTGTTGGCCCCGTGCACGGCCGCGAGCGGGTGGGAGCGGTGCACGAGCGCGGGGTAGACCCGCGCGGACACGCCCTCCACGCCGGTCTTGGCGTCGGTCAGCCGCTCGCAGATCGCGAGCAGCTTGATCACGTAGCCGGAGTCGCGGGCCTGGTCGACCTGCGCCTTCGTGATGCCGGTGATGCCCTCGCGGTGCACCAGGGTGACCGGGACGTCGGTGTGGAAAGCGAGGCGGGCGAGGATCGCCGCCTTCTGCGCCGCGTCGTAGCCCTCGATGTCGGCGGTCGGGTCGGACTCGGCGTAGCCGAGCTCGGTCGCGCGGGCGAGCGCGTCCTCGAGGCTCGCGTGCTCGGTGTCCATCCGGTCGAGGATGTAGTTGGTCGTGCCGTTGACGATGCCGAGGATGCGGTGGACCCGGTCGCCGGCGAGGCTGTCGCGCAGCGGCCGGATGATCGGGATCGCGCCGGCGACGGCCGCCTCGTAGTTGAGCTGGGCGCCCACCTGGTCGGCGGCCTCGAAGAGCTCGTTGCCGTGGGCGGCGAGCAGCGCCTTGTTGGCCGTGATCACGTCCGCGCCCGACGAGATCGCCGTGAGGATGTGGCTGCGGGCGGGCTCGAGCCCGCCGATCAGCTCGACCACGATGTCGGCGCCCAGGATCAGCGACTCGGCGTCGGTGGTGAGCAGGTGCTTCGGGATGTCGGCGGTGCGGGGCGCGTCCACGTCCCTGACGGCCACGCCCACGAGCTCCAGCGGCGCCCCCACGCGCTGGGCGAGCTCGTCGCCGTGGTCGAGCAGGAGGCGCGCCACCTGGGCACCGACGGACCCGGCGCCCAGCAGGGCGACGCGGAGGCTGCGGTACTCGATCATCGGGAGGTGGCCTTTCGTTCGATGCCGGCGTCGCGGCGGAGGAGGTCCTCCTCGGTCTCGCCGCGCACGAGGACGCGCGAGCGCCCGTCGCGGACGGCGACCACCGGGGGGCGCCCGAGGTAGTTGTAGTTGCTGGCGAGCGACCAGCAGTAGGCGCCGGTCGCGGCGACGGCGAGCAGGTCGCCCGGCCGCACGTCCGCGGGCAGGAAGTCGTCGTGGACGACGATGTCGCCCGACTCGCAGTGCTTCCCGGCCACCCGCACGAGGGCGGGCTCGGCCGAGGAGGAGCGGTCGGCGATCCGCGCCGTGTAGTCGGCGCCGTAGAGCGCCGGACGGGCGTTGTCGCTCATGCCGCCGTCGACGCTGACGTAGCGGCGGACCGCGGTCGAGCCCTCGGAGCCGACCGTCACATCCTTCACGGTGCCCACCTCGTAGAGGGTGACGCCGGCGGGCCCGATCAGCGAGCGGCCGGGCTCGATCGCGATGTGCGGCACCGGGACGCCGCGGGCGGAGCACTGCTCGGCGACCGCGTCGGCGACGGCGGCCGCGATCTCGGCGATCGGGGTCGGGTCGTCGGCACTGGTGTACGCGATGCCGAAGCCGCCGCCGAGGTTGAGCTCCGGCACGGGCCCGTCCGCGAGCAGTGCCGCGTGGACGTCGAGCAGGCGCGACGCCGACTCCGCGAACCCGGCGGAGCCGAAGATCTGGGATCCGATGTGGCAGTGCAGCCCGAGGAACCGCAGGGAGGAGAAGGAGCGGATGCGGGCGACCGCGGCCGGGCAGTCGGCGAGTGCGAGGCCGAACTTCTGGTCCTCGTGCGCCGTGGCGAGGAACTCGTGGGTGTGCGCGTGCACTCCGCTGTTGACCCGGAGGCGCACCGCCTGCACGCGGCCGTGCCGCTCGGCCGCGGCTGCGACGCGCTCGATCTCGACGAGGCTGTCGAGCACGATCGTGCCCGCGCCCACCTCGACGGCCCTGTCGATCTCGCGGAGCGACTTGTTGTTGCCGTGGAGGCCGAAGCGCTCGGGCTCGATCCCGGCGGCGAGGGCCACTGCCATCTCGCCGCCGCTGGAGAGGTCGAGGTTCAGGCCCTCGTCGCGCATCCAGCGGGCGACCTCGGTCGAGAGGAACGCCTTGCCCGCGTAGTAGACCGTGACGCCGGTGCCGATCCGGCCGAGCTCGCGGGCGAAGACCTCGCGCATCTCGACGGCCCTGCGGCGGGCGTCGGCCTCGTCCACCACGTAGAGAGGAGTGCCGTGCTCGCGCACCAGCTCGGCGACGGGCACTCCGGCGATCCGGATCCCGCCGTCCTCGCCGCGCTCGGCGCTGTCCGGCCACACGCCGTCGGCCAGGGCGTTCGGGTCGGCGGGCGTGTGCAGCCACTCAGGCGCGAGCGGATGCCGGGGGGCGCGGGCGTCGACGGTGTCCACGGGTGAGACCTCACAGGAGAGAGTGGGAGCGTCACTGCGGGGCGAGCGGGTCCGGATTGACCCCTGAAGCCAGCGATGTCAGTGTTCGGCCCGCGGAAGACGCCGGCACAGGGCTCCGATCCTACCGGTCCGGGGCGGCGGCGCCGCGCGGGCTCAGGCGCACGTGCCCGGTTCCTGCTCCGCGGGGTCGCTGAGGAACGTCGGAGAGAGCGCGAAGCTCGCGTTCAGCGACTCGTCGGCGACCTCGACTCCGGTCAGCGTCAGTCCGCGCGGCACCGAGTCCGCGATGCACACGGAGGACGGAGCGAGCAGGTCGCCGGAGACGGCGCCGAAGCGGTCGCGGAAGTCGGTCGCCGAGAAGGTCGCACCGGCGGCGGAGACCTCGGCCGGGGTCAGCCGGATGGCGCCGTCCACGGCCGCGAGCTCCATCCCCACGCCCGCGCCGAGCCGGAGGCCCAGCACCTCGACGGAGGCGGTCACGCGCACGAGCGGAGCGTCCAGGGTCACCTCGTCGACGGGAACGGTGCTGCGCTCGGTGACGAGCCGCGAGACCGAGGCCGCGTCGATCGCGACCGTGGTGCTGCCGGACTCGACCGCTCCGACGCCGCTCACCGGCACCCCGATCAGGGTCGCAGCGACGTCGCCGTCGAGCTCGCCGAACGTCACGTCCGAGCTGCGCAGGTCGAGCCGGTCCAGCCGCCCCGAGACGAGCTGCGGGAGCACGGCCCAGCCGGCGACGTCGACGTCCACCGCCCGGTCCGCGGGCAGTGCGAGCGCCTCGCGGAGGCTCGCGGCGGCGCGGTCCGCGACGGCGCGGCGGGCGAGCGAGTCGCCCACCACCGCCGCGACCACGAGCAGCACCAGCACCACGACGACCACCACGGCCGCGCGTCCCCCGCGCCGGCGCCGCGGCGCAGCCCCCGACGCGCTCACATCCGGTCCGGGGCCGTGACGCCCAGCAGGGAGAGCCCGTTGCGGAGCACCTGCCCGGTCGCCTCGTTCAGGCGCAGCCGGGTCGAGTGCACGGCCTCGACCGGGTCCTCGCCCTGCGGCACGACCCGGCAGTTGTCGTACCAGCGGTGGTAGAGGCCGGCGACCTCCTCGAGGTACCGCGCGACGCGGTGCGGCTCGCGCAGCTCCGCGGCGTGCGCCACGATGCGCGGGAACTCCTGCAGGCCGCCGAGCAGCGCCGACTCGGTCGGATGCACCAGCGTCTCGGGCGCGAACGGCTCGACGGGGACGCCCGACGCCGCGGCCTTCGCCGCGACCTGGCGGGTGCGCGCGTGGGCGTACTGCACGTAGTAGACGGGGTTGTCGTTGCTCCGCTTGGTCAGCAGGTCGAGGTCGATGTCGAGGGTCGAGTCGGCCGAGGAGCGCACCAGCGAATAGCGCGCGGCGTCCACGCCGACGGCCTCCGTGAGGTCCTCCATCGTGACGACGGTCCCCGCCCGCTTGGACATCCGGACCGCCTCGCCGTCGCGGAGCAGGTTGACCAGCTGGCCGATCAGGATCTCGAGGTTCACGCCCGGGGTGTCGCCGAACGCCGCGCACATCGCCATCATCCGGCCGATATAGCCGTGGTGGTCGGCGCCGAGCATGATGATCGCCCGATCGAAGCCGCGCTCGCGCTTGTCGAGGTAGTAGGCGAGGTCGCCCGCGATGTAGGCCGCCTCCCCGTCGCTCTTGATGATGACGCGGTCGCGGTCGTCGCCGAACGAGGTGGTCCGCAGCCAGGTGGCGCCGTCCGCCTCGAAGATGTGCCCGAGCTCGCGGAGGCGCTCGATCGCGCGGTCGACGGCGCGCGACTCGTGCAGGGAGTTCTCGTGGAAGTACACGTCGAAGTCGACGCCGAACTCGTGCAGGCTCTGCTTGATCTCGCCGAACATCAGCTCGACGCCGATCGAGCGGAAGGTCTCGGCGAGCTCCTCCTCGGGCAGGACGGCGAGGTCGCCCGGGTAGGCGGCCGCGACGCGCTCGGCGATGTCGCCGATGTAGGCGCCGCCGTAGCCGTCCTCCGGGGTCGGCTCGCCGCGGTGGGCGGCGAGGAGGCTCCGCGTGAAGCGGTCGATCTGCGCGCCGTGGTCGTTGAAGTAGTACTCGCGGGTCACCTCGGCGCCCTGCGAGAGGAGCATCCGGGCCAGGCTGTCGCCGACCGCCGCCCAGCGCGTCCCGCCGATGTGGATGGGGCCGGTGGGGTTGGCGGAGACGAACTCGAGGTTCATCCGGACGCCGGCGTAGGCGGACCCGGTGCCGTAGGCCTCGCCCGCCTCGACGATCGCGCCGGCCAGGGCGCCCGCGGCCGCGGCCTCGAGCCGGACGTTGAGGAAGCCGGGACCGGCGACCTCGACCGTGGCGACGCCCTCGACCGCGCCCAGCCCCTCGGCCAGCTCGGCGGCGAGCTCGCGCGGGTTCGCGCCGACCCGCTTCGCGAGCTTCATCGCGATGTTCGAGGCCCAGTCGCCGTGGTCGCGGTTCTTCGGGCGCTCCAGCACGACGTCCGAGAGCTCGACGCCCGCATCGCTCCCCCGTCGCTGCACGGCGTCGAGGACGAGGGCGTGCAAGGAGGCGGCGAGCTGTTCGGGAGTCACGGGGAGCGATTCTACCGGCCGCCGCGCCCGCGCCCCCCGTCCCTCCTGCACCGCGGGGCCGCTCGGCAGGGCGGCGTTGCTAGGGTGCGACGCATGCGCCGTCCCGCCGCCCTCCTCCTCGTCGCCCTCGCCGCGGCGGCCCTCTCCGGCTGCTCCCCCGCGGCCGACCCGGAGCCGAGCGCGAGCGGCGCCGTCAGCGGCACGCCGATCCCCCTCGCCTGCGAGCAGCTGGTCCCGGCCTCGGCGCTCGCGGGCCTGTGGGGCGGATTCTCCCCGGACGACGGCATCGGGACCACCGCCGTCTCCGAGGAGATCGCCCAGTACGACGGCCTGGTCTGCGGATGGTCCGACGATTCGGGCGCCGAGCTGCAGCTGGCCGTGGCCCACCTCGACCCCGCGGTGATCGAGGCGCTCAAGAACGAGTTCTTCACCACCAGCAAGGCCGTCCCCACCTACGGCAAGCCGCCGGAGATCGAGGGCTACTACCAGGTGGCCGAGGGGCGGGGCGTCGCGGACGCCTTCGTCGGCGAGTACTGGATCGAGGCGTCCAGCGCCTCCTTCGTCGAGCCGGGCGACCCCGAGCCGCTCGTGCGGTCGGCGATCGGCGTCCTCGCCGGCTGAGCCCGGGCGTCAGCCCAGGCGCACCGGCGAGACGTGGTCGTCGACGAGCGCCGCGTCGCAGTCGGCCTCCACGCTCATCCCGGTCAGGCGCAGGTCCGTCAGGTAGCTGCTGAGGAACGCGGTGTCCGCCGTGTCCCGGCCGGACGAGATGCGCAGCATCGACCCGCGCGGAGCCAGCCGGGTCGCGTCCACGACGTGCCAGGCGCCGCCCACCCAGGCCTCCGTGACCGCGTGGAAATCCCGCGGCTCGAGGCCCGGCGCGTAGACCGCCGTCACCCGGGCGGGGATGTCGAGGGCGCGGAGCAGCCCGGCGACCGTGTGCGCGAAGTCCCGGCACACGCCCTGGCCGCTCTCGATGACCTGCGCCGCTCCCCCGGTGCCGACCGTCGACCCGTAGACGTACGACAGGTGGCCGTGCACCCATTCCTCGACGGCCGTCAGCGCCTCGAAGCCCCGGGCCCGCCCGAATTCGCGCCGGGCTATCCCGCCGAGCACGTCCGCCTCGGCGTACCGGCTCGGCCGCAGGTACTCGACGAGCTCGAGCTCGCTCGGCTCGTCCGGAGCGCCGTGCCCGGCGACCCGCGCCCGGTACTCGACCCGCAGGTCGCCCTCGTTCCCCGCGACGCGGTGCACGCGGGCGCCGTGCCGCGCCGGGAACTCCCGCACCGGCACGTCCTGCCCGTCGAGCCGGACGGTGAAGGAGTCCTCGAACGAGTCGCCCGTGGGCGTCGCCGCCACCAGGAAGATCAGGTCGGTCGGGCCGTTGAGACGCAGATCCAGCGAGGCGGAGACGGTGCGCAGCATGGCTCCATCGTGGCATGCGGGAGGACCGCTCCCGGCGTCGGGGCCCGCCCCGCCCGGGTGCTAATGTGGTCAGGCACTCCTGGCCCCCATAGCTCAGGGGATAGAGCACTGCCCTCCGGAGGCAGGGGCGTAGGTTCGAATCCTACTGGGGGCACATCTGCGGTCCTCCGCTCCCCTCCCTCGCCTGCGGGAGCTCAGCTCCGGTGCTCGACGCCCCTCGAGGCGCACCCCTCCACCACGGACCGAGCGGCGTCACCCGGTGGGCGACCGAGTCCGACCGTGGCGCTCCTCACCCGGCGCTCCGACCCTCCCCGGACAGCACGAAGGCCCGCGATCGTCGATCACGGGCCTTCGAAACGTTCACCACCGGCACTCGGCCGGTCGGGCTCACTCGTAGAGGTGGAAGGTGCCGGCGCAGTCGGCCGAGCAGAAGCCGTCGCGGCGACGGGCCGAGGCCGCTCCGCAGGCTTCGCAGCGGCGGCGTCCGAGCATCCGCGAGATCAGGCTCTGAGGCGCCGACGCGACCACCGAGACCGGGGTGTCGGGGCGCACGGGGGATCCCGTGGTCGAATCGAGCTGGATCCCAGCGGTGTCGCGCGTGGCGCGAAGCATCCGTGTTCCTTCCGATCGGTGAACCATGTGCGAGCGCTGTATTGCCAGTCCCTGAGATTCTGCGAAGGGCTTGACGCGGCTCGCGATCGAGAGGAGCCGATATCGACATCTGTCGGTCAGTCGGGATCGACCCGGGGAACGACGAACAGCCGCGCCCCCTCCTGGCGGAGAGAGGCACGGCTGTTCGGGCGTCGGGGATCGGTGGGCGGACGACGCCGGAGCTCATGGGAGCGGGGCGTCGAGCCCGGAACGACCGGGAAGTGGGCCTGGTACGCGCCGCTGGTGCTCCGGGTGTCGATCGCCACCGTCGGTGCGGGAACCGGCACCGGTCGCAGGGCGGGGAGCGAGGCGCTCCTGCCCGTGCGGAACGGCAGCAGGACGAGCATGACGGGAAGAAGGACGATCCACAGGAGGACCGACAGCGCGAGACGCGCCCAGATGGAAAGAATATTGAGCACTTTGTGCCGCCTTCGGGTGACGGTAGAGGTGAACTTCGCGAACAGGATCATCGGGCCGACGGGGAGAGAAGAGTAGAAATGCGCCACTGATCGCGCCTCTCCCGCCACGCCCCCGAGCGGTCTGTTGCTCCTCATTCGTCGCCCAGCGCCGATCGGATGGGTCGATCCCGCATCCGATCGACACACGGCCCGCCCAGTGCGTCCTCCTGGGAGCCGGGCCGTAGGGTGAGCGCGTGAAGATCCTTGTCGTCGAAGACGATCCAGCCATGGGTGAGGCCCTCGTCGGCGGCCTCGAAGACGCCGGCTACGAGGCCGTGCTGACCACGAACGGCATCGACGCGCTCGTCGCGTTCAGCAACGCCGAGTTCTCGGCCGCCATCGTGGACGTCATGCTCCCGGCGATGTCGGGCTTCGAGATCTGCCGCCGGATCCGCGAGCTCGGCCGGCCCACGCCGATCATGCTGCTGACCGCGCGGGACGCGATCGAGGACCGCGTCTTCGGGCTCGACGCCGGAGCGGACGACTACCTGACCAAGCCGTTCGCGTTCACCGAGCTCAACGCGCGCCTCCGGGCCCTCCTGCGCCGCAGCCCGTCGCTGATGTCCACCTCGATCGACGTCGGACGCATCACCGTGGACGGATCGAGCATCCGGCGCACCGCCGACGGCTCGCGCATCCACGTCAGCCCGAAGGAGCTCGAGCTCCTCAAGCTCCTCATCACTCCCGTCGGCTCCGTCGTGACCCGCCAGCGGATCCTCTCCGAGATCTGGGGCGGCGGCGAGATCGTCGACAACAACATCGTCGACCAGTACGTCAGCTACCTGCGCAAGAAGCTCCCGACCGAGGACACGGGCGTCAGCATCGTGACCGTCCGCGGCAAGGGCTACTTCCTCCGCCCGGTCGAGTAGCCCGTGTCGCGGATGAGCACGGCACGCCGCCGGGTCGGCGCGCTCTCGATCCGCGCGAGGATCACCGTGGGAACGGTCGCTGTGGCGACCGCCCTCTTCGCGCTCGCGGCGCTGCTCTTCTACCAGGTGGTCACCGGCATCGTCGACCGCAGCGAGCGGACGATCCTGATGTCGATCGAGGACGAGGTGCGCCGCGACATCTCGGCGGGCAACGTTCCGCGCACGCAGGGCTCGTCGACGGGCCAGCTGTTCCTCGCCCTCGCTCCCGACGGGAGCGTCAGCACCTCGACCATGCCCTCGCGCCTGAGCGGCGAGGTGCTCAGCGCTCTGGCGGAGGAGCCCGCCGACACCTCGCCCCGGTACGCCGACGTGACGACGGCGAACGGCAGCTACCTGGTCCGCTTCACGGCCATCGAGAGCGATCGCGGCGTCTGGCAGGTCGCCTCCGCGCGCGACCAGGCCGCGTCACAGCTCGTCCTCGACGACTTCGCCCACGTGCTCGTCTACGCCGCGATCTTCCTCGTCGTCACGTTCGGGCTCGCCTCGTGGATCCTGACGGGCGCGGCCCTCGCCCCGGTGCGCCGGATGCGGGCGCGCGCGGATCAGATCGCCGCCGAGCCCGGGCAGGGCGACCAGCTCCCGGTCGTCGGCACGCGCGACGAGATCGACGAGCTCGCGGTGACGCTGAACGCGTTCCTGACCAAGCAGACCGCGTCGCTGGCCCGGGAGAAGCAGATGGTGTCGGATGCGAGCCACGAGCTCCGCACTCCCCTCGCCGCGCTCTCCGCGCAGCTCGAGATCGCCCACCATCGCGTCGACGACCCGGTCGCGGTCGACCGGGTCATCCTCGACGCGCAGAAGAGCGTCGACCGGCTCGTGCGCCTCGCATCCGCCCTCCTCGACATCTCGCGCATCGAGAGCCGCACCGTCCGCCCGACCGCTCCCTTCGCCGAGCTCGTCGACGAGCTGGTGGGCGCCGTCGACCGCACCCGCCTGCTCGCCTCGGAGTCGGGGGTGGAGATCGACTACGAGATCGACGAGCGCGAGCCGGCGCGGCTCTACGCGGTCGCGTCCCAGGACTTCGGCCGGGTGATCGACAACCTCGTGAGGAACGCGATCCAGGCGATGAACGGCGGCGGCATGATCGTCGCCTCCCTCTCGCAGTCGGACGGGCGCCTGATGCTCAGCGTCTCGGACGACGGACCGGGGATGCCCGACGCCTTCATCCCGGTCGCCTTCGACCGCTTCTCCCGCCCGGACGACTCCCGGACCCTCGCCTCCGGCGGCAGCGGTCTGGGGCTGGCCCTGGTGCACACCACCGTGCTCTCGGCCGGCGGGACGGTCGCCCTGGTCAACCGCTCCCCCCGGGGTCTCGCGGTCGACATCGTCCTCCCGCCCGTCGGCTCCGCCTGATCCGCCCCGCCCCGGGAACGAATAAGGCCCCCGGCGGACCGGGGGCCTTCGTGGAGGATCGTCAGCGCGGGTCGTCCTCGGGGCGGACGGGCTGCGGCTGCGGGTCGCCGACCGCGGCGGGCGGCGGAGCCCAGGCCGTCTGCGGCGCCTCCGCCGGGGAGGTGCCGCCGTCGAGCAGGTTGCGCGCGCGGTTGACCACCTCGGGGTCCACGAGCACGGAGTAGCTGGTCGCGATCACCTGCATGGTCGAGGTGAAGTCGCGACGGCGGCGGTTCACGGCGTAGGAGGCGAGCCCGAAGAGCATCCCGAAGCCGGCGCCGAGGAGGACCGCCGCGATGAGGAAGGAGAACTCCGTCGTCGGCGAGAAGATGATGAGCAGGAGGCCCAGGAAGACACCGAGCCAGGCGCCGGAGGCCGCTCCGGCGAGGGCGACGCGGCCCCAGGTGAGCTTGCCGGTCACCCGCTCGACGCTCTTGAGCTCGTTGCCGATGATGGCGAGCTGGCGCACCGGGAAGTCGGCGCGGGCGAGCACGTCGACGGCTGCCTGCGCCTCCTGGTACGTGTCGAACGTGGCGAGGATCTCCCCGCGCGGGATCGTGGGGAAGGCCGGCCCTCGGCCGCTGAACGGCGTCTGCTGAGTCACCCGGACAGAATCGCACAGGCCACTTGAAGGTCTCTGAACGGATTCGGAGAACCGGCCGAGGGCGAGCCGGGAACGCTCGGCGTCCGCCCGGCTGCACGGGACTAGGTTTGTAGCCGTGAGTTCCGCCAGAGTCTTCGTCGCGCGCTTGGCCGGATGCAGTGTCTTCGACCCGGCCGGCGATCGCGTCGGCAAGGTCCGCGACGTGCTCCTGGTCTACCGGCAGAACGACGCCCCGCGGGTGGTCGGCCTGGTGGTCGAGATCCCCGGGCGCCGTCGCGTCTTCGTGTCGATCGGCCGGGTCACCAGCATCGGCAGCGGCCAGATCATCACCACCGGGCTCATCAACGTGCGCCGCTTCGAGCAGCGGGGCGGCGAGGTCCGCGTCATCGCCGAGCTCCTCGGCCGCCGGGTGACCTTCGTGGACGGCTCCGGTGACGCGGTCGTCGAGGACGTCGCGATCGAGGAGGCCGCTCCCGGCGAGTGGGAGCTCGCGCAGCTCTTCGTCCGCCGGCCCAAGACCAGCCCCTCCCCCTTCGCCAAGGGCGCGACCGCCTTCGCCGGCTGGCGCGAGGTCCGCGAGAGCGTCTCGACCGAGGCGCAGTCCGCCGAGCAGTACGTCGCCAGCCTCTCCGAGCTCAAGCCCGCCGACCTCGCCAGCACGCTCCTCGATCTGCCGCAGCAGCGGATGCTCGAGGTCGCCGGCGAGCTCTCGGACGACCGCCTCGCGGACGTGCTCGAGGAGATGCCCGAGAGCGAGCAGGTCGAGATCCTCGGCCGGCTCGACGACGACCGCGCCGCCGATGTGCTCGACCAGATGCAGCCGGACGACGCGGCCGACCTGATCGCCCAGCTCTCGGAGGAGCGCGGCGAGGCGCTCCTGGAGCTGATGGAGCCCGAGGAGGCGGACGACGTCCGCATGCTCCTCACCTACGCCCCGGAGTCCGCCGGCGGTCTGATGACCACGGAGCCGATCATCGTCTCCTCCGAGGCGACCGTCGCCGAGGGTCTCGCCCTCATCCGCCGCCACGAGCTCGCCCCGGCCCTCGGCGCCGCCGTCTGCGTCACACTGCCGCCCTACGAGC
This sequence comes from Rathayibacter sp. AY1A5, assembly GCF_002930875.1. NCBI lineage: Bacteria > Bacillati > Actinomycetota > Actinomycetes > Micrococcales > Microbacteriaceae > Rathayibacter > Rathayibacter sp. AY1A5. Next base: position 50,719 of record NZ_PSTM01000003.1, on the reverse strand, counting down.
CGCCGACCGGCCGCTTCCTCGGCATGGTGCACTTCCAGCGGATGCTCCGCTACCCGCCGCACGAGCGCCTCGGCACCCTGCTCGACCAGAGCATGGACCCGATCACGCCCGAGACCTCGGCGGCCGAGGTCGCCCGGATCCTGGCCAGCTACAACCTCGTCTCGGTGCCCGTCGTCGACGCGTCCCACCGCCTCGTCGGCGTCGTGACCATCGACGACGTCCTCGACTACCTCCTCCCCGACGACTGGCGCAGCCACGGCGACGACGACGAACCGAGGAAGCCGGTGACGACGGCGACGCAGGGCGTCCCGCTCGTGCCGCCGGCACCCGCGGCGACAGGCAGGACACGACGGGGACGGAGGGGCGCGCGTGGCTAGGGACACCAAGCAGGACCGGCGCCTCGACGCTCCCAAGGGCTTGCGCACCCGCGTCCTCTCGCGGCGGAACCGCCCGAGCAGCGACCGCTTCGGCCGCCTGACCGAGTCGTTCGCCCGCGGCATGGGCACGCCGTGGTTCCTGGTCGGGATGACGATCTTCTGCGTCTTCTGGCTGATGTTCAACACCTACGGGCCCGCGGACGCGCGCTTCGACTCGCAGGCCCTCGGCTTCACGGTGCTGACGCTGATCCTCTCCCTGCAGGCCTCCTACGCCGCGCCGCTGCTGCTGCTCGCGCAGAACCGCCAGGACGACCGCGACCGCGTGCAGATCGAGCAGGACCGTCAGCGGGCCGAGCGCAACCTCGCGGACACCGAGTACCTCGCGCGCGAGGTCGTGGCCCTGCGCCTGGCGATCCGCGACATGGCGAGCAAGGACTTCATCCGCTCGGAGCTGCGCGGCCTGCTCGAGGAGCTCGAGAAGGATCGGGCGCAGGAGCCCGAGCGGCGCGATGCCTGACGTCGCCGCCATCGAGACCGCCGTCAGGACGGCGCTGGCCCGCGTCGTCGATCCGGAGATCCGGAAGCCCATCACCGAGCTCGACATGCTCGAGTCGGTCGAGGCGGGGGCCGACGGAGCCGTCCGCGTCGCGATCCGGCTGACCATCGTCGACTGCCCGGCCGCCTCCGCGATCGAGCGCGACGTGCGCGAGGCCGCGGCCTCGGCTCCCGGAGTCACGGCGGTCGACGTCGTGGTCGGAGTCATGACGCCGGCGCAGCGCACCGCCCTCACCGAGCGCCTCCAAGGCGGGCGCCGGAGCATGCCCTTCGGCCCGGACTCGCTCACCCGCGTGTACGCGGTCACCAGCGGCAAGGGCGGTGTCGGCAAGTCGACCGTCACCGCCAACCTCGCGGTCGCCCTCGCTCAGCGGGGGCTCGCGGTCGGCCTCGTGGACGCCGACGTGCACGGCTTCTCCATCCCCGGCCTGCTCGGCCTGATGCACGACGGGCGCGTCGCGGGGCCCACCCGCGTCGGCGAGCTGATGCTGCCGCCGGTGGCGCACGGCGTGAAGGTCATCTCGATCGGGATGTTCCTCGAGGGCGACACCCGGGGGGCGGCCGTCTCCTGGCGCGGACCCATGCTGCACCGCACCATCTCCCAGTTCCTCACCGACGTTTACTTCGGCGACCTCGACGTGCTCCTGCTCGACCTGCCTCCCGGCACGGGGGATGTGGCGATCTCCATCGGGCAGCTGCTCCCGCATGCGGAGGTCCTCATCGTCACCACCCCGCAGCCGGCGGCCGCCGACGTGGCCGAGCGCAGCGGCGCGCTCGCCCGCCAATCGGGTCAGCGCATCGTCGGAGTGGTCGAGAACATGTCGGGGCTTCCGCAGCCCGACGGCTCGGTGCTGGAGCTCTTCGGCAGCGGAGGCGGGGCCGAGGTCGCGCGTCGGCTCACTGCGATGGGCGACGAGGTGCCGCTGCTCGCGTCGCTGCCGATCTCCGTGGCGCTGCGGGCAGGGGGCGACGAGGGCGTGCCCGTCGTCGTCGGCGATCCGGAGGATCCTGCCGCCCGGGCGATCGACGCCCTGGCGGCGACGCTCGCCGCGCGGCCGCGGGGACTGACCGGCCGTCGTCTTCCGCTCGCCGTCGGCTGACGCCTCCGCGCGGCTTCGTGCGGGCGGCGTCGGTCGAGACGCCCGCCCGACGCTCCTCGCGGAGCAGGGCTCAGGTGGCCTCGGAGTCGATCGGCGGCGGCGCGACGCTCGAGAGCGTGCCGGACGAGACGGAGCGCTGCATCGTCGTGTAGTAGCTGTCCTGCGCGGAGCCGGTGCCGCCCGGCACGACCGGAGCGGCGACAGCGGTGGGCGGCTTCACGGTGGGGGCCGGATCGTCCTCGAGCAAGGCGTCGCGGATGATGCGGCGGGGATCGTACTGGCGCGGGTCGAGCTTCTTCCAGTCGACGTCGTTGAACTCGTCGCCCATCTCGTCCTTGACGCGCTCCCGGGCCTGCGTGGCGAATCCGCGCACCTTGCGCACGAGCTGCCCGAGCTGGGCGGCGTAGTGCGGGAGGCGGTCGGGACCCAGCACGAAGACAGCGATGACCCCGATGATGAGGAGCTTGTCGAACGTCAGACCGAACACGAGGACAACACTAACCCGCCGCGCCTCCCTCGCGGAGCCCGCGCGCCACCGTACCCTGACGATGCCCGGGCGCGATCCGCTCGGTGCACCGATCAGAGGAGCGCCCCCGTGTCCGACAAGGATGCCAACTGGAAGTACGCCGAGGACGCGGTCGTCGAGTCGGAGGCCATCGCCTCGGCCCGCCGGCTCTCGGTCGAGCTGGGCATCGACGCCGTCTCCCCCTCGATCGGAGCGCAGGCCGCGCTGGTCGCCGCCGCGGCGCGCGCGACCTCCATCATCGAGATCGGCACCGGCACCGGAGTGAGCGGCCTGTGGCTGCTCGACGGCGCCCCCGAGGCGATGCTCACCTCGATCGACTCCGAGGCCGTGCACCAGCAGCACGCGCGCGCCCAGTTCCACGAGGCGGGCATCTCGCCCAACCGGCTGCGGCTCATCCCGGGCCGCGCCCTCGAGGTGCTGCCCCGGATGAACGAGAACTCCTACGACATCGTCTTCGTCGACGGCGATCCGCTGCAGGTCATCGAGAACGTCGAGCACGCGCTGCGGCTCGTCCGTCCGGGCGGGACGGTCCTCGTCCCCCACGCGCTCTGGCGCGGACGCGTGGCCAACCCCGCGCAGCGCGACGAGATCGCGACGGCGTTCCGCACGCTGGTGGCCGAGGTCTGCGCCTCCCCCGCCGTGGTCAGCGTGCTCTCGCCGATCGGCGACGGCCTGCTGCAGGCCAACAAGCGCCGCGCCTGACGAGCGCGGCCGACCGAGGAAAGACGGAACGCCCGCCGCACGGTGTGCGACGGGCGTTCACGACGGTGCGGATCAGGCGGGAGACACCACCGACGCGAGCGCGTCGTGCAGCTCTTTCGCCTCTGCATCGTTGACCGAGACGACGAGGCGTCCGCCTCCTTCGAGCGGAACGCGCACGACGATGAGTCGGCCCTCCTTAACAGCCTCCATCGGTCCGTCTCCGGTCCTCGGCTTCATGGCCGCCATAGAGTTCCCCTTTCGTGACGTATCCCCCTATTATCGTGCATCCGCGGGGGTGTTCCGAACCGCGCCCGGAAGTCGGGCGTCAGCCGATCACGGCGGGGACCAGTCGCCCGGGGTGAACACCCAGCACAGCAGCACCCAGACGATCTGCCCGACGATCGATGCGGCCACCACGAACACCCTCAGGAGAGTCGACCGCGGCACCGCGAGCGCCCCGGCCAGCGGGAACATCGGCATCAGGATGCGGAACGTGCTCGACTGCGGGTAGAAGAACGCGAAGAGGTAGATCGCGTAGCCGCCGACCCAGAGCCGCGAGAAGACGTCGAGGCTGCGCGTGGCCCGCGAGAACAGGATCGCCAGGAATCCGAGCACCACCACGACGGTGATGCCCATGCCCGTGATCGGCGAGCCGAACCAGAGGCCTCCCCACCAGCCTCCACCGGCGAACCAGGAGGTGAAGGGGATGAGCTCGCCCTCGCCGATGAAGACGCTGCGCCAGGCGAGCTCGGTGTCGGTGTACGCGGTGAAGGAGCCGGTGACCGCCCAGGCGATGAGCAGCCAGGCGAACCCCACCGCGAGGGACCAGACCGTGAGGGCGACCGTGAAGGCGAACTCCCGGCGGGCGAACGGCTCGGTGCCGCGCACGTGCCGCCAGACGCGGTAGAGGAAGTAGAGGCCCGTCATCGCCGCGATCGCGAGGCCGCTCGGGCGCAGGGGCCCCACGACCAGCACGACGGGGAACGTCCAGATCCACTTGCGGCGAACCAGCAGGAGGAGCAGCACGGCCGTCAGGAGGATGCCGCCGGACTCCGCGTAGCCGATCTGCAGGATCGGGGAGGTCGGAGCGACGCAGAAGAAGACGATCCCCATCAGCGCCTGGCCCTCGCTGAGCGAGACGCGGAACAGCCGGTAGATCACCAGGCACGCCGCTGCACTGCAGACCAGGGCGACGAGCACCGCCGCGTTCGCCCAGTCGAGCCCGGTGATGTTCATCAGGCCGCGGACGGTGAACGGGTAGACGGGCATGAACGCCCAGGGGTTCTGCTCCACGGCTCCGGACGGCGAGAGCGGCAGGACCGACGGGTACCCCGTCATCCCGATCCGCTCGTACCAGCCGCCGTCCCACGTCGTCGCGAACCGGACGTAGGTGTCGCGGAGTCCCGTCCACTCGACGCCCTGACGCACGGCGCCGACACGGAGCATGATCACGGTCGTGACGACGCGGGACACGGCGAAGACCAGGAGCACCTGGATCCACCACGGGATCCTCCGGAGCAGACCCCAGCGGGAGCGGGACGGAGAGGCGTCCTCCGTCTCCGGCGCGATCGCGGTGGCGCTCACGCGAGAGGCCCGCGGTCCGTCGAGGAGGCGGAGGCGGTCGTCAGCGGGGAGCGGGCGGGTGTCGCCGCGGCTCGCCGGCGGGTCGGCCGGAGGAGGGGCGACGCGTGTCGCGGCTCACCGGCTGGCGTGAGGGGAGACATTCCGACGAGCATACCCGTGCGGGAGTCGGGAGTCCCCGGAGGAGCACCGCGCCGGGCGGGCGCGCGGCACGATCACGGCGGAGTCCAGTCCGATCCGGCGACGGCCCAGCAGATCGAGATCCAGACGATCTGGCCGCCGATCCCGAGCAGGACCAGCGCGACGCGGAAGACCGGCGAGCGCGGCACCGCCAGCACTCCGACGAGCGGGAACATCGGGCCCAGCAGCCGGAAGGTGCTCGACTGCGGGAAGAAGAACGCCAGCAGGTAGACGCCGTACCCGGCGACCCAGGCCCGGCTGAAGAGATCGAGCCGCCGTGTCCACGGTGCGGCGAGGATCCCGACGAACGCCGCCAGCAGGAGCACCACCAGCACGACGCCGACGGCCGGAGCACCGAACCACCACGAGCCCCACCAGGCGCCGCCCTGGAACCACGGGGTCAGCGGGAGCAGCTCCTGGTAGCCGATGTAGACCGCACGCCACGCCAGCTCGGTGTCGGTGTACGCGGTCATCGACCCGGTGACGGCCCACGCCACGGCGGGCCAGAGGAAGCCGACCACGAGCCCCCACGCCGTCAGGCCCACGGCCGGCAGCCACTCCGACCGCGGGAACGGCTCCGTGCGGCGCCGGACGAACCGGTAGACGACGTACAGGCCGAGCGCGGCGGCGAAGGCGAGCCCGCTCGGCCGCGTCAGGCCCAGCAGCAGCACGACGGGCACGACCGCGAGCCAGCGCCGCCGCACCAGGAGGAGGAGCGTGACCGCGGTCAGCAGCATCGCCATCGACTCCGCGTAGGCGAGCTGCATCAGCGGCGAGGTCGGCGCCACGCAGAACAGCAGCACCGCCGTCAGCGACTGCGACTCGCCGAGGGAGTGCCGGAAGAGGCGGTACAGGACGAGGCAGGCTCCGGCTCCGCACAGGACGGAGACGGTCACGGCGGCCGGAGCCCAGGTGAGGCCGGTGAGCGCCATCAGCGCCTTCACGACGCCCGGGTAGAGCGGCATGAAGGCCCAGGCGTTCTCCCCCACGTGGCCGTCCTGCGTGATCGGCAGGAAGCCGGGGTACCCGGTGGCCGCGATGATCTCGTACCAGCGGCCGTCCCACATCGACGCGAAGGCCGAGTAGGACGGGGAGGGTCCGGTCCACGGGTTCGCGAGCTGGTGCGCGGCGAACTGCAGCAGGATCACCGTCGTGACCACGCGGGTCGCGATGTACACCAGGAGGACCCGCGCCCACCACGGGACCAGGCGCAGGCGGAGGCGGACGGGGACGGCCGTGGCGCTCGCGCTCACGAGGACGCGGTCAGCCAGCGGCGGAGGCCCTCGGTGCACTCGGTGATCTCGTGCACCGCCACGCGCTCGTCGTCGGCGTGGGCCCGGAGCGGGTCGCCCGGTCCGTAGTTGACAGCCGGGATGCCCATGGCGGAGAACCGCGCGACGTCGGTCCAGCCGTACTTGGGCTTCGCCTCGGCTCCGACGGCGGAGAGGAAGGCCTGGGCCAGAGGTGCGTCCAGCCCCGGGCGGGCGCCCTCGGCCAGATCGTCCACCGTCACCTCGAACCCCTCGAAGAGCTCCTCGAGGTGGGCGAGCGCCTCCTCCCCGGACCGGTCGGGGGCGAAGCGGTAGTTGACCTGCACCGTGCAGAGGTCCGGGATCACGTTGCCCGCGACCCCGCCGGTGACGCGCACGGCGTTGACGCCCTCGCGGTACACGAGCCCCTCGACCTCGACCTCGCGCGGTACGTAGGCGGCGAGGCGGTCGAGGATCGGCGCGGCCGCGTGGATCGCGTTCTCGCCGACCCAGCTGCGGGCGGAGTGGGCGCGGACGCCGCGGGTGACCACGTCGACCCGGAGCGTCCCGTTGCAGCCGCCCTCCACTGCTCCGCTCGTCGGCTCGCCGAGCACGGCGAAGTCGGCGGAGAAGAGGTCGGGGCGGTGCCGGGAGAGACGGCCGAGGCCGTTGAGGTCCGCTGCGACCTCCTCGTTGTCGTACCACATCCAGGTGATGTCGACGGCCGGATCGGAGAGCTCGGCGGCGAGGACGAGCTGCACCGCCACTCCGGCCTTCATGTCGACGGTCCCGCGGCCGACCAGGTGCTCGACGCCGTCGATCGTCTCGGCGACGACGGGCAGGTTGCCGTTGACCGGCACCGTGTCGAGGTGCCCGGCGATCACGACGCGCTGGGCGAGGCCGAGGTTCGTCCGCGCCACGACGGTGTGGCCGTCGCGGATGACCTCGAGGTGGTCGTACTGCTCGAGCGCCCACTGCACCGCGTCCGCGATCTCGAGCTCGTCGCCCGAGACGGACGGGATGTCGCAGAGGATCCGCGTCAGGGCGACCGGATCGGTGCGCAGATCGAGCGGAGGGGCGGTGGTCGGATCGGCCATGCGCCCCAGGGTAGCGGCCGGACGCTCCGCGCTACCCTGATCGGCATGACCCTCGAGCACTCCGCAGACTCCTCCGCGCCCGCCTCCGCCTGGGGATACGGGCTCGCCACCGTGGCCGCCGACGGCACCGTCCTCGACACCTGGTTCCCGGAGCCGCGCCTCGGCACCATCCCGGCCGGCCGCGACCCCTGGATCGTGCCGGCGGAGTTCGAGGAGCAGGCCGGCGAGGATCCGCGCCGCGAGGTCCGCATCGACGTGGTCACGCTGCAGATCGACGTGCAGGCGCCGCCCGCCTCCACGTCCGACGCCTACCTGCGGCTGCACCTGCTCTCGCACCTCCTGGTCCGCCCGAACGAGGTGAACCTCGACGGCGTCTTCGCCCACCTGCCGAACGTGGTGTGGACGAACGCCGGTCCGGTCTCGCCGGAGTCGTTCACCCGCCTGCGCCCCTCGCTCCGGCGCCACGGCATCCAGGCCACCGGCATCGACAAGTTCCCGCGGCTGACCGACTACGTCACCCCCGCGAAGGTGCGCATCGCAGACACCTCGCGCGTCCGCCTCGGCGCGCACCTGGCACCCGGCACGACGGTGATGCACGAGGGCTTCGTCAACTTCAACGCCGGGACCCTCGGCAGCTCGATGGTCGAGGGGCGCATCTCGCAGGGCGTCGTGGTCGGCGACGGCTCGGACATCGGCGGCGGCGCCTCCATCATGGGCACCCTCTCGGGCGGAGGAGTGCAGCGCGTCTCGATCGGCGCGCGGGCGCTGCTGGGTGCGAACTCGGGCATCGGCATCTCCCTCGGCGACGACACCGTCGTCGAGGCCGGCCTCTACGTGACCGCCGGCACCAAGGTCGTCGTGGTCGGCGGAGCGCCGCGCGCCGACGGCGCCCCGCAGACCGTGAAGGCCGTGCAGCTCTCGGGCGTGCCGAACCTGCTCTTCCGCCGCAACTCCCTCACCGGGGCCGTCGAGGTCCTCCCCCGCACCGGCGCCGGCATCGAGCTGAACGCCGCTCTGCACGCCTGAGGGCGAGCGTCCGGCGCCGCCGGGCCCCGCAGGCGGCACCCCGGGACGACCCGTGCTGATCGAGTCCGCGGCGACCACGCCGCTCTGCGTCCCGCCTCGAAGAAGCGGTTCGAGCCTCGGACGGCTGACGAGAGGCGGGTGCGCCGCACGGCGAGAGCCCGCCCCCGGCGGGGACGGGCTCTCGGGGACCGGTCAGCGGTCGTTCGGCCAGTGGCGCTCGGGCGAGCCCATGTAGAGCTGCTGCGGGCGGCCGATCTTGGTCTGCTTGTCGGTGTTCATCTCACGCCAGTGGGCGATCCAGCCGGGCAGGCGGCCGATCGCGAAGAGCACGGTGAACATCCGGGTAGGGAAGCCCATCGCCTTGTAGATGACGCCCGTGTAGAAGTCGACGTTCGGGTAGAGGCGCCGCTCCTTGAAGTAGTCGTCCTCGAGAGCGAGGGCCTCGAGCTCCATCGCGATGTCGAGCAGCGGGTCCTTCACGCCGAGGGCCTGCAGGACCTCGGAGGCGCTCTCCTTGACCAGCTTCGCGCGCGGGTCGTAGTTCTTGTACACCCGGTGGCCGAAGCCCATCAGGCGCACGCCCTCCTCCTTGTTCTTCACCCGCTCGACGAACGTCGACACGCTCTCGCCCGACTCGCGGATCCGGCCGAGCATGGTGAGCACCGCCTCGTTCGCTCCGCCGTGCAGAGGGCCGAACAGGGCGTTGATGCCGGCCGAGACGGAGGCGTAGAGGTTCGCCTCGGTGGAGCCGACGAGGCGGACGGTCGACGTCGACGCGTTCTGCTCGTGGTCCTCGTGGAGGATCAGGAGGCGGTCGAGCGCCTTCGAGAGCACCGGGTCGACCTGGTACTGCTCGGCCATCGTTCCGAAGTTGAGGCGGAGGAAGTTGTCGACGAAGCTCAGCGAGTTGTCCGGGTAGAGGAACGCCTGGCCGATCGCCTTCTTGTGGGCGTACGCCGCCATCACGGGCAGCTTCGCCAGGAGGCGGATCGTGGTGAGCTCCACCGCCTCCGGATCCTTCGGGTTGGAGCTGTCCTCGTAGTACGTCGACAGGGCCGAGACTCCGGCCGAGAGCACCGACATGGGGTGCGCGCTGTGCGGGAGCGCGTCGAAGAAGCGCTTGAGGTCCTCGTGGAGGAGCGTGTGGCGGCGGATGCGCTCGTCGAAGCCCGCGAGCTCGTCGGCCGTCGGCAGCTCGCCGTAGATGAGGAGCCAGGCCACCTCGAGGTAGGTCGCGTTGGTGGCCACCTCCTCGATCGGGTAGCCGCGGTAGCGGAGGATCCCCTGGTCGCCGTCGATGTAGGTGATCTGCGACTTGGTCGCCGCCGTGTTCACGAAGCCGTAGTCGAGCGACATGAAGCCGGTCTGCTTCGACAGGGTCGAGAAGTCGATGCTCGAGGAGCCGTCGACGCTGCGCAGGACCGGGAAGTCCGCGGTGCGGTCGCCGAAGGTGAGCGTGACCTTCTCGGGGAGCTCCTGCTCCGCCGGCGCGGGAGGCGGCGTCGTGGCGCTCCCGGTCGCGGGCTCCGTGGAGCCCACCGTCGCGGTTCCGTCGCTCTGCGTGCCGGATTCGGTCACAACGCCTCCCAGGTCGTCGCGGTCGCACCCCGGAAGCGCTCGCGCGGAGCGGGCGGCGCCGGGTCTGGATCGTGGTGCAGCCGGGGCCTCGCGAGGCGCCGTCGACCGAACCACATACAGCCTATGGGCAAAGCGGGGGCACTGTGACATCGCCCAGCGCTGGGGCCGGGGCCTTGTCGGAACCCGCCAGGATCGGCCGGGTCGAGCGCCTCAGAGGCCGCCGGACAGGCGCTCGACGGCCGCGTCGATCCGCTCGTCGGAGGCCGTCAGCGAGAGGCGCACGTGCTCGGGGAAGCCCTCCCCGTAGAAGACGCCGGGGCCCGCGAGGACGCCGAGGCGGGCGAGCCGGTCGACGGACTCCCAGGCCGGGCGGCCCTCGGTCGCCCACAGGTAGAGGCCGGCCTCGCTGCGGTCGATCCGGAAGCCCGCGGACTCGAGGGCGGGCCGGAGGCGGTCGCGGCGGGAGCGGTAGCGCTCCTTCTGCGCGGCGACGTGCTCGTCGTCGGCGAGGGCGACGATCATCGCCTCCTGCAGCGGACCGGGCACGATCATGCCCGCGTGCTTGCGGACGGTCACCAGGCGCGCGATCAGGTCCGCGTCCCCGGCGACGAAGGCGGCGCGGTAGCCGGCGAGGTTCGACTGCTTGCTCAGCGAGTAGACGCCGAGGACCCCGGTGCGGTCCTCCCCCGCCACGCGCGGGTCGAGGACGCTCGGGATCGGCTCGTCGGCCCAGCGGCCGTCCCAGCCGAGCTCGGCGTAGCACTCGTCCCCCGCGATCACAGCGCCCAGCTCACGGGCACGCGCGACGGCGCGCTGCAGGGCGGGCACGTCGAGCACGGCGCCATCGGGGTTGCCGGGAGAGTTGAGCCAGACCAGGCGGGTCGTCACAGGCCACTCGGCGGGGTCGTCGGAGGCGAGCGCCTCGGCGCCGGCGATCGCCGCGCCCATCGCGTACGTCGGGTAGGCGGCGCGCGGATGCACGACCACGTCCCCCTCCCCGAGTCCGAGGAGGAAGGGCAGCCAGGCGACGAGCTCCTTAGAGCCGATCGTCGGCAGGACCTCGTCGATCCCGAGGCCCTCGACTCCGCGCCGCCGCGCGTACCAGGCGGCGATCGCCTCGCGCAGAGCGGGGGTGCCCACGGTCGTGGGGTACGCGTGCGAGTCCGTCGCGCGGGCGAGCGCGTCGCGGATCGGGGCAGGCGTCGGGTCCACCGGCGAGCCGATCGACAGGTCGACGATCCCGCCGGGGTGCTCCGCCGCCGTGCGGGCGAAGGGCGCCATCAGGTCCCAGGGGTAGTCGGGCAGCGCGCCGAGGGCCATGGGAGCGGCCTCAGTGGCTCTGCGGAGGCAGCGCCGCGATGACCGGGTGGTCCTTCGCGATCACGCCGACCTTGGCGGCTCCGCCCGGGGAGCCGATCTCGTCGAAGAACTCGACGTTGGCCTTGTAGTAGTCGGACCACTCCTCGGGGAGGTCGTCCTCGTAGTAGATCGCCTCGACGGGGCAGACCGGCTCGCAGGCACCGCAGTCGACGCACTCGTCCGGGTGGATGTAGAGCGAGCGCTCGCCTTCGTAGATGCAGTCGACCGGGCACTCGTCGATGCAGGCGCGGTCTTTGACATCGACGCACGGAAGTGCGATCACGTAGGTCACGGTGCTCCAGGTCCCTTCGAACAGTGTCTCTATCGTACGGGGGCCGACGGGGCGTCGGCGTCCGCCGGCCGCGGGGCGGCGGCGGGAGCGGCCGCCCGCAGCCGCGGCCAGGCGATCACGACGAGGGCGATGAGGGCGGGGAGGAAGGTCCAGGCCACGCCGAGGCCGTTCGCCGGGACGAGGACGGATCCGCCCGTGCTGCGCAGGGCGAGCAGCCCGATCATCCCGAGCAGGCCCATCGCGGTGCAGAATGCGACGAACCGGTCGATGAGCACGAGGCGCAGCCCGAGCAGGAGCAGCAGCACGCCGGCGAGGGAGGCGGCGAGGCCGACCGGGAGGACGACACCGCCGACCGACACGGTGCTCTGATGGGCGACGGTCGTGATCGCTCCGACCACCGCGCCGACCAGGACTCCGGCGACGCCCGACAGCACCCGCGATCCCAGCGTCGGACGCTCCTCCGGCAGCGGCGCCGGACGCCCCGCCTGCGCGACCGGGCGGAAGCGCTCGATGCGGCCGATGGGGAACGGCGGACCGCTCGAGAGCCGGGCCTCGTCGCCCTCGACCACCAGCTGCGTCGCGTGCGCCTCGAGGGCCGCGCGCTTGCGGGCGTGGTCCTCGGCGGACAGCTCGATCACGACGTCCCCGGGGAGGGGCGGGGCCGCGTCGGGGAGGACGGCGAGGAAGCGCAGGCCCAGCAGCTCGGCGGCGCGCTCGGCGACCCGGGCGGTGCGGACGTGGTCCGGGTGGCCGTAGCCGCCGCCCGCGTCGTAGGACAGCACGACGCCCGCGTCGACCTGCCGGAGGACGGCGACGAGATCCGCCACCTCCTCGTCCTCGGGCGCGGCGGTGAAGGACGCGGGATGCACCGGCTCGAGCGGCACCGGGACGCGGCCGGGCCCCCACTGCATGCCGGAGTCCCGGTAGACGCGCGGAGCGAGGCCGGGTGCGCGGGCGCCGGCCTCGCCGAGGAAGCGGTGGTCGGCGACGCCGAGGGCCGTCAGGGCGACGACGAGCTCGGTCGTCCGGTGCGCGGCCAGCTCGGCCGAGCCCTCGAGCGGAGCGAGGTCCTCGGGGATGACCTCGCCGCACTCGCCCCGCGTGGCGGTGACGACGGTGACGGAGGCGCCCTGCGCCACCAGCCGCGCCAGGGTCCCGCCCATGGTGATCGTCTCGTCGTCGGGGTGGGCGTGCACCGCCACCACCCGCTCCGCTGCTGCGTCCCGGCCCGCGTCCACTCTCCGCCTCTCGTCCTGCGCGGCCTCCGCTGCGGGCGCTTCTGGACAGCGACCGGGCAGCGGACTACAGTCGACCCGGGTTAGGCAAGGCTTACCGAACAACGGAGCCCCGCCGACCGGATCGACTCGGGGCGGGAGTCGCCCCCTCCTCGTCCACCATCGACCAAGAGAACACGCGTGCTCGCAAACTACCTCATCGGCCTCCGCGAAGGCCTCGAAGCCGGCCTCGTGGTCGGCATCCTCGTGGCCTACCTGACCAAGCTCGGCCGGCGCGACGTGCTGCCGCGGCTCTGGACCGGCATCGCCGCCGCGATCGCGATCTCGCTCGTCACCGGTGCGATCCTCACCTGGGGCCCCTCGACCCTGTCGTTCCAGGCTCAGGAGCTCATCGGCGGCGGCCTCTCGATCCTCGCGGTCGGCCTGGTCACCTGGATGATCTTCTGGATGGGCGCGAACGCCCGCAGCCTCAAGGGCGACCTCGAGTCCCGGCTCGACGGCGCCGTCGCGGGTTCGGCCCTCGGCATCGTGGTCCTCGGCTTCATCAGCGTCGGCCGCGAGGGCATCGAGACGGCGCTCTTCGTCTGGGCGAGCGTGTCCTCGAGCAGTGCGGGGTCGGGATCCAGCGCGTGGGTCGGCACGGTCGGCGCGCTGCTGGGCATCCTCAGCTCGGTCGTCATCGCGTACCTGATCTTCCGGGGCTTCGTCCGGATCGACCTCGGGCGCTTCTTCACCTGGACGGGCGGCTTCCTCATCCTCGTCGCGGCCGGCGTCCTCTCCTACGGCGTCGGCGACCTGCAGGAGGCGTCGCTCCTGCCCGGCTGGGGCACCCCGCTGTTCTCGCTCGGCCCGATCCTCCCGCCGCCCGTGACCGCGGTGGTCGGCGGCCTCTTCAACTACACGCCCGAGCCGACCGCTCTGCAGTTCGCCGCCTGGCTGCTCTACCTCGTCGTCGTCGGTGCCCTGTTCGTCCGCCAGGTCCGCCTGCGCGGCCCGCGACGGGGCAGCGCGGCCCCGGTCGCCGCTCCCGCTCCCACCTCCGTCTGACCCGCTCCGGCACCGCCGGCGCACTCGCCCCGATCCAGGAGAAGCATGTCCTCGCGCGCTCGTCCCACCCTCCCCCGCGTCACCCTCGGCCTCGCCGGAGCCGGCGCCCTGGCGCTGATCCTCACGGGCTGCGTGCCGAACACCCCCGCGTCCTCCTCCTCCGCCGCGCTCGACGTCGCGATCAGGGACGACGCCTGCGAGGTGTCGACGGCGACCGCCGAGGCGGGAGCGGTGACGTTCTCACTGACCAACGGCGGCTCGGACGTCAACGAGTTCGAGATCCTGGCCGAGGACAAGCTGCGGATCGTGGGCGAGAAGGAGAACGTGACCCCGGGTCAGAGCGTCTCCTACGTCGCTCAGCTCGAGCCGGGCACCTACTACACCGCCTGCAAGTTCCAGCAGGTCGGCGCCCCGGTCGGGCTGAGCGAGTTCACCGTGACCGGTGAGGCCACCGCGCAGTCGGCGGACGAGAAGGCGGCGACGGAGGCGGCGGTCACCAACTACGTGGCGTACGTGAAGTCGCAGGTGGGCGAGCTGCTCCCCGCGGTCGCCGAGTTCGCGCAGGCCTACGAGGCAGGCGACGACGAGAAGGCGCGCGGCCTCTTCGCGTCGACCCGCGTCTTCTACGAACGGATCGAGCCGACCGCGGAGGCGTTCGGCGACCTCGACCCGCGCATCGACTACCGCGAGGTCGACGCCGTCGCCGAGGGCCTGGACTGGACCGGCTTCCACCGCATCGAGAAGGACCTGTGGGCCCCCGCGGAGGGTGCCCTCAACTCCGACGGCACGAGCGCGCTCCTCGACTGGGCGCCCTCCACCCCCGAGCAGCGCGCCCAGTTCGGCCAGGGCCTCGTCGACGACGTGCAGAGCCTGGCCGACCTCGTGAACGCGTCCGGCTTCACCGTCTCGGTGGGCGACATCTCGAACGGCGCCATCGGCCTGCTCGACGAGGTCGCGGCCGGCAAGATCACGGGCGAGGAGGACTGGTGGTCGAGCACTGACCTCACCGACTTCGCCGCGAACGTCCAGGGCGCGGAGGTGGCGTTCGGCAACGTCGAGCCGATCGCGACCGCCAGCGGCGACGAGGGCGCCGACCTCACCGGACGGATCACGCAGCGGTTCTCCGAGCTCGACGCTCTGCTCGCGCAGTACGGCTCGATCGACTCCGGCTTCGCCGCGTACTCCACTCTCACCGCGGAGCAGAAGAAGGAGCTCTCGGACGCGGTCAACGCTCTCTCCGAGCCGCTCTCGCAGCTGACCCACACGGTGCTGGGCGTCGAGGAGCCGACCGCATAGTGGACGCCGAGCAGCACGAGGGAGCCCGGCCGACGGAGTCCGAGCAGCCCGCCGACGAACCCCGCCGCCTCTCGCGGCGCGGGCTGCTCGGCCTCGTCTCGGCGGGGACGGCCGGGCTGGCCGCCGGAGTGGGCGGCACGGTGGCCGTCACATCGTCCGCGAGCGCGACAGCCTCCTCCGCCCCGCGCACCGTGCCGTTCTTCGGCGCGAACCAGGCGGGCATCACCACCGCCGCGCAGGACCGGCTGCACTTCGCCGCGTTCGACCTCGCCGCGGGCACCACGCGCGAGGACCTCGTCGAGCTCCTGAAGGACTGGACGCTCGCCGCCTCCCGGATGACCCAGGGCCTCGAGGTCGGCGAGAACGGCGCGGTGGACGGGCCGGACACGGCTCCCCCGGAGGACACCGGAGAGGCGCTCGGGCTCGACGCCGCGTCCCTCACCGTCACGGTCGGCTTCGGACCCACCCTCTTCACGGACGAGTCCGGCGCCGACCGCTTCGGCCTCGCCGACCGCCGGCCTCCGCAGCTGCAGGCCCTGCCCCGCTTCCGCGGCGACGCGCTCGTCCCGTCGGCCGGCGGCGGCGACCTCTGCATCCAGGCCTGCGCCGACGATCCGCAGGTCGCCGTGCACGCCATCCGCAACCTGAGCCGGATCGCGTTCGGCCGGGCCTCGCTCCGCTGGTCGCAGCTCGGCTTCGGCCGCACCTCCTCGACGTCCACCGCCCAGGCGACTCCGCGCAACCTGTTCGGCTTCAAGGACGGCACGGCGAACGTGAAGTCCGAGGAGGCCGACGCCGTCCAGGAGCACGTCTGGGTCCCCTCCTCCGACGGCCCCGCGTGGATGGTCGGCGGCAGCTACCTGGTCGCGCGGAAGATCCGGATGATCATCGAGACGTGGGACCGCAGCCAGCTGGGCGAGCAGGAGCGGGTCATCGGCCGCAGCAAGGGGTCCGGAGCCCCGCTCTCGGGCGGCACGGAGTCCACCGAGCCGGACTTCGCAGCGGCCGGCGCCACCGGTGCCCCGCTGATCGATCAGGAGTCGCACGTGCGCCTCGCGCATCCGAGCGTGAACAACGGAGTGCGGCTCCTGCGCCGCGGCTACAACTTCGTCGACGGCAACGACGAGCTCGGACGCCTGAACGCGGGGCTGTTCTTCCTCTCGTTCCAGCGCTCCCCGGAGCAGTTCGTCACCGTGCAGCGGAACCTCGCGACGGACGCGCTGAACGAGTACGTGAAGCACGTCGGCTCGGCCGTGTTCGCGGTGCCGCCCGGTGCTCGCGACGAGACCGACTTCCTCGGCTCCGGCCTCTTCGCCTGATCCCTGAGAGGACCCGCACTCCGTCCCAGGATCCGGCGGGCTCACTCCACGGCGCGCCGAAGCCTCCGCCCGTAGCGTCGTCGGCGATGTCCGGGAACAGTGCGAGAAGCGGCCTGACCAAGCGCGAGCGCCAGGAGCTCGCCCGAGCGCAGGCGCGGGAGCGCCGCGAAGCCGAGAGGCGCCGGCGGCGCCGGAACCGGCTGCTCGGGCAGGGCGGAGCGGTCGTCGGGCTCCTCGCGGTCGTGGCCCTGGTCTGCTGGAACGTCTGGTCGCAGCAGGAGGTCGCGAGCGCCGGCCCGGCGAACATGCTCAGCGACGGCATCGTCCTCGCGGGCGACGGCTCGGCCGTGACGGCGACGACGAGCGCGGCGATCGCTCCGGGAGCATCCCCCGTCCCGACCGATGAGAGCGCCACGCGTGCGGGCGGAGTCGTCGCCGTCGACCTCTACGTCGACTACCTCTGCCCGTACTGCGGGCAGTTCGAGAAGGCGAACGCCGAGCAGCTGCAGTCGTGGCTGACGAAGGGGGCGATCACGCTCGAGATCCACCCGGTGGCGATCCTCGACTCCTCCTCGGCCGGCTCCGAGTACTCCAGCCGGGCCGCGAACGCCGCCGCGTGCGTCGCCGACGAGGATCCGGACCGCTTCCTCGCCGTGAACGCGGCGCTCTTCGCGCAGCAGCCGGCGGAGGGGACGACGGGCCTCGACGACGACGCTCTGCGGGCGCTGGTGACCGGAGCGGGCGTCACCGACGACGACGTCCTCGCCTGCATGACCGGGGGCGAGTTCCGGCCCTGGGTGAAGGCCGCGACCGAGCGGGCCACCTCGCTCCCCCTCGCGAACTCCTCGCTGCCGAAGCTCGAGTCGACGCCCACCGTGCTGGTGAACGGCGAGCAGTACACGGGGAAGCCGGACGACGCGGCGGCGTTCGTCTCCTTCGTCACCTCGACGCTCGAGGCGGAGTCCTCGACCCCCTCTCCCTCTCCGAGTCCGGCGGGCTGATCCGGACCGCGAGGGACGGGATCGGCGCTGCACGCTGCAGCACCGGGGCGGAGACGACGAGACCGGCCGGAGCATCGCTCCGGCCGGTCTCGTCGTGGGCGGGCGCCGAGGCGCCCGGGGCTCAGCCCTGCTTCTTGAGGCGGCTCGTCATGCGCGCGCGGGCGTTCGCATCGAGCTCCACCTTGCGGATGCGGACGACCTCGGGGGTGACCTCGACGCACTCGTCCTCGCGGGCGAACTCGAGGCACTCCTCGAGCGTCAGCTGACGCGACGGCGTCATCGACTCGAAGGTGTCGGAGGTGGACTGACGCATGTTGGTCAGCTTCTTCTCCTTGGTGATGTTCACGTCCATGTCGTCGTTGCGCGAGTTCTCGCCGATCACCATGCCCTCGTAGACCTCCTCGGTGGGGTTCACGAAGAAGGTCATCCGCTCCTGGAGCGCGATGATGGCGAACGGGGTCACGACGCCGTTGCGGTCCGCGACGATCGACCCGTTGTTGCGGGTGACGATCGCGCCGGCCCACGGCTCGTAGCCGTGCAGGATCGCGTTCGCGATGCCGGTGCCGCGCGTGGTGGTGAGGAACTCGGTGCGGAAGCCGATCAGGCCGCGCGACGGAACGATGAACTCCATGCGGACCCAGCCGGTGCCGTGGTTCGACATGCCGTCCATGCGGCCCTTGCGGGCGGCGAGGAGCTGCGTGATCGCACCGAGGTACTCCTCCGGGGCGTCGATCGTGAGGTGCTCGAAGGGCTCGTGCGTCTTGCCGTCGACCTGGCGGGTGACCACCTGGGGCTTGCCGACGGTCAGCTCGTAGCCCTCGCGGCGCATCTGCTCGACGAGGATGGCCAGCGCGAGCTCGCCGCGGCCCTGGACCTCCCACGAGTCGGGGCGTCCGATGTCGACGATCTTGAGCGACACGTTTCCGATGAGCTCGCGGTCGAGGCGGTCCTTGACCATGCGCGCCGTGAGCTTGTGGCCCTTCACCTTGCCGACGAGCGGCGAGGTGTTGGTGCCGATCGTCATCGAGATCGCCGGGTCGTCGACCGTGATGGCCGGCAGCGGGCGGATGTCCTCGGGGTCGGCGATGGTCTCGCCGATGGTGATCTCGGGGAAGCCCGCGATCGCGACGATGTCGCCGGGGCCCGCGGACTCGGCCGGGTAGCGGTCGAGCGCCTTGGTGATCAGCAGCTCGGTGATGCGCGCGTTGGTGTGGGTGCCGTCGTGGTGGACCCAGGCGACCGTCTGCCCCTTCTTGATCGTGCCGTTGAAGACGCGGAGGAGGGCGAGGCGGCCGAGGAACGGCGACGCGTCGAGGTTGGTGACGTGGGCCTGGAGGGGCGCGTCGTCGTCGTAGGTCGGCGCGGGGATGTGCTTGAGGATCGCCTCGAACAGCGGCTCCAGGTCCTCGGCGTCCGGCAGCGTGCCGTCCTCGGGCTTGTTCGCCGAGGCGCGGCCGGCCTTGCCGGAGGCGTAGACCACGGGGACGTCGAGGATCGCGTCGAGGTCGAGGTCCGGCACGTCGTCGGCCATGTCGGAGGCGAGGCCGAGGAGCAGGTCCTGGCTCTCGGCGACGACCTCGTCGATGCGCGCGTCGGGGCGGTCGGTCTTGTTGACCAGGAGGATGACGGGGAGCTTCGCCTCGAGCGCCTTGCGCAGCACGAAGCGGGTCTGGGGCAGCGGGCCCTCGGACGCGTCGACGAGGAGGCAGACGCCGTCGACCATCGACAGGCCGCGCTCGACCTCGCCGCCGAAGTCGGCGTGGCCCGGGGTGTCGATGACGTTGATGGTGATGGGACCGTCGCTCGCGTGCTTGCCGCTGTACGAGACAGCGGTGTTCTTCGCGAGGATCGTGATGCCCTTCTCGCGCTCGAGCTCGTTGGAGTCCATCGCGCGCTCGTCCACGTGGGCGTGCGCGTCGAAGGAGTTCGTCTGCTTGAGCATGGCGTCGACCAGCGTGGTCTTGCCATGGTCGACGTGGGCGACGATCGCGACGTTGCGCAGGTCGGAGCGGGTGGCACTTGCCATGGATACGGACTCGTCTCGTGTTCTCGTGCAAAAGGGGGACCATCCATCGTACCGCAGCGAGGCGTCCGCACGGCGAAGGGCCCCGGATCCCCGCTCCGGAGGGCTCCGAGGAGCGCTCCAGGCGGGGCCGGGGCCCAGGTGACGGTCGGTCAGACCGCGAACTCGATGCCGGCGCCGGGGATGGCGTCGAGCAACTCGCGGGTGTACTCCTGCTGCGGCGAGTCGAACACGGTGTCCGTCGGGGCGTGCTCGACGATCCTGCCCTTCTGCATCACGCAGACGTCGTCGGCGATCACGCGGACCACCGCCAGGTCGTGCGTGATGAACAGGTAGGTCAGCCCGAGCTCGGCCTGCAGGTCGGCGAGGAGGCGGAGGATCTGCGCCTGGACGAGGACGTCCAGAGCCGACACGGCCTCGTCGAGCACCACGATCTCCGGCTTCAGCGCGAGCGCGCGGGCGATCGCCACGCGCTGGCGCTGGCCGCCGGAGAGCTCGTTCGGGTACCGGCTCGCGATCACGCGCGGGAGGGACACCTGGTCGAGCAGCTCGAGGACGCGCTCGCGCTGCGACGTCCGGTCGCCGACCTTGTGCACTCGCAGCGGCTCCGAGATGGTGTTGCCGATGTTGTGCAGCGGGTCGAGCGAGCCGTACGGGTCCTGGAACACCGGCTGCATGGAGCGCCGGAGCGCCAGCATGTCGCGGCCCTTGAGCTTCTCGGTCCGGCGACCGGCGATCGAGATCGCTCCGGACGTCGCCGTCTCGAGGCCCAGCACCAGGCGGGCGATCGTCGACTTGCCCGATCCGGACTCGCCCACGAGCGCCGTGGTGGTGCCCTTCGGGATCGAGAACGACACGTTGTCGACGGCGGTGAAGTCCTCGGCCTTCAGGCCGCCGCGGCGGATCTTGAAGACCTTCGTGAGGCCGTCGACCTCGATCATCGGGGCGCCCGAGGCGACCGCGCCGGCGTGGTGCGCGGCGCCCGCGCCGACCAGGTCGACCTCGCGCACGGCCTCCGACTCGCCGGAGACCGACTCCACGGCCCGGCCGGCCGTCGACTGGATGCGGCGCGACGCGAGGCTGGGCGCCGCCGCGATCAGGCGCTGCGTGTAGGGGTGCTGCGGGTTCTGCAGCACCTCCACCGAGGCGCCGGACTCGACGATGCGGCCCTTGTACATGACGATGAGCTTCTCGGCGCGCTCGGCGGCGAGGCCCAGGTCGTGCGTGATGAAGAGCAGCGCGGTGCCGTCGGTCTTCGTCAGCGTCTCGAGGTGGTCGAGGATCCGGCGCTGGACCGTGACGTCGAGCGCCGAGGTGGGCTCGTCGGCGATCAGCAGCTGGGGAGCCGCGGCCAGGCCGATGCCGATCAGCACGCGCTGGCGCATGCCGCCCGAGAACTGGTGCGGGAACTGCTTGAGGCGCTTCTCCGCGTCGGCGAGGCCCGCGTTCTGCAGGACCTCGATCGCCTTGGCGCGCACCTCCTTGCGACCGGTCGCGAGGCCGTTGGCCTTGATGGTCTCCTCGACCTGGAAGCCGACCGACCACACGGGGTTCAGGTTCGACATCGGGTCCTGCGGGACGTAGCCGATCCGGCGGCCGCGGATGTCCTCGAGCTCGGTCCTCGTCGCCTTCGCGAGGTCCTTGCCGTCGAACAGCACGGAGCCGGCGGTGACCTGGCCGGTGCCGGGGAGCAGGCCGATGATCGCGGCGGCGGTCGTCGACTTGCCGGAGCCCGACTCCCCCACGATCGCGACGGTCTGGCCGTGCTCGATCGTGAGGCTCACGCCGCGGAGGGCGGGGACCAGTCCGCTGCCGGTCTGGAAGCCGACCTCGAGGTCGGTGACCTCGAGCAGCGGCCCGTGCGGTGCGTTCGGTGTCGTGGCGGTCATCGGAGGGCCCTCGCCTTCGGGTCGAGCGCGTCGCGGAGCGATTCGCCGAGGAGGATGAAGCTCAGCACCGTGACCGTCAGGGCGATCGACGGGTAGATCAGCGTCTGCGGGTTGGTGCGCAGATCGCGCTGGGCCTGGCTGATGTCGTTGCCCCACGACATGACCGAGCCGGGAAGGCCGACGCCGAGGAACGACAGCGTCGCCTCCGCGGTGATGGCCGCGCCGAGCGAGATCGTCGTGACGACGATGACGGGAGCGATCGAGTTCGGCAGCACGTGCCGGAACAGGATCGCCATGCGGGAGAGGCCGGTCGCGGTGGCGGCGCCGACGAAGTCGGCCTGCTTCACGCGGAGGACCTCGGAGCGCAGGACGCGCGCCGTCGTCGGCCAGGCGAACGCGCCGATCGCCAGGGCGATGACGAACACGTTCCGGTAGGCCGAGAAGACGGACATGATGACGACCGCGGCGAGGATGTAGGGGATCGAGAAGAAGATGTCGCCGAGGCGCATGATCACGGTGTCGACCCAGCCGCCGAAGAAGCCGGCCAGAGCGCCGCCGATGACGCCGGAGACCGTCGTGATCACGATCACGATGAGGCCGACGGTCAGCGACGTGGACGTGCCGTGGATGATCCGCGAGAAGACGTCGCACCCCTGCTTGGTGTAGCCGAGCAGGCTGCCGTCGCCGGGGCCCTGGTTGCTGAACGAGAGCGCGCACTGGCGGGGGTCCACCGAGGTGAACAGGCCCGGGAACAGCGCGACGGCGATGATGACGAGGATCAGGACGCCCGAGATCCAGAACATGGGCCGCTTGCGCAGGTCGCGCCACGCGTCGGTCCAGAGGTTGCTGGGCTTCTCGTCGAGGCTGACGGCGTCGACCGACGCGATCGGCGTCTCCTCGAGCGGGGCCACGAAGTGGTCGATGCGGCGGGCCTTCTGCGCGCCGCCGGTGGACTCATTTGGCATAGCGGATCCTCGGGTCGAGTACGGCGTAGAGCAGGTCGACGAGGATGTTCACCACGAGGTAGAACAGCACCATGACCGTGACGAAGGAGACGACGGTCGGCCGCTCACCTCGGATGATCGCCTGATAGAGCGTGTTCCCGACTCCGGGAACGTTGAAGATGCCCTCGGTCACGGTCGCGCCGACGATCAGGAGGCCGAAGTCGGCTCCGAACTGCGTCGTGACCGGGATGAGCGAGTTGCGCAGGACGTGCACGGGGATGACGCGGCGTCGCGAGAGCCCCTTGCTGTACGCGGTGCGGACGAAGTCCGAGCCGGCCGTCTCGATGACCGAGCCGCGCGTGAGGCGGATGGCCGAGGCGACCACGAAGAGGGCGAGCACGATCGCGGGCAGCAGCAGCCTCTGGAACGACGCGTCGGCTCCGACGGTCGGAGGGAACCATCCCAGCTGGATCGCGAAGAAGGACTGCGCGATGAAGCAGAGCACGAAGATCGGCACCGACACGAGCAGGAGGCTGACGACCAGCGCGCTCGCGTCGAAGAAGCTGCCCTTGCGCAGACCGCTGATGAGACCGATGGTCAGCGCGACGACGATCTCGATGACGATCGCCATCATGGCGAGCGTCAGGGTGACCGGGAAGGTGCGGGCGAGGATCTCGTTGACGGACTGGCCGGAGAACGAGATGCCGAAGTCGCCGCGGACGACGCCTCCCAGGTAGTACAGGTACTGGACGAAGAAGGGCTCGTTCAGGTGGTACTGCTCCTCGAGGCGGGCGAGGAGTGCGGGGCTCGGCGTCTTGTCGCCGAAGAGCGACAGAAGCGGGTTCCCCGGCATGGAGAAGACCATGAAGTAGATGAGGAACGTGGTGCCGATGAGCACGGGGACGGCTTGCAGGATGCGTCGGACGATGTAGGCGAGCATGTCAGCCCAGCCGGTTCCGGAGTCGCATGGATGGGGACCTCATTCGATTGTGACCGAAACAGGGCGCTCCGCCCGTGCCGTGACCTGGTGGCCGACGGCACGGGCGAAGCGCCCCAGTGGTTCGAGCTTAGTTCTTGGTGATCTCGTAGTAGAGCGGCACCGAGTTCCAGCCGAACTCGACGTTCGACACGCCCTCGCCGTAGCCGCCGGTCACGTTCGCGTACCACAGGGGCAGCGACGGGAGGTCCTTCAGGAGGATCTCCTGGGCCTGCTGGAACGTCGTGTTCGCAGCGTCGGCGTCGGCGTCCGACAGGCCCTGCTGGAGCAGGGTGTCGAACTCGGGGTTCGAGTAGTCGCCGTCGTTGGACGAGGCGCCGGTCACGTAGAGCGGTCCGAGGAAGTTGTAGAGGCTCGGGTAGTCGGCCTGCCATCCGGTCCGGAACGCGGTCTCGATCGAGCGGTCGACGATCTTGGTGCGCGCCTCGGCGAAGGTCGGGTACGCGTCGCCCTCGGCGTCGATGCCCAGCGTGTTCTTGATCGAGTTGGTCACCGCGTCGACCCAGCCCTGGTGGCCGCCGTCGGCGTTGTAGGCGATCTTGAAGGTGCCGTCCCAGGGGCTGATCGCGTCGGCCTGAGCCCACAGCGCCTTGGCCTCGTCGGGGTTGTACTCGAGCACGTCGGCGCCGGAGAGGGCGTCGCTGTAGCCGTCGATCACCGGGGAGGTGAAGTCGGAGGCCGGGGTGCGGGTGCCCTCGAAGATCACGTCGGTGATCTCCTTGCGGTCGAAGGACATCGAGATCGCCTGGCGGCGGAGCTGGCCCTCCTCGCCGTCGAAGTGCGGAAGACGGCCCGGGATGGTGAAGGACTGGAACACGGCCGAGGGCTGGTTCACGGCGCGGTCGCCGAGGTCGCTCTCGAAGGTGCCGAAGGCGGAGTCCGGGATCTGGTCGATCACGTCGACGTTGCCGCCGAGGAGGTCGGCGTACGAGGCGTCCTGGGTGGCGTAGAAGACGATCTTCAGGCCGCCGTTCTGGGCCTCGCGGGGGCCGGTGTACTCGTCGTTCTTGACGAGCTCGATCTGGACGTCGTGCTGCCACGCGTCGTCGCCGTCGAGCTTGTACGGGCCGTTGCCGATCGGGTTCTCGCCGAAGGCGGCCATGTCGTCGAACGCGGCGGCGGGCAGCGGGTAGTACGCCGAGTAGCCGAGGCTGATCGGGAAGTCCGACTGGGGGGACTTGAGCGCGACGGTGAAGGTGGTGTCGTCCACGGCCTTGAGGCCGGTGAGCTCGCTGTCCTCGGTGTCGCTGAAGCCCTCGAAGTTCGAGAAGAACGACGCGCTGAGCTGGTTGTTCGACAGCTTGGCGCCGTAGTTCCAGGCGTCGATGAACGAGCTGGAGGTGACCGGGTCGCCGTTCGTGAAGGTCAGGCCCGACTTGATTGTGATCGTGTAGTTCTGCGCGTCGTCCGACTCGATGGACTCGGCGACGTCGTTCTCGGGGGCGCCCTTGGCGTCGTAGTAGACCAGGCCCGCGAAGATCTCGTCGAGGATCTTGCCGCCGCCCACCTCGTTGGTGTTCGTCGGGATCAGCGGGTTCTGCGGCTCGGAGCCGTTCGTGGAGATGATCGCGGCGGCGTCGCCTCCCGATGCACCTCCGCCCGAGTCGTTCGAGCTGCTGCAGCCGGCCAGGACCAGCGTGCTCGCGGCGACGAGCGCCAGAGCCCCGAATCCGTAACGTCTGATGTTCACTATTCCTCCAGTGATGTGGGGGCGCGCGAGAAGTGGTTTCCCTGACGCGTGGAGTGCCGTGCGCGTGGCGACGGCGGCGGCGCACGAGACTGGTGGCCGTCGCGCGGATGCCTTCAACGAGACTATGTATTCGCCCGCTATCTGCACAAAAGCATGTGGCAACCGTTACACAGCGGTAACCGGGAGGTGGAATCCTTGCGCTGTTCTGCACGAAACGTGCGTACCGGGCGGCCGTCGCGCAACACATCGACTTCAGAGGAGACGCACGGAGTGTCCACGGACCTGTCAGGATCCGCGCCCGGACGGCGCCGGATCCGCATCGAGATCCTGCTGGTCCTCGGGCTCTCGCTGGGCGCCTCCGCGGTCTACTCGGTGGTCTCCATCGCCAACCGGCTCACCCGCTCGACCGCACTGGCCGACCAGACCGCGACGATCAACGGCGCCCTCAGCGACCGCCCGGGCTTCGACCTCGTCTACCAGCTGCTCGCGCTCTTCTTCGACCTGGTGCCGGTGGCCCTCTGCGCGTTCCTGCTCTGGCAGAGCTCGGGCCGTCCGCTCGGGCGCCTGGGGCTCGACCTACGCCGGCCGTTCGCGGACCTGGGGACCGGGACCGTCCTCGCGGTGGCGATCGGCGCGCCGGGCATCGCGCTGTACGCCGTCGGACGCGCGCTGGGCATCACCGTGGCGGTGGTGGCCTCGCCGCTGGACGCGTACTGGTGGACGGTGCCGGTGCTCGTGCTCTCCGCGATCCGGGCGGGAGTGCAGGAGGAGGTCGTCGTGATCGGGTACCTCTTCGCCCGCCTGGGCGATCTGGGCTGGGGGCGGTGGCGGATCCTGGTGACCAGTGCGCTGCTCCGGGGCAGCTACCACCTGTACCAGGGCATCGGGCCCTTCATCGGGAACGTGGTCATGGGCCTGGTGTTCGGACTGTTCTACCAGCGCTTCGGCCGCACCCTGCCCCTGGTGATCGCCCACTCGATCATCGACATCGTCTCGTTCGTCGGGTACCCGCTGGCCGTCGCCCTCTGGCCCGAGCTGTTCGCGCCGCCGGCTCCGCGGACGTGACGTCGGACCGATCGCATCCGAGGAGCCGCAGGACCGCGCCGCGGCTCTCCACTGCCGCGGCGTGACGCCCGCACGGTGGAGCTGCTCGCTCGTCGCTACTCCGTCGAGCCCTGCCTGCCAGCACCTCCACCACGCGTTCCCCACGGTCGGGCTCCCTCGTGCATCGGAGTCGCCGTGCGCCGTTCCCCCCGGATCGGGAGAACTGCGCCCCACTCCGCGCCTGTGCGGGACCGACGGTGTCCGCAGCCGAGGGTGGGAGATGACAGGACGGGCTCGAGGCTCCGTTCCTGCTCTCTCACCCTCGGTTGCGGACGAGCGCGTGCGGGCGGATCAGGCGAAGGCCTCGATGGGCGGGCAGGCGCAGACGAGGTTGCGGTCGCCGTAGGCCTGGTCGATCCGGCGGACCGGCGGCCAGTACTTGCCGCGCACCAGCGAGCGGACCGGGTAGACGGCCTGCTCGCGGCTGTAGGGGTGCGTCCACTCCTCGGCCGTCAGGCACTCCGCGGTGTGCGGGGCGCCGCGCAGCGGGTTGTCGTCCACCGGCCACTCCCCCGCGCCGACGCGGTCGGCCTCGGCCCGGATCCCGATCATCGCGTCGATGAAGCGGTCGATCTCGGCGAGGTCCTCGCTCTCCGTCGGCTCGACCATCAGGGTCCCGGCGACGGGGAAGCTCATGGTCGGGGCGTGGAAGCCGTAGTCGACGAGGCGCTTGGCGACGTCGTCCACGGTCACTCCTGTCGCCGCCGTCAGCGGGCGGATGTCGAGGATGCACTCGTGGGCGACGAGCCCGTTGTCCCCCGTGTAGAGCACCGGGTAGTGCTCGCGGAGGCGCGCGGCGACGTAGTTGGCCGAGAGGACGGCCGCCCCGGTCGCGGCACGCAGGCCCTCCTCGCCCATCATCCGGGCGTACGCCCACGAGATCGGCAGGATGCCGGGGCTGCCGTAGGGAGCTGCCGACACCGGTGCGCCGCCGTGGACGATCCGCTCGCCCTGCGTGCCCACGCCGTGCTCGAGCCGCTGCGCGAGCGGGTGGCCGGGCAGGAACGGCGCGAGGTGCGCCTTCGCGGCGACGGGACCGACGCCGGGACCGCCTCCGCCGTGCGGGATGCAGAACGTCTTGTGCAGGTTGAGGTGCGAGACGTCGCCGCCGAAGTCTCCGAAGCGGGCGAAGCCGAGGAGCGCGTTGAGGTTCGCGCCGTCCACGTACACCTGTCCGCCGGCCTCGTGGACGAGGCGGCAGATCTCGGCGACCTCGTGCTCGTAGACGCCGTGGGTCGACGGGTAGGTGATCATCAGCGCGGCGAGGGAGCCCGCGTGCTCGGCGATCTTCGCCCGGAGGTCGTCCAGGTCGACGTTGCCGAGCTCGTCGCAGGCCACGACGACGACGCGCATGCCGGCGAGGACCGCGCTCGCGGCGTTGGTGCCGTGGGCGCTCGAGGGGATCAGGCAGACCGTGCGGTCCTCGTCGCCGTTCGACCGGTGCCAGCCGCGGATCGCCAGCAGGCCCGCGAGCTCGCCCTGCGAGCCGGCGTTGGGCTGGAGCGACACGGAGTCGTAGCCGGTGAGGTGGGCGAGCCACCCCTCCAGCTGGTCGATCAGCGCCAGGGAGCCCTGCACGTCCGCCTCGGGGGCGAACGGGTGCAGGTCCGCGAACTGGGGCCAGCTGACCGCCTCCATCTCGGTGGCGGCGTTGAGCTTCATGGTGCAGGAGCCGAGCGGGATCATGCCGCGGTCCAGCGCGTAGTCCGAGTCGGCGAGGCGCTTGAGGTAGCGCATCATCGAGGTCTCGCTGTGGTGGCTGCTGAAGACCGGGTGCACGAGGAACGGCGTGCGGCGGTCGAGCTCGGCGGGGATGCTCCGCGCGGAGCCGCTGAGGAAGCCGAACGACGAGTCCAGCTGCCCGACGGCGGTCGCGACGGCGATCACCTCGAGGTCGGTGACCGTCTCGTCGATCGACACCGAGACCGTGTCGGCGTCGACCAGGCGCACGTCGAAGCCGGCCTGGCGGGCGCGGGCGACCGCCGCCTCCGCGCCGCCGGGCACGACGACCGAGACGGTGTCGAAGAAGTCGGCGTGCCGGAGGGAGTGGCCCCGGTCGAGGAGGAGGCGCGCGAGGAGCGCGGCCCGGCCGTGCACGCGCTCGGCGATCGCGGCGAGCCCGTCCGGCCCGTGGTAGACCGCGTACATCGCCGCCATGACCGCCAGGAGGACCTGCGCGGTGCAGATGTTCGAGGTCGCCTTCTCACGGCGGATGTGCTGCTCGCGGGCCTGGAGGGACAGGCGGTAGGCGGGGTGGCCGTCCGCGTCCTGGCTGACGCCGACGAGGCGGCCGGGCAGCTGGCGCTCGAGTCCCTTGCGGACGGCGAGGTAGCCGGCGTGCGGCCCTCCGAAGCCCAGCGGGACGCCGAAGCGCTGCGTGGTGCCGACCGCGACGTCCGCGCCGAGCTCGCCCGGCGAGCGCACCAGGGTCAGCGCGAGCAGGTCGGCGGCGACGACCGCCAGGCCTCCGTGGGCCTTCGCCGCGGCGAGCACCGCCGACGGGTCCCAGAGGTGCCCGGACGCGCCGGGGTACTGCACGAGGGCGCCGAAGCACTCCGGCACCTCCTCCGCGGCGGTGCGCGAGAGCGGGAGCTCGACGATGCGGATGCCGACGGCCTCCGCGCGGCCGCGCAGCAGCGCGAGGGTCTGCGGGAGAGCGTCGGAGTCGACGACGAAGACGTCGGTGCGCGCCTTCGAGGCGCGGCGCGCGAGCAGCATCGCCTCGACGACGGCCGTGCCCTCGTCGAGCATCGACGCGCCGGCCGTGTCGAGGCCGGTGAGGTCGGAGACCATCGTCTGGAAGTCGATCAGCGCCTCCAGGCGCCCCTGCGAGATCTCGGGCTGGTACGGGGTGTAGGCCGTGTACCAGCTGGGGTTCTCGAGCACGTTGCGCTTGATCACGGCGGGGGTGTGCGTGCCGTAGTAGCCGAGGCCGATCATCGGCCGACGCACCGTGTTCCTCGCGGCGAGGGCGCGCAGCTCGGCGAGCGCCTCCGTCTCGGTGGCCGGAGCGGGCAGCACCTGCGGGAGGTCGCGGACGTGGATCGACTCGGGGACGGCGGCGGTGACGAGCTCCTCCACGGAGTCGTACCCGAGAGCCGCGAGCATGGTGCGCTGCGCGTCGGCGTCGGTCCCGATGTGGCGGGACTCGAAGGCGCCGGGGGTCCTGGTGGCCGCCATCTACTCGCCGACCAGCTCGGTGTAGGCGGCGGAGTCGAGGAGGCCGTCGGGCAGGGCGTCGAAGCGGACCCGGATCAGCCACCCCTCGCCGAACGGGTCGGAGTTGACGAGCTCGGGGCTGTCGACGACGGCCGTGTTGGTCTCGAGGACCTCGCCGTCGACGGGGGCGAACAGCTCGCCCACCGACTTGGTCGACTCGATCTCGCCGACGACGCTGCCGCCCTCGACGCGGGCTCCCGCCTCGGGGAGCTCGACGAAGACGACGTCGCCCAGCTTGTCCGCGGCGTAGGCGGTGATGCCGACGGTCGCGACCTCTCCGTCGACCCGGATCCACTCGTGGTCGGAGGTGTACTGCAGCTCGGTGCGCACGGCCATGTCAGTTCTTCTTTCTCGAGTAGAAGGGGAGCTCGGTGACGGTCATCGGGAGGCGCGTGCCGCGGATGTCGACGGCGAGCGCCGTCCCGGGCTGCGCGGAGGCGGGGGCGACGTAGGCCATCGCGATCGGGACGCCCAGGGTCGGCGAGAGGACGCCGCTGGTGACCACTCCGACCTCGTCGTCGCCGGAGAGGACGGTGTAGTCGGCACGGGCGGCGCGGCGGCCCTCGCCGACGAGCCCGACGAGCACGGGAGCGTCTCCGGAGGGACCCTCCTCGCTGGCCGCGCGGCCGACGAAGTCGATCGGCTTCCCGAAGGCGACGACGCGGCCGAGGCCGGCCTGTGCGGGGAAGACGTCGCGGGAGAGTTCGTGGCCGTAGAGCGGCATGCCCGCCTCGAGGCGGAGGGTGTCGCGGGCGGCGAGGCCGGCGGGGACGAGGCCCGCTCCGGCGCCGGTCTCGGCGAGAGCCTGCCAGAGCGTGGGAGCGGAGTCGGGCGAGACGTAGATCTCGAAGCCGTCCTCGCCTGTGTACCCGGTGCGCGCGATCAGGATCGGGTGCGCCTCGAAGGTCGCGGGCACGGCGCGGTAGTAGCGCAGCTCCGCGAGCAGGCGGGCGGCGTCGTCCGTGTCGAGCACCGACTCCGCTCCCCGCTCGGTCTCGACGGCGAGGCCCTGGACGTTCTGCAGGATCTCGAGCGAGCGCGGGCCCTGCAGCGCGATGAGGGCGACGTCGTCGCTCTCGTCGAACAGCTCGCACTCGAACATCGCGGTGCGGTCGCGGAGCGTCTCGACGACGATGTGCCGGTTGGCCGCGTTCGCGACGACCATGAAGCGGTCCTCGCCCGTGCGGTAGACGACGAGGTCGTCGATCACGCCGCCCGTGCGCTCCAGGAGAAGGGTGTACTTCGCGCGGCCGGCGGCGACGGCCGAGATGTCGCTCGCCAGCGCGTAGTCGAGGGCGTCGACCGCCTCGGGGCCGACGACGAGGATCTCGGCCATGTGCGAGAGGTCGAAGAGGCCGGCGGCGGTGCGCACGGCGTGGTGCTCGGCGAGATCGCCGGAGTAGCGGACCGGCATCTGCCACCCGGCGAAGTCGGTGAAGGACGCGCCGGCGGCGACGTGCACCTCGTGCAGGGGCGAGTAGCGGGCTTCGGGGCTGGTCGTCGGGGTCTCGGACATGAGTTCTCCATTTCGTCGCAGTGCTGGACTCGCGCCGCGTTCGCGGCAGAGCACAGCAGTGCCGTGGGAACTCCCCCTCTGTCGTGGAGCCTGAGAGATTCGCGACGCCCCGAGGGGTCGAGCGCTTTCACCATGGGCGGATCCGAGCGGATCGCTTTCCAGAGTGGCCAGTTCGACGCGGTACAAGACCTGAGAGATTGGCGGGGAGGCTTGCTCCTTCGGTGCCGACCGGAGTCGGCTCTCCCGCGTCGCGTATTGCGGCCCGGTATTCGGTTGTGCGGTCAGCCTAGCGGTGAGGGCGGACCCTGCGCGGCGTGTCGCCTCTTCCGCTAGGCGTTCAGGTGTTCGTGACACTAAGGTGATCCCAGCACTTACAGTCGGTGCGACTCTTAGTAGGGACATCGGATGCCGGACGTGCAGCTCGCCGTGTCGACGGTGATCTTCGCCCTGCGGCCGCACCCGGAGACCGGAGCGAGCACCGTCTGGATCCCCGTCGTCCGGCGCATCCGCGAGCCGTTCGAGGGACTCTGGGCACTGCCCGGCGGACCGCTGCATCCGGACGAGGACCTCGCCGAGTCGGCCCGCCGCACTCTCCGCGAGACCACGGGCCTGGCTCCGCGCTACCTCGAGCAGCTCTACGCCGTCGGCGGCACCGACCGCTCCCCCGGTGAGGACCGCGTCGTGTCGATCGTCTACTGGGCGCTCGTGCGCTCCGCCGAGGCCGACGAGGCCATCGTGGGAGAGAACGTCGCCTGGCTCTGCACCGATCTGCCGCTCGAGCTCGCCTTCGACCACGGACTGATCGTCGACTACGCCCTCTGGCGCCTGCGCAACAAGATGGAGTACTCCCGCATCGCGCAGGCCTTCCTCGGCGGCGCCTTCACCCTGTCCCAGCTGCGGGAGGTCCACGAGGCCGTCCTGCAGAAGCCTCTCGACCCGGCCAACTTCCGCCGGACGATCGAGAGCTCCGGCACCGTGGTGCCCACCGGGGAGCGCCTGACGGGCACCCGCCACCGTCCCCCGCGCCTCTACCGCTACGACGAGTCGGCGGCGCTCGTCGACAACGGCCCGCTGCCCGTCTGAGCGCGCCGCCCGACTCCCCCACCCGCCTCACGAGGAGAACACCGTGACATCCGTCGACAGCACCATCCGGCTCATCGAGGGCGGCTCCGCGCCCGGCGCCACCTGCGCGCCCGAGCTCGCGGAGGCCCCCTGGTCGTTCGACCTCGGCTTGCCCGCCTACGGGCCCGGCGCCTCCCAGGCCGACCCGATCCCGGCCGACGCCCCGGTCCAGGGACGTCTGCCGGAGGAGTACACGACGGCGAGCGCCGACGAGCTGCACCACCGCATCCTCGCGGCGAAGGAGACGCTCGGCGAGCGGGTCGTCGTGCTCGGGCACTTCTACCAGCGGGACGAGGTGGTGCAGTACGCCGACTACGTGGGCGACTCGTTCCAGCTGGCGAAGGCGGCGACGAGCCGGCCCGACGCCGAGGCGATCGTCTTCTGCGGCGTGCACTTCATGGCGGAGACGGCCGACATCCTCTCCGGTCCGGAGCAGGCCGTGATCCTCCCGAACCTGGCGGCCGGCTGCTCGATGGCGGACATGGCCGACATCGACTCCGTCGAGGACGCGTGGGCCGAGCTCACCGAGCTCTACGGCACCGAGCCGGACGCCGACGGCCGCGTGCCGCTCGTCCCGGTCACGTACATGAACTCCTCCGCCGCGCTGAAGGCGTTCTGCGGCCGCAACGGAGGCGTGGTCTGCACCTCCTCGAACGCGGCGACCGTGCTCGAGGACGCGTTCGCGCGCGGGCAGCGGGTGCTGTTCTTCCCCGACCAGCACCTCGGCCGCAACACCGCCAAGGCGATGGGCGTGCCGCTGGAGCGGATGCCGATGTGGAACCCGCGGAAGCCGCAGGGCGGCTCCGACACCGCGACGCTCCTGGACGCGCAGGTGATCCTCTGGCACGGATTCTGCTCGGTGCACAAGCGCTTCACGACGGCCCAGATCGCGAAGGCGCGCGCCGAGCACCCGGGCGTGCGCGTGATCGTGCACCCGGAGTGCCCGATGGCGGTCGTCGACGCGGCCGACGAGTACGGCTCGACCGACTACATCGTGAAGGCGATCCAGGCGGCACCCGCGGGATCGACCTTCGCGATCGGCACCGAGATCAACCTGGTGCAGCGCCTCGCCGTCCAGTACCCGCAGCACACGATCTTCTGCCTCGACGACGTGGTCTGCCCCTGCTCGACCATGTACCGCATCCACCCCGGCTACCTCGCCTGGGTGCTCGAGGGACTGGTCGCGGGGACGGTGCTCAACCGGATCGAGGTCGCGGAGTCGGTGCAGGCCGAGGCGCGCATCGCCCTCGAGCGGATGCTCGCGGCCGTTCCGCCCGCCGGGCCGGCGGCGGTCTGACATGGCGCGGGTCGTCGTCGTCGGCAGCGGCATCGCCGGGCTGGTCGCCGCGCTGACGGCGCAGCGCCGCCACGAGGTGCTGCTCGTCACCAAGGGCGCGCTGGCGGAGTCGTCGACGCGCGCCGCGCAGGGCGGGATCGCCGCGGTCACGGCGCCGGGCGACTCCGTCGCGCTGCACGTGGAGGACACGCTCACCGCCGGTGCGGGCCTCGCCGTGCGCTCGGCGGTCGAGGTGCTCTGCGCCGAGGGGCCGGAGGCGGTCGCGGTGCTGCAGGAGTGGGGCGTCGGCTTCGACCGCGAGGGCGGCGAGCTGGCGCGGGGACTCGAGGGCGCCCACTCGCGTCCGCGGATCCTGCACGCCGGCGGCGACGCGACGGGCGCCGCGATCGAGGCCGCGCTCGTGGCGGCGGTGCGGGGCTCGTCCGTCAAGGTGCGCGAGCACGCCGCCCTGGTCGACCTGGTGCGGGAGGGCGGCTCGGTCACGGGCGCCGACGTCCTGCACGACGGCGTGCTCGAGCGCCTGACGGCCGACGCGGTCGTGCTGGCCACGGGAGGCGCCGGGCAGCTCTACCGGCACACCACCAATCCGTCCGTCGCGACCGGGGACGGGCTGGCCGCCGCACTGCGGGCGGGAGCGGAGACGGCGGACCTGGAGTTCTACCAGTTCCACCCGACCACGCTCGCGCTGCCGGGCGGCTTCCTCGTCTCGGAGGCGGTGCGCGGCGAGGGCGCGGTGCTGCGCGACGCCGCGGGCGAGCGGTTCCTGGTCGGGGTGCACCCCGAGGCCGAGCTGGCGCCGCGCGACGTCGTGGCGCGCGCGATCGCGGAGCGGATGCGGCTGCAGGGCGGGCTGCCCGTGCACCTGGACGCCCGGGCGATCGACCCCGAGGTGCTGGCGAAGAGGTTCCCGACGATCTCGGCGGCCTGCCGCGAGAACGGGCTCTCGCTCGCCGACGACCTGCTGCCCGTGACTCCGGCCGCGCACTACTGGATGGGCGGGATCGCGACCGACCTGGACGGGCGCACCAGCCTCCCCGGGCTGCTCGCAGTGGGCGAGGTCGCCCGCACCGGCGTCCACGGTGCGAACCGCCTCGCCTCCAACAGCCTGCTCGAGGGCGTCGTGTTCGCGCGCCGCGCGGCGCTCGCCCTCGACTCCCTCTCCTGGAGCGGCGGCCCGGTCGCGCCTCCCCGCGCCGTCGTCCCGATGACGCTCGACCGCACCGCTCTCCAGGACGCGATGTGGGCGGGAGCCGGCCTCTCCCGGGACGCGGCGGGGCTCACAGCGGCGCGCGACGCGCTCGTCGCCTCCGCCTCGCCCGCTCCGCTCGGACTGAGGACGCTCGAGGACGCGAACCTGCTGACCTGCGCCCTCGCTCTCATCGACGCCGCGACCGCGCGCACGCACTCCGTCGGCGCCCA
The DNA here is from genome assembly GCF_002930875.1 of Rathayibacter sp. AY1A5. Lineage (NCBI taxonomy): Bacteria > Bacillati > Actinomycetota > Actinomycetes > Micrococcales > Microbacteriaceae > Rathayibacter > Rathayibacter sp. AY1A5. The sequence goes on along the minus strand of NZ_PSTM01000003.1, from coordinate 15,978 downwards.
CCACCGCACCGACTCCCCCGACCCCGCGACGGCGAGCGCCGCCGCCCCCACCAGAGAGGCGGCCCTTCCGTGCTGACCCGCCAGAGCATCGACCGCGTCGTCACCCTCGCCCTCGAGGAGGACGCGCCCTGGGGCGACCTGACCTCCGACACCCTCCTCCCCGCGGACGCCACCGCGAGCGCAGCCCTCGTGGCCCGCGAGCCCGGCGTCTTCAGCGGCGGCGCCGTCCTCGTCGGCACGATGCGGCAGGCCGACTCCCGGATCCGCTGCTCTGTGCTCGTGGAGGACGGCGCGGTCTTCGAGGCCGGGCAGACCCTCGCCCGGATCGAGGGCCCCGCGGGCGGCGTGCTCCGCGGCGAGCGCGTCGCGCTCAACCTCGTGCAGCGGATGAGCGGCATCGCCACCCTGACGGCGCAGTACGTCGCCGCGGTGGAGGGAACGCGCGCCCGCATCGTCGACACCCGCAAGACCACGCCGGGTCTGCGTGCGCTCGAGAGGCACGCCGTCCGCAGCGGCGGCGGCCGCAACCACCGCTTCTCGCTCTCGGACGCGGTGCTGGCTAAAGACAACCACCTCGCGGTGCTCGCCGCGCGCGGGATCGACCTGACCGCGGCCCTGCGGGCCGCGCGCGCCTCGATCCCGCACACGGCGCACCTCGAGGTCGAGGTCGACCGGCTCGACCAGATCGAGCCCGCGCTGGCGGGAGGCGCGGACACGATCATGCTCGACAACTTCACCCCCGAGCTGCTCCGCCAGGGCGTCGCCCTCATCGGCGGGCGGGCCGTGGTCGAGGCGAGCGGCGGCGTCGACCTCACGACCGTGCGCGCGATCGCGGAGGCGGGAGTCGACGTGATCTCCGTCGGCGCGCTCACCCACAGCGTCCGCTCGCTCGACCTCGGCCTGGACATCGCAGTCGAGTGATCTACCTCGACCACGCCGCGACCTCGCCCGTGCGCCGCGAGGTGCTGGAGGCCATGTGGCCGTTCCTCACCGCCGAGTACGGCAATCCGTCGAGCAGCCACTCGCTCGGCGACGCCGCGGCGCGCGCGCTGGAGGCGGCGCGCGCTCACGTGGCCCGCTTCCTCGGCGGCCGCGCCTCCGAGACGCTCTTCACCTCCGGCGGCACGGAGTCGATCAACACGGCGGTCAAGGGCCTCGCGCTGGGATCGCCGCGCGGACGGCACCTGGTGATCTCAGCGCTCGAGCACGAGGCGACCGTCGAGTCGGCCGACCACCTCCGGCGCCTGCACGGCTTCGAGGTGTCGACGGCCCCCGTCGACGCGACCGGCCTGCTCGACCTCGACGCGCTCGCCGCGCTGGTCCGGCCGGACACCGCGCTGGTCTCGGTGATCGCGGCGAGCAACGAGATCGGGACGGTGCAGGACGTTCCGGCGATCGCGGCGCTCTGCCGATCGCGGGGCGTGCCGCTGCACGTGGACGCCGTCCAGGCCGCCGGCTGGCTGGACGTCGCGGGCTGGGGCGCCGACGCGGTCTCGGTCTCGGGGCACAAGCTCGGGGCGCCGAAGGGCGTGGGGGCGCTGCTGCTGCGCAGCCGGCTCCCGTTCGAGCCACTGCTGCACGGCGGCGGCCAGGAGCGGGAGCGGCGCTCGGGCACCGAGAACGTGGCCTTCGCGGTCGCGCTCGGCACCGCGGTGCGCCTGCTCGACCCGGACCGCGCGGCGCGGGTCGGAGCCGTCCGGGACGCGTTCGCCGAGCGGGTCGCGGCCCTGGCGCCCCGGGCCGTGCCGCTGGGCTCCGCGGCGCACCGGCTCCCCTCGATCGCCGCCTACGCCGTCCCCGGGCGCAGCGGCGAGTCGACGCTCCTCGAGCTGGAGGAGCGCGGCGTCGTCGTCTCGAGCGGCTCGGCGTGCGCCGCCGGGCGCGACGAGCCCTCGCCCGCGCTGCTGGCCCTCGGCCTCGACCCCGACGTCGCCCGGACCGCCGTGCGGTTCAGCTTCGGCGAGGGCGCCACGCTCGAGGAGGCCGACGCCGCGTCCTCCGCGCTCTGCGCGGTCCTCGCCTGAGACCGCTCGCAGCGGATCCCCGTCGATCGGGAATGTCCGGGGCGTCCGCCGCTGTTCTCCCTCCGTACCCCGCATCCGCGCCCGCGAGTCGAGCCGTCGATGCGCCCTTCACACCGATCCCCCTCACGACCGGAGAACACCTGTGACCGAGCGCAGCACCCTTCCCGCCGCGCGGCCCGCCGCACCCGCCGCCGCCACGACCCTCGAACCGCGCAGCCGCCTGGTCATCAGCCTCCTGCTGGTGTCGGCGTTCGTCGTGATCCTCAACGAGACGATCATGAGCGTGGCGCTGCCCGACCTCATGCGCGACTTCGACGTCGAGGCGCACGTGGGCCAGTGGCTCTCGACCGCCTTCATGCTCACGATGGCCGTCGTCATCCCGATCACGGGCTACCTGATCCAGCGGCTGCACACCCGCACGCTCTTCGCCGCCGCGATGATCCTCTTCAGCCTCGGCACGCTCACCGCCGCGCTCGCCCCGACCTTCGCGGTCCTCCTGGCGGCCCGCGTGGTGCAGGCCGGCGGCACGGCCATCATGATGCCGCTGCTGATGACGACCGTGATGACGCTGGTGCCCCCGGCGATCCGCGGCCGGATGATGGGCAACATCTCGATCGTCATCTCGGTGGCTCCGGCCGTCGGACCGACGATCTCGGGCGTCATCCTCAACTTCCTCGGCTGGCGCTGGATGTTCTGGATCGTGCTGCCGATCGCGATCGGCGCGCTGCTCCTGGGCCTGCGCAAGGTCGAGAACGTCACCGAGCCCCGCTCCATCCCGATCGACTCGCTCTCGGTCGTCCTCTCGGTCTTCGGCTTCGGCGGCCTCGTCTACGGCCTGTCGAGCCTCGGCGAGGGCGGAGCCGCGGTCGTCGCGCCGTGGATCCCGTTCGTCGTCGCGGGTCTCGGCCTCGCGGGCTTCATCGCGCGCCAGCTGCTGCTGCAGCGCACCGACCGGGCCCTGCTGGACCTCCGGACCTTCTCCTCCGCGAACTTCACCATCGTCATCGCGATGATGGCGGTCAGCATGTCGGCGCTCTTCGGCACCCTGATCCTGCTGCCCCTCTACACGCAGAACGTGCTGGGCCTCACTCCGCTGGAGACCGGGCTGCTCCTGCTCCCCGGCGGCCTGCTGATGGGCCTGCTCGCGCCGTTCGTCGGCCGCGGCTACGACCGCTTCGGCCCGCGCGTGCTGCTCGTGCCCGGCTCGATCGTCGTCGCCGGCGCACTGTGGGGGTACACCCTGCTCGCGGCGGACTCGTCGCCCTGGTTCGTCCTCTCGCTGCACGTCACCCTCAGCCTGGGCCTCGCCTTCGTCTTCACGCCGCTGTTCACCGCCGGCCTCGGCTCGGTGCGCCCCTCGCTCTACTCCCACGGCAGCGCCATCATCGGCACCGTGCAGCAGCTGGGCGGCGCGGCCGGCACGGCGCTGTTCGTCACCGTCCTCTCGATCCGGTCGGCGGAGCTCGCGCAGGGCGGCGCCGACGAGGTCGCCTCCTACGCCGGCGGCATCCACTCCGCGTTCCTGTGGGGCGCGTCGATCGCGACGGTCGCGATCGTGGCCGCGTTCTTCGTCCGCCGCCCGGCGGAGTCGGACGCGCCGCTCCCGATGGCGCACTGAGCCGGGCGGGCCGACCCCGCCTGTTCACCTCCGCGTCACCCCGCCTCCCTACGGTGTCGCCCCGGCCGCCGCGCTCCCGATCGCGCGGCCGGGACGGAGACGAGACGTGACCGAGACGGCCGGCCCCCAGGACGTGCTCGACGCCGGAGCGGCCACCCCGCCTCCCCGCACGCTGGTCGACGTCCTCCGCGACACCGCGGAGCGCCACCCGGACGCCTCCGCGCTGGAGGACCCGGCCGGAGCGCTCAGCTACCGGGAGCTGCTGGCCCGCACGGTGCAGCTCGCGGGCGAGCTCACCACCGCAGGGGTCCGACGCGGCGACCGCGTCGGGATCCGCATGCCCAGCGGCTCCCGCGAGCTCTACCTCGCGATCCTGGCCGTCCTCGCCGCGGGAGCCGCGTACGTCCCGGTGGACGCGGACGACCCCGAGGAGCGGGCGCGCCTCGTCTTCGGCGAGGCCGCCGTCCGCGGCGTGATCACCGGCTCCGGCCGCTTCGAGCGCACCGGCGCCGACGAGCCGGCCGCGCGCCTGTTCACCGCGAGCGCGCCGCACCCGAGCACGGCGTCGATCCCGCTGCTGCAGCCGCCCTCGCTCGAGGACGACGCCTGGATCATCTTCACCTCCGGCTCCACCGGAACCCCCAAGGGAGTGGCGGTCAGCCACCGCTCCGCCGCCGCCTTCGTCGACGCCGAGGCGCGCCTGTTCCTCCAGGCGGAGCCGCTCGGCCCCGGGGACCGCGTGCTGGCCGGTCTCTCCGTCGCGTTCGACGCGTCCTGCGAGGAGATGTGGCTCGCCTGGCGGCACGGCGCCTGCCTCGTCCCCGCTCCCCGCTCGCTGGTCCGCAGCGGCATGGACCTCGGCCCCTGGCTGACCACGCACGGCATCACCGTGGTCTCGACCGTGCCGACCCTCGCGGCGCTCTGGCCCGCGGAGTCGCTCGAGAACGTCCGCCTGCTGATCTTCGGCGGCGAGGCGTGCCCGCCGGAGCTCGGCGAGCGCCTGGCCGTCGAGGGCCGCGAGGTCTGGAACACCTACGGGCCGACCGAGGCCACCGTCGTCGCCTGCGCCGCGCCCCTCGGCGGGCCTCCCCCGGTGCGCATCGGGCTGCCGCTGGACGGCTGGCGGCTCGCCGTCGTGGATGCGGACGGGCAGCGGGTCGGCGAGGGCGACGTCGGCGAGCTGGTCATCGGCGGGGTCGGGCTCGCGCGCTACCTCGACCCGGTCAAGGACGCCGAGAAGTACGCGCCGGCACCGCTCCTGGGCTGGGAGCGGGCCTACCGCTCCGGCGACCTGGTGCGCTTCGAGAGCGCCGGCCTGGTCTTCCAGGGGCGCGCGGACGACCAGGTGAAGCTCGGCGGTCGGCGGATCGAGCTCGGCGAGGTCGAGGCGGCGCTGCAGGCGCTCCCCGGAGTCTCGGGGGCGGCGGCCGCGGTCCGCACCACGGCGGCCGGCAACCAGGTCCTCGTCGGCTACCTGGCCCTCGCCGGCGGCCGGGAGCTCGACCGCGACGCGGCGCTCGCCCGCCTGCGTGAGGAGCTGCCCGCATCCCTCGTGCCGCTGCTGGCCGTGGTCGAGGAGCTGCCGACCCGCGTCTCCGGCAAGGTCGACCGCGCCGCACTCCCCTGGCCGCTCGCCGTGGGCACGACCGAGGACGCCTCCCTCGACCCCGAGGAGGCGTGGCTCGCCGCCCTTTGGCGCGACGTGCTCGGCGTGCCGGTCGACGAGCGGGCGAACTTCTTCGACCTCGGCGGCGGCTCCCTCGCCGCCGCCCAGCTGGTCGCGCGGATCCGCGAGCGCGACCCCGAGTTCACGGTCGCCGACGTCTACGCCCACCCGCGTCTCGCGGCGATGGCCGCCGAGATCCAGAGCCGCTCGACCGGCACTGCGGAGGTGTCCGCTCACCGCATCGCGCCGGTCCCCCTCCGGATGCGCGTGCTGCAGACCCTCCTCGGCGCACCGCTGCTCGTGCTCGGCAGCGCCCGCTGGGTCACTGCGATCCTCACCGTCACCGCGGTGCTCGACCTGGTGCCGGGGTTCGGCTGGCTGCCCACCGCTCCGCTCGCCGCGCTGATCCCCGCGTTCGCGCTCTTCCTCACGCCGTTCGGGCGGATGGGGCTCACCGTCCTCGCCGCGCGCACCCTGCTGCGCGGGATCCGAGCCGGAGACCACCCGCGCGGCGGGAGCGTGCACCTCCGGCTCTGGCTGGCCGAGCAGATCGCGTTCCAGCTCAAGGCCGTGAGCCTCGCGGGCGCGCCCTGGGTCGCCTACTACGCCCGCGCGCTCGGCGCCCGCATCGCCGACGACGTCGACCTGCACTCCCTCCCTCCGCTGACCGGGATGCTCACGCTCGGGCGCGGCGCCGCGATCGAGCCGGAGGTCGACCTCTCCGGCTACTGGATCGACGGCGACGTCCTGCGCGTCGGTGCCGTCCGGGTCGGCGCCGGCAGCACGGTGGGCGCGCGCAGCACGCTCCTCCCCGGCGCCCGGATCGGCAAGCACGCGCAGATCGAGCCGGGATCGGCCGTCTTCGGGCGGGTGCCGGCCGGGCAGCGCTGGGGAGGATCCCCCGCCCAGCGGCTCGGCAGGGCGAACGCCGGGTTCCCCTCGGAGCGCCCGGCGCGCCGCCCGGGCTGGGTCTGGGCGTACGGAGCGTCCGCGGTCGGCCTCGCGGCGGTCCCGGTCCTCGCCCTCGCGGCCGGGCTCGCCGTCGTGGCCGCCGCCGTGCGCGGCTCGGCCGGCCTCGGCGCCGCGCTCGGGCCCGCTCTCGCCGCCCTCGTGCCCGCCGTCGCCGTCTCCGGAGTCGTCCTCGCCGCTCTCGTCGTCGTCCTGGTGCGCCTGCTCGGCCGGGGCGTCGAGCCGGGCACCCACCCCGTGCGCGGTCGGATCGGCTGGCAGGTCTGGTCGACGGAGCGGCTGCTCGACTCCGCGCGGGTCCTGCTCTTCCCTCTCTACTCGGGCCTGTTCACCCCGGTCTGGCTGCGGCTCCTCGGCGCGAAGGTCGGACGCGACGTCGAGGCCTCGACGGTGCTGCTCCTGCCCGCGATGACGACCATCCGCGACGGCGCGTTCCTCGCCGACGACACGCTCGTCGCCTCCTACGCGCTCGGCGGCGGCTGGATGCGGCTCGCCCGCGCCGAGATCGGCGAGCGCGCGTTCCTTGGCAACTCCGGCATGGCCGCGCCCGGCCACACCGTGCCCGCCGGCGGACTCGTCGCCGTCCTCTCCTCCGCGCCCCGGAAGTCGAAGGCGGGCTCGTCGTGGCTGGGCTCACCTCCCGTGCGGCTGCGGCGCACCGTCGTCGAGGCGGAGTCGGCGCGCACCTTCCGCCCGGCCCGCCGACTCCGCGCGGCCCGCATCGCGTGGGAGCTCGGCCGCTTCGTCCCGGTGGTCGTCTCGGTCGCGATCGGCCTCGGCGTGGTCGCCGGACTGCTCGCGCTGATCCAGACGCTCGGGGCGGTGCTCGCCGCGCTCGTGGGAGGCGTCGTGCTGCTGGCCGCCGGGGCGGTCGCCGCGGCCGTCTCCACCGCCGCGAAGTGGATCCTGATCCAGCGGGTCGAGCCGAGCGAGCAGCCGCTGTGGTCCTCGTTCGTCTGGCGGAGCGAGCTGGCCGACGCCTTCACCGAGATGGTCGCCGCGCCCTGGTTCGCCCACGCCGCCGCGGGTACTCCGGCGCTGGTCTGGTGGCTGCGGAGCCTCGGCGCCCGGATCGGACGCGGCGTCTGGTGCGAGAGCTACTGGCTCCCCGAGGCCGATCTGATCTCGCTCGGCGACGGAGCGACCGTGAACCGGGGCTGCGTCGTGCAGACGCACCTGTTCCATGATCGAATCATGAGCATGGATCTCGTGAGCCTCGACGCCGGCGCAACCCTGGGCCCGCACAGCGTGATCCTCCCCGCCGCGCGGATCGCCGAGCACGGCACGGTCGGCCCGGCCTCGCTCGTCATGCGGGGGGAGCTCGTGCCCGCGGGCAGCCGCTGGAGCGGCAACCCGATCGGCCCGTGGCGCGAGGTGCGCGTCGCCGACTACCACGCGCCCGTCGCGTGAGCCCCGCGCTGACCGGGCTCGAGACCGCCGGCGACCCCTACGTCCCCGGCATCGGGAACACCGGCTACCGCGTCGAGTCCTACGACCTCGACCTCGACTACCGCGTCGCCTCGAACCGCCTGGCCGGCCGGGCCGTGCTGCGGATCGTCGCGCTGCAGCCGCTCCGGCGGTTCTCCCTCGACCTCTCCCGGCTCCGCGTGGCCCGCGTCCGGATCGAAGGACGCCGCGCCCGCCACGAGCAGGCGCCGCACAAGCTGCGGGTGTCCCCCGCCGAGCCGCTGGCCGCCGGCGAGAGCGTCGACGTCGAGATCGAGTACAGCGGCCACCCCGCCCCCCGCGCCACCCACTGGGGCGAGCTCGGCTGGGAGGAGCTGGAGGACGGGGTGCTCGTCGCCTCGCAGCCCTCCGGCTCCTCCACCTGGTTCCCCTGCAACGACGACGTCGCCGAGAAGGCTCCGTACCGCCTGCGCGTCACCGCCGAGGAGGGCTACGCCGTGCTCGCGAACGGGGTGCTCGTCGACTCGAGCGCCCGCTCCGGCCGCCGCACCTGGCTCTACGAGCAGCGCGAGCCCAGCGCCGCGTACCTCGCCTCGGTGCAGATCGGCCGCTACGCGATCGAGGAGCGCGTGCTCGCCGGCGTCGCGGTGACCCTCGCCCGCCCCGCCGCCCTGGCCGCTCGGGTCGCGCACGACTTCGCTCCGCTCGAGCGCATGCTCGCCCTGTTCACGCGGCTGTTCGGGCCCTACCCCTTCGCCCGCTACTGCGTCGTCGTCACGGCGGACGAGCTGGAGATCCCGCTCGAGGCGCAGGCGATGGCGGTGTTCGGCGCCAACCACGCCGACGGCCGCGGCGGCTCGGAGCGCCTCATCGCGCACGAGCTCGCGCACCAGTGGTTCGGCAACAGCGTGGGCATCGCCCGGTGGCGCCACATCTGGCTCAACGAGGGGTTCGCCTGCTACGCGGAGTGGCTGTGGTCGGAGGAGTCGGGCCGCGCCACCGCCGACGCCTGCGCCCGCCGCCACCACGCGGTGCTGCGGGCTGCGGCGCAGGATCTCGTGCTCGCCGATCCGGGGCCGGTCGCACTCTTCGACGACCGCGTCTACAAGCGCGGCGCGCTCACCCTGCACGCGCTGCGGCTCACCGTCGGCGACGAGCCCTTCCTCCGGCTGCTGCGGGAGTGGACGTCCCGCTACTCCTCCGCCGCCGTCACCGACGAGGAGTTCCGCGAGCTCTGCACCGAGGTCCTCGGCGAGGGCGTGGACGACCTGCTCGACACCTGGCTCCTCGACGAGGAGCTGCCGCCGCTACCGTCCCGGCGCTGACACCAGCGAGTCCGCGAGCGCGTCGCCGTGCTCGCGCCGCCAGCCGATGATGGGCCCGGCGCCCGCGTCCCCCATCGGCCCGAGGGCGACGCTGACCCGCAGCGCGGGGTCCAGCTGCGGCTCGGCCAGCCGGAAGCGGACGCCGTCGATCCGCGCCTCCGCCGCGTGGTGCGACTCGTGCACGTGCACCCGGCGCGGGTCGAGCTCGAGCCCGCGGCCGTCCGCCTTCAGCGCGGCCTCGATCCGGGTCCAGTGCAGGACGGGGTCGGCGGGGCGCATCCCGCCCGTGGCGAAGGGCGCCCCGGCGATGCGCGTGATCCGCTCCCCGCGCTCGGGCGTGCCCAGCGTCGGCTCCACATCGACGCCGACCGCACCGGCGCTGCTCGCCGCGACCACGACGGCGCCCGCGCAGTGCGCGATGCTGACCGACAGCAGCTCGAGCGCGATCCCGCGTCCCTCCAGCCGCGGCCGGCCGTGCGCGCCCCCGCAGCGCGGGCAGCACGCGACGACCCGGACCTCCGACGCGCGCGTCCCCGTGAGCTCGGCCGCGAGCATCCGCAGGAGCACCCGCCCGAAGACGAAGCGCTCGGCCGCCGACGCGGCGACCGTGCCGGCGTAGCGCTCGCGCTCCTCGTCGCTCAGCAGCGGCAGCAGCCGCTCGGCGTCCAGCGTCTGCTCGTCGAGCGCCAGCCAGCGCAGGTGCACCCCCGGCAGCTCCGCGCCGATCCCCGACTCCCCCATGTCCGTCCCCCCGGTCAGCTCGTCGCGGCGTGCTCGCCGCGCTCGTACACGTCCGCGGCCGATCCGACGATCAGCGGGTCCGGACCCAGCGGGCCCACGACCTCCTCGTCGCGTCCGTCGTAGTCGTAGAGGCTCAGGACGTAGCGCATGGCCTCGAGCCGGGCGCGCTTCTTGTCGTTGCTCTTCACGATGGTCCAGGGAGCGTCGGCGGTGTCGGTCGCCGCCATCATCGCCTCCTTGGCCGCGGTGTAGTCGCCCCACTTGTCGAGCGAGGCGAGGTCCATCGGCGAGAGCTTCCACTGGCGCACGGGGTCGATCATGCGGATCGTGAACCTGGTGCGCTGCTCCTCCGCCGAGACCGAGAACCACAGCTTCACCAGGTCGATGCCGTCGCCGACGAGCATCCGCTCGAACAGCGGCGTCTGGCGGATGAACTCCTCGTACTGCGCCGGCGTGCAGAAGCCCATCACGCGCTCCACGCCGGCCCGGTTGTACCAGGAGCGGTCGAAGAGGACGATCTCGCCGGCGGCCGGCAGGTGCGAGACGTAGCGCTGGAAGTACCACTGACCGGCCTCGCGCTCGGTCGGCTTCTCGAGCGCGACCACGCGGGCTCCGCGCGGGTTGAGGTGCTCGGTGAAGCGCTTGATGGTGCCGCCCTTGCCCGCGGCGTCGCGCCCCTCGAAGACGACCACGAGCCGGCGCCCGTGCTTCTTGATCCAGTTCTGCAGCTTCAGCAGCTCGATCTGGAGGAGGCGCTTGCCCGCCTCGTACTCCTCGCGCGACATCCGCTCGTCGTAGGGGTAGCCCTCGCGCCAGGTGTCGATCTGCGTGCCGTCGCGGCGCAGGAGCACCGGATCGTCGTCGTCCTCGTCCAGCACGACGAGGTCCCGCGCGTCGGCGGGTGTGAGCGTGCGGAGCAGCTCGGGAGTGGGACGGAGGGCGTCATCGGCGGTGTCGGGCACGGAGGGACGCTAGTGCGCCCGTGCGACGCTCCGGTGAACGGCGGGTATCCCCGCGTCTGCGAGGAGGACGGTGGGACGGGCTGCCGCGCCGATCGCGGTCCCGGCCGCCGGATGCGCAGGCTGATCACGACGGCTGTGCGCAGCCGAGGCTGCAGTGCTCGATCCGGGGCGTTCCCGCGAGGATCGACCGGCTCCGCCTCGTCTCGGGACGGCGTCAGCCGGTGAACGCCGCAGGAGGCAGGTCGGTCTCGCCGTCCTCGACCGCGTCGAGCAGCCGGTCGACCACGTCCTGCGGCGCCAGACCCGCGCCGAAGCGGGGCGCGTCTCCCGCGAGCGGGTGCCGGGACAGCTCGGTCTCGGTGTGGCCGGGACGCGCGTCGAGCAGGAGGACGCCCGCCCGCTTGTACTCGCGGGCCGAGGCCTTCACGAAGGAGTGCAGTGCCGCCTTCGAGGCGGAGTACGCGGCGAGGCCCGCGGTCGGAGCCTCCGCCACCACGCCGCTGATGGTCAGCGCGAACGGCTCTCGCCCCTCGCCCGCCGACGCGACGAGCGACGGCAGCGCGGCGGTCAGCACCCGGATCGGCGCCAGCGCGTTCACCTCGACGAGCTCCTCCAGAACGGCCGGATCGAGCTCGGCGGAGGGCCCGAAGGCCACGACGCCCGCGGCCACGACGACGCCGTCGAGGCGCCCGTGCCGCTCGAGCACCTCGGCGACCACGCGCCGGGGCTCGTCCTCCCCGCGCAGGTCGGCGACCAGGGGTGCCTCGCCGAGCGCCGCGCAGTCGCGCCCCGACCGCACCGCGACGGCACCGCGCGCCTCCAGCGAATCGGCCAGGAGGCGGCCGAGGCCGCCCGAGGCTCCGAGGACGAGGACGACGGCACCGTCGAGACGAGTCATGTGGCGAGCCTAGACGGGTGCGCTGGCGCGGATCGGCACTACCGTCCGAGCGACCGGGCCCCTACCGTGAGGCCCATGACACGACTGCAGAGCCGTGCCGTGCTGCACCGCCTGCTCGAGGTCCTCGAGGATCCCGCCCCCGTCCCCATCGGCCACGCGCGTCACGTCCGGATGCTCGTCCGCGAGGCTCTGGAGTGGATCGCCGGCCCTCGGGCGCACGAGTCCGGTGCGTGGAGCGGCCCCGCTTCGGGAGAGCCCGCGGCCGCGCTCGCCCCCCAGGATCCCGCCGCCACGGACCCGGGTCTCTGACGCTCCCGCCCTCCTCGTAGACTCGTTCGCCGGAGGAACGGGGGGGGTCGATGGACGAGGGTGCGCCGGCGGGCTGGTACCGCGACGAGGCCGATGCGGCCGAGATGCGCTGGTGGGACGGCAGGCGGTTCACCGGGGCGCGCCGCTCCGCGCAGGACAGTGCCGCGGTGGTGCGGGACGCACCCGTCACCCCCGTCACGGAGCGCGTCGTCTACCGCCTCCCGAACGCCGACGGCGCCCCGAGCGTCGACGCCCTCGCCGAGGCCGAGCGGATCGAGGAGATCGCCGATCTGATCGGCCGCACGCTCGAGCAGGGCGAGATCGACGAGCGGACCCTCGAGGTCGACCTGATCCCCGAGCCCGACCACCCCACCGGCCTCGACGCCGTCTCGGTCCGGGCCGGCGGCCGCGTCCTCGGCTACCTGCCGAACGCCTCCGCCCACCGGGCCGCTCTCGACCGGGTCGTGGCGAGCGGAGCCGTCCCGGTCACGACCGCGCGCCTCCGGGTCGAGCGCGGCGAGGAGGGCCTGCGGGCCGTCCTCCGCGTCGCCCTCGTCGCCCCCGAGCTGCTCGTGCCGCTCAACGAGCCGCCCGTCGAGCGCCACTCGATCCTCCCCTGGTCGCGGGGCCTGCCGGTCCTGCGCGAGGACGAGCACTTCGCCCGCCTCTCGACGGTCGTTCCGGCGAGCGGCCGCGGCCTGCTGCTGGTGACCCTGCACCCGGCCGGCGACCTCGTCGAGCTCCGTCTCGACGGCGAGCGGGTGGGCGGGCTCTCCCCGACCCTCTCGGCGGATTTCGCCCCGACCCTCCGCCACCTCGCGAGCCTCGGCCTCACCGCCGCCGCCTACGCCTCCCTCCGCGGATCCCCGCTGAAGGTCGAGCTCACGCTGCAGGCCGCGAAGGCCGCGGAGCTGCCCGCCGAGTGGGTCGACGGCCGTCCGGTCACTCTCCCCCGACTCCTCCCGCCGGCCCGGACCTACACCGTCCCGCCCTCGTACACGGCGCCGCTGCGTCCCACTCCCCGCAGCTCGGAGGCGGTCTCCCGCTCGGTCCGCCGGACCGTCGCCTGGGTGGTCGTCGGCGTCTGCACCCTCGTCGGGCTGTCGAGCTGGCTGATCGGGGACGTGCTGAACTGACGGGGCGGGGCGGACGTCCGGGGATGTGACCGGCCTCGTGTCGGACTCCCGGGGTCGGCGATCCCGCACCTCCGTGCAGAAGCGCCCGGCTCGCGGATCCGGGGATCCGAGCGAACCGGGCGCCTCGAGCCGAGCGCGGCCGTCCTACACGTTGAAGCGGAACGTTGGTGCCGGTGTAGCGGGTGGTTGTGAAGGACAGGAATCCGCGAGATACCGGGCTTCTGAGCGTTGGTACTGATGGTGCGAACCCACCGGGAACTGGGGTTCTTGCGGACTCGCTGCGGACTGCAGAGTCCTGCGGGTCGCCCACTACGCAGTACACCCATGGGCCAAGAAACATCGGGCGATCCCGTCTGCGTCTACGTCGACAGAATCGTCCAGAGGGAACGCGCCATGGAGGGAAAGGCAGGACGCCAACTAGGCATCGGTTGTTCCGTTTCTAGGACAGCCCGCGGGCCCCCTCCTGGTTCGAGGTACGCGCCACGTTCGGACCCCTCGTCAGGAACTAGCGCCACTCGAGATCATCGGGGTCACTAGGATCGCGCCATGAGACGCCTTCTTCCGTGTATTGCCATCGTTTTCGCGCTGGCGGGCTGCACTGCTCAGCCGGCCGAGCCGGCAGTGACGGTGACCGTGACGCCTGAAGCAGAAGCGACTCCGACTCCGACGCCGACGCCGACATCCACAATGCGGCTGACGACCAACGGTGCGCCCTATCGAGCCGACATGGACGAGACGACTCGCGTCTACGCGGAGGCCGAGTTCATCAACGCGGTAAACACGCACATCCCGGAGACGGCTTCGTTCACCGACGCTTCGCTCCTAGGCGCAGGAAGTGCCTTCTGCGACTCCATGGACCGCGGGGACTCGTTGCAGGCCGGCTTCATCGTTGTCGCGGGCTTGCTCCCGAATCTCCCGAGCACGGACGCCGTGGCGTACCTGTCCTCGGACGCGTCCCTCTGGTTGTGCCCCGAGCATGCGCCCGGAGCTACCGGCTAGTGCGTGATCGCCTGATCGGAACCGACCCGTCCGACGGTGTGATCCTCCACCGCGTCCGCAAGGCCGAGCACGCGATGGAGGTCCCCTCGCCGGCTGAAGTCGGAGCGATCCTCGCTGCGGCGGAGGATTGGTTCGAGCCGTTCGTCGCCCTCGCCGCTTTCGCCGGCCTGCGTATAGGCGAGGCCGCGGCGGTGCAGCTCGCGGACGTGGACTTCCTGCGTCGGCAGCTCAGCGTCCGTCGTCAGGTGCAGCGATCCGGTCCGGGCGAGATCGCGGTCACTCCTCCGAAGTACGGGTCCTTACGTGTCGTGTTTCTGCCGGACGAGCTGCTGCTCCTACTGAGTCGGCACGTCGAGCAGATCGGGGTCCGCGGCGACGAGGGCTGGCTGTTTGTCGGGGACCGCGGACTTCCGCCGCATCAGAATACGGTCGGCTACTGGTGGCGCCGGACGGTCGAGCGTGCAGGCCTCGAGCCGCTGCGACTGCACAATCTCAGACACTTCTTCGCGTCGGGACTGATCGCCGAGGGCTGCAACGTCGTGACCGTGCAGCGCGCGCTCGGACACGCGAAGGCGACGACGACCTTGCAGACGTATTCGCATCTCTGGCCGACTGCTGAGGACCGCACGAGGGCCGCGGCGAGCAACCTCATGCGAAGCTCTGTCGTCGCTCCTGCGGACTCTGTGCGGACCGGCGAGCCTACAGCCCAGTCATTACGCGGGCAGTAGGGCCGTCCTACACGTTGAAGCGGAACTCGACGACGTCGCCGTCCTGCATCACGTAGTCCTTGCCCTCGATGCGGGCCTTGCCCTTCGCGCGGGCCTCGGCGATCGAGCCGGTCTCGACGAGGTCGTCGAACGAGATGATCTCGGCCTTGATGAAGCCCTTCTGGAAGTCGGTGTGGATGACACCGGCGGCCTGGGGCGCGGTCCAGCCCTTCCCGATGGTCCAGGCGCGCGTCTCCTTCGGGCCGGCCGTGAGGTACGTCTGGAGGCCCAGGGTGTCGAAGCCGATGGTCGCGAGCTGGTTGAGGCCCGACTCCGTCTGGCCGGTCGACTCGAGCATCTCGGCGGCGTCGGCCTCGTCGAGGTCGATCAGCTCGGACTCGATCTTCGCGTCGAGGAAGATCGCCTTCGCCGGCGCGACGAGGGCCGCGAGCTCGACCTTCCGGGCGTCGTCGGTCAGCACGGCCTCGTCGACGTTGAAGACGTAGATGAACGGCTTGGCGGTCAGCAGGCCCAGCTCGCGGATCGGCTCCAGATCGATCGAGGAGGCCGACAGCGGCTTGCCCTGGTCGAGGAACTCGCGCGCCTTCTTCGCGGTCTCGACCACGATCGGCTCGATCTTCCTCCCCTTGAGCTCCTTCTCGTAGCGGGCCTCGGCCTTCTCGAGGGTCTGGAGATCGGCGAGGACCAGCTCGGTGTTGATCGTCTCCATGTCGCTGGCGGCGTCGACCTTGCCGTCGACGTGGACGACGTCGGAGTCCTCGAAGCCGCGGATGACCTGCGCGATCGCGTCGGCCTCGCGGATGTTCGCGAGGAATTTGTTGCCCAGGCCCTCGCCCTCGGACGCGCCGCGCACGATGCCGGCGATGTCGACGAAGGAGACGGGCGCCGGGAGGATGCGCTCGGAGCCGAAGATCCCGGCGAGCACCTCGAGGCGGGAGTCGGGCAGGTTCACCACACCCACGTTCGGCTCGATCGTCGCGAACGGGTAGTTCGCCGCGAGCACCGTGTTCTTGGTCAATGCGTTGAAGAGCGTCGACTTGCCGACGTTGGGGAGACCGACGATTGCGATAGTGAGAGCCACGGGCATCTATCCTACGGCGTGGCGGCGGATGAGCCAGCCGGCGCGGTCGACGACGCGGCCGTCGCGGACCTTCACGAGCCCGACGGAGCAGGCGGAGGCCCCGTGCGAGTTGGCG
>NZ_PSTM01000029.1:0-27047 GCF_002930875.1 Rathayibacter sp. AY1A5 | reverse complement strand
GCAGGCGGCGGAGGGGCGGCGGGGTCTCACGCGCCGGTCACGCGGGGGCCGCGCGGCGTGTGGGGCTGCTCCTCGATGAACTGGGCGCCGAGGATCTCGCGGACGACCGCCTCGCCGTAGCGCTGACGGCCGTCGGCGGTCGCCGAGCGGGTCGTGCGGGTGACCGGGCGCGCGGCGGGAGCCGGACGCTCGGCGACCGGGGCGGGCCGCGGCGGGGCGGCGGGCTCGGGCGCGGCGGCGGGCTCGCCGGGAGGTGCGACGGTCGCCCAGGAGTCGGGCATCGGCGGCTCGACCGGCGGCATGTCCTCCTCCGGCGGCTCCTCGTCGAACGGGGGCTCGTCGCCGGCGGGAGCGGCTTCAGCGGCGGCGACGGGAGCGGCGCGCACCGGCTCGGCGGCCGCGGCGGGGGCCTCCACCGGAGCGGAGGGAGCAGCCGCCTCGGCCGCAGGGGGCGGATCGGCGGGGATCGCCACCGTGGCCCAGCCGTCGGAGCCGGTCGCGGCCGGGATCGGCGCAGCCGGGGCGGGCGCGGCGGTCGCCTCGACGGCGGCGCGCTCGGCCTCCGGGGCGGCAGCGCGAGGCTCGACGCGGGCGATGTACTTCACCCGCAGGCCGAGGACCTGCTGGATCGCCTGACGCAGGTACTCGCTGACTCCGGGCTGCCCGGCGGTTCCCGGCATCTTGAACGACTCGACGTCGTTCTGGCTCGGGAACGAGAGGGTCAGCACGTCGTCCTTGAGGGCGCGCACCTGGGCGGTGTAGGCCACCAGCCAGGCGGTCATCTTCGCCTTCTGCACGACCTCGAGGATCTCGGGCCAGGTGTCCTTCATCCGCTGGAGGGTGACCGCGCCGTCGGCGGGTGCGTCGCCCGCGGCCGCAGCGGGTGCGGAGGCAGCGGGCGCCGAGGCTGGGGCCGCCTCAGGGGACGCAGCGGCCTGATCCGACGGCTCCTGCTCGTCCGGCTCCGGACGAGCTGCCGCGGCGGTCGTCGCGCGGGGGCGTCCTGACTCGGCCGGCGCGGACTCGTCCGCCTCCGGCGCGGCCGCCGTCTCGTCGGGCCCCTTCACCGGCGGCGCAGCGACCGGTGCGGACGCCGTCACCGGCGCCTCGGTGCGCGGAGCGGCCGCGATGGACTCGGGCACCGAGCCGGGAGCGGCGGCGTGCGAGGCGTGGTGGGGCTCGGGCGCACGGGACGGCTCGGACGCGCGCGACGCCTCGGACGACCGCGGGGCGGGCGCCGCGGTCTCGCGCGGAGGGGCCACGTGCCGCGGGCGCTCCTCCTGGGCCGCGACGGGCGCGATGCCGGCGCCGGTGCCGTGCACCAGGGTTCGGGCGATCATCAGCTCGAGGTGCAGGCGCGGCGAGGTCGCACCGGTCATCTCGGTGAGGGCCTCGTTGACCACGTCGGCGATGCGGGAGAGCTCGGCCAGGCCGAGCGCGCGCGACTGGCCGGCCATTCGGTCGAGCTCGTCCTGCGAGACGCCGCGGAGCACGGCCGAGGCCGCGCCCCCGGTCGCCGCGACGACGATCAGGTCGCGGAGCTTCTCGAGCAGGTCCTCGACGAAGCGCCGCGGGTCCTGCCCCGTCTGGATGACGCGGTCGACCGCTCCGAACGCCTCGGCGGAGTCGTGCTCGGCGAGCGCGTCGACCACCTCGTCGAGCAGGGCGCCGTGGGTGTAGCCGAGGAGGGCGACGGCCCGCTCGTACTCGACGGTCTCGGCCTCGGAGCCGGCCATCAGCTGGTCGAGCAGGGAGAGCGTGTCGCGGACGGACCCGCCGCCCGCGCGGACCACGAGCGGCAGCACGCCGGCCGCCACGTGCACACCCTCGCGCTCGCAGAGCTCCTGCGTGTAGTCGAGCATCTGCGCCGGCGGGACGAGCCGGAACGGGTAGTGGTGCGTGCGCGAGCGGATCGTGCCGATGACCTTGTCCGGCTCCGTGGTCGCGAAGATGAACTTCACGTGCTCCGGCGGCTCCTCCACGATCTTGAGCAGCGCGTTGAAGCCCTGCGGCGTGACCATGTGCGCCTCGTCGAGGATGAAGATCTTGAAGCGGTCGCGCGCCGGGGCGAAGATGGCGCGCTCGCGCAGATCGCGCGCGTCGTCGACTCCGTTGTGGCTCGCCGCGTCGATCTCGACCACGTCGAGCGAGCCCTGGCCCTCGCGGCTGAGCTCGACGCAGCTGTCGCAGACGCCGCAGGGGGTGTCGGTCGGGCCCGTCGCGCAGTTGAGGCAGCGGGCGAGGATGCGCGCCGAGGTGGTCTTGCCGCAGCCGCGGGGGCCGCTGAAGAGGTAGGCGTGGTTGACGCGGTTGGTGCGGAGCGCCGTCATGAGCGGATCCGTCACCTGGGACTGGCCGATCATCTCGGCGAACGTCTCGGGCCGGTACCGGCGATACAGGGCTGCTACCACCCGACAAGAGTAGCCGCGACCTCCGACACCGGAGCCGGGACGGCGGACCTCCGAGCGCGCGTAGCCTCGGTCCCGTGCTCCCGCCGCCTCCGCTCCCCCGCTTCGACGCGGTCGTGCTCGCCGGCGGACGCGCTTCCCGCCTCGGCGGCGCGGTCAAGCCGCTCCTCCGGCACCGCGAGTCGACGCTCCTCGGCACCGCCCTCGCAGCCGTGCGCGGAGCCGAGCGGAGGGTCGTGGCCGGACCGTCGTCGCTCGCACCGGCTGTCGACGGCGCCGAGCTCGTCCAGGAGGATCCGCCGTTCGGCGGCCCGGTCGCGGGCCTGGCCGCCGCGCTGCCCCTGCTCGACCGCCCGGGCGCTCCGGACTGGGTCGTCGTGCTCGCCGCCGATCTCGTCGCCCCCGCTCCCGCCGTGCACACCCTGCTCGAGGTCGCGTCGAACGCCGTCGAGGCCTCCCTCCTGGCCGTCGACGCGAGCGGCCGAGCCCAGCAGCTCCTCGGCGTGCACCGGCGAGCGGCCCTCGTCGAAGCGCTCACCGCGCTCGGCGATCCCGACGGTTCCTCGGTGCGCGCCCTCCTCCGGGACCTTCCCCCGCGGCTCGTGACGGTGCCCGGAGGGACGACCGACGACGTCGACGCGCCCGCCGACGCGCACCGGCACGGGATCGACCTGCCGGGCCCGCGCGGCGCAGACTGAGCGGATGGACGAGACGACCGGCCCCCGCACCTCCGCCTCCGACGGCGCCCGCCCCACGGAGGAGGTGCTCGCCGGCTGGTGGGCCGAGCTGTGCTCCGCGCTCGGCCTCGGCGAGGTCCCGGTGGACCCGGACGCCCTGCTCGCCCTCGCCGGTCGCGCAGCGCACGGAGTGGTCCGGCCGGCGGCTCCACTGACCACGTTCCTCGCGGGCTACGCGGCGGGCCTGGCCGGGGGCGGACGGGACGCGCTCGACGCGGCGCTCGCGGCCTCGCACCGGGCGGTGGACGAGCGTCCGCACGCCTCCTGAGACGCTACTCCACCGGCCTCGATCCGGCACCAGGTCGACGCCGTACGGTTCCCCCGAGTCCCGGCGCTGCGGCTCGGACCGAGAGCGGCGCAGGACTCCCGCGGCCGACTGCGCCGCGGTCGTCCATCTGAAGGAGCCCCGCATGTCAGGCAACAGAGCCGTCGCCTACAAGTCCCCCGGAGTCGTCGAGGTCATCGACATCGACTACCCCAGCTTCGAGCTGAAGGACGGACCCGGCGTCAATCCGGCGAACATCGGGCGGAAGCTGCCGCACGGCGCCATCCTCCGCACCGTCTCCACCAACATCTGCGGCTCGGACCAGCACATGGTCCGCGGCCGCACCACCGCTCCGTCGGACCTCGTGCTCGGCCACGAGATCACCGGCGAGGTCGTGGAGGTCGGCCCCGACGTCGAGTTCGTCAAGGTCGGCGACATCGTGTCCGTGCCGTTCAACATCGCCTGCGGCCGCTGCCGCAACTGCAAGGAGCGCAAGACCGGCATCTGCCTCAACGTGAATCCGGACCGCCCGGGCAGCGCGTACGGCTACGTCGACATGGGCGGCTGGGTCGGCGGGCAGGCCGAGTACGTGATGGTCCCCTACGCCGACTGGAACCTCCTGGTGTTCCCGGACCGCGATCAGGCGCTCGAGAAGATCCTCGATCTGACGATGCTCTCGGACATCTTCCCGACGGGCTTCCACGGCGCGGTGACCGCCGGGGTCGGCGTCGGCTCCACGGTCTACGTCGCAGGAGCGGGACCGGTCGGACTCGCCGCGGCGGTCGGAGCGCAGCTGCTCGGAGCGGCCGTCGTGATCGTCGCGGACCTCAACGAGGAGCGTCTGGCGCAGGCGCGCTCCTTCGGCTGCGAGACGGTCGACGTCTCGCAGGGCGATCCGGCCGGCCAGATCGAGCAGATCCTCGGCGTGCCCGAGGTCGACTGCGGAGTGGACGCCGTCGGCTTCGAGGCGCACGGCAACGGCGCCGACTCGGGGAAGGAGGCGCCGGCGACGGTGCTGAACTCGCTGATGTCGATCACCGCGGCGGGCGGCGCCCTCGGCATCCCGGGCCTCTACGTCACGGGCGACCCGGGCGGAGTCGACGAGGCGGCCCAGGAGGGCTCGCTGTCGATCCGCCTCGGGCTCGGCTGGGCGAAGTCGCTGTCCTTCACCACGGGCCAGTGCCCGGTCATGAAGTACAACCGGCAGCTGATGATGGCGATCCTGCACGACCGGGTCCACATCGCCGACGCGGTCCAGGCCACCGCGATCAGCCTGGACGACGCTCCCCGCGGCTACGCCGACTTCGACAAGGGCGCCGCGAAGAAGTTCGTGCTGAACCCGAACGGCTACCTGGGATGACCGACGGGGCGGGTCCTGCCCAGGGCCCGCCCCGAGCCCCGGGAGAATGGACGGGATGAGCGCGCACGGGCACGAGGCGACCGACTGGGACGAGGCCAGGCGGATCGTCGGCGAAGCGGTGGCGCGCTCCGGCGTCTCGACCGTCCCCCTCCTCGACGCCCGCGGGGCCGTCCTCGACCGCGCCGTCACCGCCGCCCGGCCGCTCCCCCACTACGACTCCTCGGCCATGGACGGCTGGGCCGTGCGCGGACCCGGGCCCTGGCCGCTCGAGGACGGCACCGCCGCTCCGATCGTCACCGGAGCCGCCGTCCCCGACTGGAGCGACGCGGTGCTGCCGTCCGAGCAGGGCGCGGTCCGCGACGACCTGCTCACGGCGCGGGCGCCCCTCCCGCCCGGCCGCCACGTCCGGCGCGCGGGCGACGAGGCCGCCCGCGGAGCCGTGCTGGTCGGCGCCGGGACCCGACTCACTCCCGCGCACCTCGCCCTGCTCGCGGTCGCCGGGGTCGACGCGCTCGACGTCCGCCCGCCCGCCGCGGTCGACCTGCTCCTCACGGGGGACGAGGTCGACACCGAGGGGATGCCGCCCGCCGGACGGGTGCGCGACGCGTTCACGCCGCTGCTGCCCGCGCTGGTCGAGCTCTCGGGCGGAGCCGTGGGAGAGGTCGTGCGCCGCGGCGACGACGAGGAGGCGATCGCACGGACGCTGCTGGCGGGCACGGCGCCGATCCTCCTCACGACGGGCGGGACCGGGCGCTCCCGGGTGGACGCGGTCCGTCGCGCCCTCGATGCGGTGGGCGCGCGCGTCCTCGTCGACGGCGTCGGCATGCGCCCCGGCCACCCGACCATGGCTGCGCTGCTGCCGGGCGGGACGCTGGTGATCGCGCTGCCGGGCAACCCGCTCGCCGCCCTGCTCGCGGCGGTCTCCTTCCTGCCGCCGGCCCTCGACGCGGCGTCCGGCGCCGCTGCCCGGCCCCTCGGCCGGGGCGTCCTCGCCGAGCCGCTCGGGCGCGCGGGGACCACGGTGCTCGTGCCCGTCTCCTCCGGCGAGGACGGCTGGCGGGCCTCCGCCGGCATCCGCTCGCACATGCTCACCGGTCTCGCCGCTTCGGAGGCCGTGGCCGTCGTGCCCGCACCGGGAGCGGCAGCGGGCGACTCCGTGCGCCTGCTGCCGCTGCCCTGGTGAGGCCTACGCCGCCGGTTCGAGGCGGATCACGACCGACTTCGAGGTCGGCGTGTTGCTGATCTTCGCGGTCGAGTCCAGCGGTACGAGGACGTTCGTCTCGGGGTAGTAGGCGGCCGCGCAGCCGCGGGGCGTGTCGTACGCCACGACGCGGAACGCCTCCGCCCGCCGCTCGACGCCATCGGGCCACTCCGAGACCAGGTCGACCATCGCGCCGTCCGCGAAGCCCAGCTCGGCGACGTCGTCGGCGTGGACGAACACCACCCGGCGGCCGTCGTGGATCCCGCGGTAGCGGTCGTCCTTGCCGTAGATCGTGGTGTTGAACTGGTCGTGCGAGCGCAGCGTCTGCAGCAGCAGCCTGCCCTCCGGCACCCGCGGGTACTCGAGCGCATTCGCGGTGAAGCGGGCCAGGCCGGAGGGGGTGTCGAAGCGGCGCGAGTCGCGCGGCGGGTGCGGGAGGACGAAGCCGCCGGGCACGTCGATCCGGGCCTCGAAGCCGCCGAAACCGGGGACGACGTTGGCGATGTGCGAGCGGATGCGGCGGTAGTCGTCGCGCAGTCCCGCCCAGTCGACCCGGGGGACGTTCTCGCGGCCCTCGAGCAGCCGCTCCGCGATCCCCGTGAGGATCGCCACCTCCGAGCGCAGGCCCGGGCTCGGCGGGCGCAGGCGGCCCCGGGAGGCGTGCACGGCGCTCATCGAGTCCTCGACCGTGACCCGCTGCTCGCCCGAGCGCTGCACGTCGGAGTCGGTGCGGCCGAGGGTGGGCAGGATCAGCGCGCGCCGGCCGGTGACCACGTGCGAGCGGTTGAGCTTGGTCGAGACGTGGACGGTGAGGGCGAGCGAGCGCATCGCCGCCTCTGTCACTCCGCTGTCGGGCGTCGCCCGGGCGAAGTTGCCGCCGAGCCCCATGAACACGCGGGCCTTCCCGTCGCGCATCGCCCGGATCGCGGCGACCGTGTCCGTCCCGTGCACGCGCGGGGAGGAGAAGGAGAACTCGCGGTCGAGCGCGTCGTGGAAGGAGTCCGGCATCCGCTCGAAGATGCCCATCGTGCGGTCGCCCTGCACGTTCGAGTGGCCGCGCACCGGGCAGACGCCCGCGCCGGGCTTGCCGATGTTGCCGGTGAGCAGGAGCACGTTGACGACGTCCTTGAGCGTCGCGACCGAGTGCGCGTGCTGCGTGAGGCCCATCGCCCAGCAGACGACGGTGCCCTCGGACGCCGCGATCAGCTCGGCGACGGTGCGGATGCGCGTCTCGTCGATCCCGCTCGCCCGCTCGATCTCGTCCCACTGGACCTCCCGCAGCCCGTGGAGGTACTCGGCGAGGCCGCCGGTGCTCTCGCGGATGAAGGCGTGGTCGAAGACGTCGCCGCGCGCCTCCTCCGCCTCGAGCAGCGCCTTGCCCAGACCCTGGAACAGGGCTTGGTCGCCGCCCAGCCGGACCTGGAGGAAGTGGTCGGCGAGGGCCGTGCCGTCGCCCAGGGTGCCGCGGACGGTCTGCGGGTTCTGGAAGCGGAGCAGCCCCGCCTCCGGCAGCGGATTCACGGCCACGATGGTGCCGCCGGCGCGCTTGGCGCGCTCCAGCGCGGTCAGCATCCGCGGGTGGTTCGTTCCGGGGTTCTGGCCGGCGACGATGATCAGCGGAGCCCGCTCCACGTCGCGCAGGCTCACCGAGCCCTTGCCGATCCCGATCGTCTCGGTGAGGGCGGATCCGCTGGACTCGTGGCACATGTTCGAGCAGTCGGGCAGGTTGTTCGTACCGAAGCCGCGGACCATCAGCTGGTAGACGAAGGCCGACTCGTTCGAGGTCCGGCCGGACGTGTAGAAGATCGCCTCGTCAGGGCTCGCGCAGGCGCGCAGCTCCTCCGCCACGAGGTCGAGCGCCTCGTCCCAGCCCACGGGCCGGTAGTGCGTCGCGCCCTCCTCGAGCAGCATCGGCTCCGTGAGCCGGCCCTGCTGGCCGAGCGCGAAGTCGTCCCACTCCTCCAGCTCCGCGACGGGGTGCGCGGCGAAGAACGCCGATGTGACGGTGCGGAGCGTGGCCTCCTCGGCGACCGCCTTCGCTCCGTTCTCGCAGAACTCGGCGACGTGGCGCTTGTCGCCCTCCGGCCAGGCGCAGCCCGGGCAGTCGAATCCGGTCTTCTGGTTCACCCGCAGGAGCGTCTCGGCGCTGCGCACCGGGCCCATCTGCTTGAGCGAGATCTCGAGGGCGTGGGCGACGCCGGGGATCCCGACGGCGCGTCTCTTCGGCGACCGGACGGAGAGGCGGCTCTCGTCGATCGGACTCTCGCGGGGCTCGGCGTCATCGACCATTCCTGCATCGTACGTCCGCACCCCGGCATCGCTCCCGGTTCCCGGTGGGAGGATGACCTCCACCGCCTGAGGAGACCCATGAGCCGCAGTGTCGCCCGCACCCGCCTGACCGCCGTCCGCGCCGGCGATCCGCCCCGACGCCGCGAGGACGTCCTGGCCGTCGAGGAGCCGCTCGAGATCCGCGTCGGCGGACGGCGCTTCAGCGTGACCATGCGCACACCCGGCGACGACTTCGACCTGGTCGCGGGATTCCTGGTGTCCGAGGGGGTGCTCACCGAGTCGGAGCAGCTCGCGGCGATGCGCTACTGCGCGAGCGGCTCCGAGCCGGGAGAGAACACGTACAACGTGGTCGACGCGAGCGTCCGCGGCGGGCGGGAGGCCGTGCTGCTCGAGCGCGAGCGGTCGGTGTACACGACGAGCTCGTGCGGAGTGTGCGGGCTCGCGTCGCTCGAAGCGGTCGCCACCGACTCGGCGTGGAGCGTCGCGGAGGACGACCTGCGGGTCGAGCGGGAGCTGCTGGTCTCTCTCCCCGATCGGCTCCGCGAGGCGCAGGCGGTGTTCGAGCGGACGGGCGGCGTCCACGCGGCCGGGCTGTTCGACGCGGACGGCTCGCTGCTGGTGCTCCGGGAGGACGTCGGGCGGCACAACGCCGTGGACAAGGTGGTCGGCTGGGGGCTCCGGGAGGGGCGGCTGCCGTTGCGGGGGACGCTGCTGCAGGTATCGGGGCGCGCCTCGTTCGAGCTGGTGCAGAAGGCCGTGATGGCCGGCATCCCCCTGCTCGCCGCGGTCGGTGCCCCGTCGTCGCTGGCGGTGGACCTGGCTCGCGACTCCGGCCTCACCCTGATCGGCTTCAGCCGCGGCTCCGGCTTCAACCTCTACGCGGGCGACGCGCGCCTGCTGCCCTGAGCCGGGGCTCCTCAGCCGGCTCCTGCGGATGGAGCAGCCTGCACAGCGGGCGCATCGAGATCCCCCTCGTACTCGGTGGCTCTCGCCACGCCGCGTCCCGCGGCTACTCGACCAGCGAGGGTCGCCGCGTGTTCGGCAGAGGGCCGCGACCCGGAATCGCGTGCGAGCGATTCAGGGCAGCCCGACAAGACCCGCTCTGCGCAACGCAGGCCCACGAGAAGCCGACCGCGGTCGTGCAGCGGGCCACCGCTGCACGACGAGCGAGCACCGCCGCGTGCCAGCGATTCAGGGCAGCCCGACGTACCCGGCTCTGCGCGATGCAGGCCCACGAGAAGCCGACCGCGGTCGCGCAACGGGCCACCGCCGCACGACGAGCGAGCACCGCCGCGTGCGAGCGATTCAGGGCAGCCCGACAGGACCCGCTCCACAGGAGCCGCCACCCCTGGAAGCCGGCCGCGAGTCGTGTCGCGGCTCCGCCGCTACACGACCGACAAGGACTGCCGGGCGATCTCCAGCTCCTCGTTCGTGGGGATGACGAGGACGGCGACGCGGGAGTCGTCGGTGGAGATGCGGCGGGCGCCGCGGTCGGAGGACGTGTTGCGCTCGGGGTCGAGCTCGATGCCCAGGCCCTCGAGGCCGCGGAGGGCGCCGGCGCGGACGGCGGCGACGTTCTCGCCGACTCCCGCCGTGAACACCACGGCGTCGACGCGGCCCAGCTGGGCGTAGAAGGCCCCGATGTAGTGGCGGAGGCGGTGGTAGTAGACCTCGAGCCCGGCGCGGGCCTGCTCGTCGCCGGCCTCGGCCGCCTCCTGGACGTCGCGCATGTCGCCGCGACCCGTGAGGCCGAGGAGGCCGCTTCGGCGGTTGAGGAGGGTGTCGAGCTCGTCGATCGAGAGGCCCGCCTTGCGGGCCAGGTGGAAGACGACGGCCGGGTCGAGGTCGCCGGAGCGGGTGCCCATCACCAGGCCCTCGAGCGGGGTCATGCCCATCGAGGTCTCGACGGAGACGCCGCCGTCGACGGCGCAGGCGGACGCTCCGTTGCCCAGGTGCAGGACGATCGTCTTCAGGTCGGAGCGGCGGCGGCCGAGGTAGGCGGCGGCGGCCTCCGAGACGAACTTGTGCGAGGTGCCGTGGAAGCCGTAGCGGCGGACGCGGTGCTTCTCGGCGAGCTCGGCGGGCAGCGCGTAGGTCGACGCCTCGGCCGGGATCGTGTGGTGGAAGGCGGTGTCGAAGACGGCGACGTGCGGGACGTCCGGGAAGGCGTTCTGCGCCGCCTCGATGCCCTCGAGGTTGGCGGGGTTGTGCAGCGGGGCGAGGTCGGCGAGGTCCTCGATGTTGATCTTGACCAGGTCGGTGACGACGGTGGGCTCGAAGAAGCGCTTGCCGCCGTGCACGACGCGGTGGCCCACGGCGACGGGAGGGAACTCGTCGAGGCTCGGGCCGTGCTCGCCGAACGCGCGGATCATCGCGTCGAAGCCGGCGGTGTGGTCGGGGATCGGCCCCTCGATCTCGAACGACTCCCCGTCGCGGGTGTGCTTCGTGCGGCCGGTGTCCTCGCCGATCCGCTCGACGAGGCCGCTGGCGAGGGTCTCCTCGGTGGTCATCTCGATGAGCTGGTACTTGAACGACGACGATCCGCTGTTGACGACGAGGACGACGGACATGAGGGGACTCCTGGGGTGATCGGGGTCGGGAGGGGCGGCGGCGGGGTCGCCGCTAGCGCACCACGGGGATGGCGGCGGTGGGCGGGACGATGGCCTGGGTGGCGGCCTGGATGGCCGTGATCGCGACGGTGTTGACGATGTCCTGCACGAGCGCGCCGCGCGAGAGGTCGTTGACCGGCTTGCGCAGACCCTGGAGTACCGGTCCGATGGCGACGGCGCCGGCCGAGCGCTGCACGGCCTTGTAGGTGTTGTTGCCCGTGTTGAGGTCGGGGAAGATGAACACCGTCGCGCGCCCGGCGACCTGGGAGCCGGGCATCTTCGAGGCCGCGACCGCCGCGTCGGCCGCCGCGTCGTACTGGATCGGGCCCTCGACGAGCAGGTCGGGCCGGCGCTCGCGCACCAGCGCCGTCGCCGCGCGGACCTTCTCGACGTCGGCGCCGGCTCCGCTCTCGCCGGTGGAGTAGGAGAGCATCGCGATGCGGGGGTCGATCCCGAACTGCTGGGCGGTCTCGGCGGACGAGATCGCGATGTCGGCGAGCTGCGCCTCGGTGGGGTCGGGGTTCACCGCGCAGTCGCCGTAGACCAGCACGCGGTCGGCGAGCGCCATCAGGAACACGCTCGAGACGACGGAGACGCCCGGGCTCGTCTTGATGATCTCGAAGCCGGGGCGGATGGTGTGCGCGGTCGTGTGCGCGGCTCCCGAGACCATCCCGTCGGCCAGGCCGAGCTGCACCATCATCGTGCCGAAGTAGGAGACGTCCGTGACGGTGTCGTAGGCGTGGTCGTAGGTGATGCCCTTGTGCGCGCGGATGCGGGCGTACTCCTCGGCGAAGCGCGCGCGGTGCTCGGGGTCGAGGGTGCTCAGCACGCGCGCGCCGTCGAGGTCGAGGCCGAGGCCCGCCGCACGGGCGCGGATCTCGGCCTCCTCGCCGAGGATCGTGAGCCGGGCGATGCCGCGCTTGAGCACGGTCGCGGCGGCGCGGAGGATCCGGTCGTCGCCGCCCTCGGGCAGGACGATGTGGCGGTCGGCGATGCGCGCGCGCTCGATCAGCCCGTACTCGAACATCAGCGGCGTGACGACCTCGGACCGGCCGACGTCGAGGAGGGTGAGCAGCTCGACCGCGTCGACCGCCTCCTGGAAGAGGGCGAGGGAGGTGTCGCGCTTGCGCGGGGAGTCGGCCGCCAGGCGGCCGCGGGCCGCGGTGACGCGGACGGCGGTGTCGTAGGTGCCGAGCTCGGTCATCACGATCGGCACGCGGCTGTCGACGCCCTCGATCAGCCGGACGATCGGCTCCGGCAGCTCGAAGCCGCCGTTGAGGATGATGCCGGTGACGGTGGGGAACGTGCCGGAGGCGTACGCCATGATCACGGCGAGGACGACCTCGGGCCGGTCGCCGGGGACGATCACGACGCCGCCCTCGGTGAGCCGCGGCAGGACGTTCACCATGGACATGCCGGCGATCACCACGCCGAGCGCCTCGCGGCCGAGCAGCTCCGGATCGCCCGCGACGACGACGCCGTCGACCGCCTCGACCAGGCGGGACAGGCTCGGAGCGACGAGGAACGGATCCTCGCGGATCGCCCAGACCGGGACGGTGGCGGGGATGCTCTCGCGGATCGCGGCGACGGCGTCGGCGGCGGTGTCGGGATCGGCGCGGTTCGCGATCACTCCGATGAGGCTCGCGTGGGCCGTGCGCAGCTCGACCGAGGCGAGCTCCGTGATCTGGCGCATCTCCTCCGGCGTGCGCGCGGGAGCCTGGCCCAGCTGCTCGCTGCGGGACGAGTCCCGGCCGGTGAGGACGAGCAGGACCGGGGCACCGAGGTTGGCGGCGATGCGGGCGTTGTAGCCGAGCTCGGTGGGGCTGCCGACGTCCGTGTAGTCGGAGCCGAGGATGACGACGGCGTCGCACCGGGCCTCGACGCCCTTGTAGCGCTCGACGATCCGCGAGAGCGCCGCCTCGCCGTCGGCGTGGACGTCCTCGTAGGTGACGCCGATGCAGTCCTCGTAGGCGAGGCCCGAGTCGGAGTGGCCGAGCAGCATCTCGAGCACGTAGTCCGGCTCGGAGGTGGAGCGGGCGATCGGGCGGAAGACGCCGACCCGCTGCACCTGGCTGCTGAGCGCATCGAGGACGCCGAGGGCGACCGTGGACTTGCCCGAATGACCTTCGGCGGACGAGATGTAGATGCTCTGAACCATCGGGTCCAGCCTACCGAGGGGGTCCCTCCGCCTGGCTGAGTAGAGGCCAGGGATGGGAGGGCGTGCATGGCGCGCGGCTGTGGAGGAGCGTCCGCAGTCGGTAGGGCCTCGTAGCGGCTGTGCGGCGGTCCATCGGCGGAGCAGGCGGGCCGGTTAACGGAAGAAGACCCCCCGCGCACCCGCCAGAGCCCGGTTACCCTTGCTGCGTTTCCGCCCTGGGGGAGTTGGCCTGGATGGCGCCACGCGGGGAGCCGGGTGACAGTCTAACCGACGACGGCGGCCGAGGAGAGCGGGGCGTGTCGGGGTCGTGGTCAGCGGGAGCCTCCGACACCGGCTAGTATCGGTGAGTCGCGGCTCAGGTCGTGCCAGGAGGATTCGCCTAGTGGCCTATGGCGCACGCTTGGAAAGCGTGTTGGGTGAAAGCCCTCGGGGGTTCGAATCCCCCATCCTCCGCGAACGGTGTCCGTTGCTCTCGCCAGCACGGGCACCGTTTTGTTTAACCGGTGCGGCCGATCGTCGGAGCCCGGTCGACCGGTGAAGGCGTCGATCGGAGCGGCCCACTCACGCAGCGCCGGGTTCGCCCTGCCGGGCACACCCAGCTGCAGCCGACGACGTCGCGCCGAGCAGGCGCCGCCGATCGTTCGGCGCGCGCCGGGCGTGCTGGATCAGCCGTAGAGGTGGTTCGTCCGCGCGCAGGAGTCGGAGCAGAAAGCGCCACGACGGGCGACGAGCGGGGCCGAGCAGGCGGCGCAGACGGGGCGGAAGAAGAGTTCGGCTATGGATCGCGACATGGTCCGACCGTAGGTGCCGGTCCCGGATCGTGCCCGTCGCCATCCGTATTACGACAACGCGGACGACAGGGCGGCGATACGGACCCTCCGGCGACGCCGGCCGTCAGTCGGCGATGCGCTCGAGCCATTCGTCGAGCAGGAGCCGCTCCCCCGCGCTGAGGGGCTCGATCTGCGGCAGCGCCGTCCGCAGGGCGACGGCGTGCGCGACGACCGCACGGGCGGCGGGATCGGTGGGGCCCGCCTCCGCCGTGGTGATCGCCGCGAGGACGGACTCGCGCGAGCGGGACGAGAGCTCGTCGTCGGGGTCGGCAAGGGCGGTCAGCGTGAGGGTGCAGCCGAGCGCGGCCGACTGGAGCAGGCGGGAGGCCCGCTCGACGTCGACGGTGAGGCGGCCGGCTTCGGCGACGGCCCGGACCGCGTCGAGGAGGACGCCGCGGGACAGGCGCGCCGCCTCCGACTCCTCCCCCGGCCGCGCGGTGAACATCAGCGCGTAGAGGTGCGGTTCGGCGAGTCCGAAGGCGACGTGGTGATCCCAGGCGGCACGGAGCGCGTCGACCGGGTCGGCCGGCGCCTCGCTCCGCTCGAAGTCGGCGAGGGCCGTGGCGAATCCGGCTGCCGCGGCCGAGTCGAGCAGCCCGCGCAGGTCGCCGAACGTCCGGTAGATCGTAGGGGCCTGCACCCCCGCCGCCGCGCTGATCGCCCGCGTCGACACCGCGTCCCGCCCGCCGTCCGCCAGCAGCTCGACCGTCGCTCGGAGGATCCGCTCCCGCGTCGTCCCGCTCTCACTCATGCTACCGACGCTAACACGCTCCCGTTAGCGCCTCGTCTCCCCGAGCGGCCCGGGTCGCGTCAACGCCGTCGGGCGGTCCCGAAGATCCCGCGGACCACCTCGCGCAGCAGCGTCCTGCCGGCGCTCGAGCCCAGCACCTCCTCGACGACCGTCTTGTCGCGGCGGGCGCTGCGGGTCCCGCGGGAGGTCGGTGCCGTGCGCCGTCGGGAGCGCTCGGCGGCCTGGTCGGCGGCGCGCTCGGCGGCGGCCCGCTCCTTCGCGCGGCGGGCGGCGTCCGCGGTCTCCTCCTTAGCGCGACGCGCGTCCTCCTTGGCGCGGCGGGCGTCGTCGGCGGCCTGCTGCTCGGCGGCGGCGCGGGCCTCCTCGGCGTCGGCGGCGGCGTCGAGCCGGCGGGTGAGGATCTCGCGGGCGGAGTCGCGGTCGAGGGGCGTGCCGTAGCGCGCGAGGAGCGGGGACCTCTGGACGCTCGCCTCGCGGTCGGCCTCGGGGGTGGGCTTCATCGAGCCGAGCGGGGCGCGGAGACGCGTCCAGGCGACCGGGGTCGGGGCGCCGCGCTCGTTCATGACCGTCACGATCGCCTCGCCGATGGGGAGCGCCTGGAGGACCTCACCGAGGTCGTAGTCGCTCTCGGGGTAGGTCGAGACGGTGGCGCGGAGGGCCTTGGCGTCGTCCGGCGTGTGCGCGCGGAGCTGGTGCTGCACGCGGGAGCCGAGCTGGGCGAGGACGTCGCCGGGCACGTCCTTCGGGGTCTGCGTGACGAAGACGATGCCGACGCCCTTGGAGCGGATGAGGCGCACGGTCTGGGTGATCGCGGCGAGGAAGTCCTTCGACGCGTCGCGGAAGAGCAGGTGCGCCTCGTCGAAGAAGAACACCAGCTTCGGCTTGTCGAGGTCGCCGACCTCCGGCAGGTCGTTGAAGAGGTCGGCGAGCAGCCACATCAGGAAGGTGGAGAACAGAGCCGGTCGGTCGGCGACTCCGGGGACCTCGAGGAGGCTGACGACGCCGCGCCCGTCGGCGGCGAGGCGGAGGAACTCGGCCGTGTCGATCTCGGGCTCGCCGAAGAACACGTCGGCGCCCCGGTCGGCGAACGCGATCAGCTCGCGGAGGATCACACCGGCGGTCGCCTTGGACAGCCCGCCGAGCTCGGCGAGCTCCGCCTTGCCCTCGTCGCCGACGAGGTAGGTGAGCACGGCGCGGAGGTCGGACAGGTCGACGAGCGGGAGACCGGCGCTCTCGGCGTAGTGGAAGACGAGGCCGAGGCTCGACTCCTGCGTGTGGTTGAGGCCGAGCACCTTCGCGAGCAGCAGCGCGCCGAATCCCGTCACGGTGGCGCGGACGGGGACGCCGGTGCCGATGCCGCCGAGCGCGAAGTACTCGGCGGGGGCCGCCTCCGCCCGCCAGTCCTGGCCGATGCCGCGGGTGCGGGCGAGCAGCGCGTCGGTCGCCGTGCCCGGAGTGGCGAGGCCGGAGAGGTCGCCCTTGATGTCCGCAGCGAAGACGGGGACGCCGTGGGCCGAGAGCTGCTCGGCGAGGACCTGCAGCGTCTTCGTCTTGCCGGTGCCGGTCGCGCCGACGACGAGGCCGTGCCGGTTGAGCATGCCGAGCGGAATGCGGACGGGCACGTCGATCCGCGCGTCGCCGTTGACGAGGGCGCCGAGCTCGAGGGCCGGGCCGGTGAACGCGTACCCGGCGCGCACGGCGTCGACGGCGCTCTCGGGGAGCGGACCGGGGGCCGGGGCGGGCGCCGAGGGGGTGGGCGGAGCATCTGCATCCGGAGCGATCGGACCGGAAGCGACGGCGTCCGGAGCGACGGCGTCCGGAGCGACGGCGTCCGGAGCAACGGGAGCAGCGGACTGCTCCGCTCCGCTCCCCGACGCCGCCACCAGCCGCACGTCGTCCGCGACGGCCTCCGCCTCCTCCGGGCCGGCCGCCGCGTTCAGCGCCGCGGCCGCCGCCTCCGCTCGCGCCAGGGCCTCGGCGGCCTCCGCCTGCAGTCGGCGGGCGGCCTCCAGGGCTGCGCGCGCCTCGTCCCTCGCCGAGGCGAGCCCGTCGTCGTCACTCATGGGCTCAGCCTAGGTCGGCGGCGCCGGTCAGTCCTCGCGGACGTGCCAGGACTGTCCGTACCCGCCGTCGGCCTCGGGGCGGGCCATCAGCTCGAGGAACGGGTCGGCGCTGAACGCCTCCGGCCCGAGCACTCCGGCGCCGGTCCACACGCCGGTCGCGAGGAGCTCGAGCGCGACCACCGGGTTGAGCGCCGTCTGCCAGACCACGCACTGGGTGCCGTACTCGGCCATCGTCCACTCGTTGTCGCTCACGTGGTAGAGGTACACCTCGCGGTGGGCGCCGTCCTTCGTGCCGGAGACGAAGAGGCCGGCGCAGGTCCTGCCGGTCATCCGCGGGCCGATGCCGGCGGGGTCGGGCAGGGCGGCGGCGACGACGTCGCGCGGCGAGACCTCGACGGGACCGCCGGCCGAGCGGACCCGCAGGGGCTCGGTGCTGTCCAGGCCGAGGAGGTGGAGGGTGCGCAGGACGCCGATGAACTGCTCGCCGAGGCCGTACTTGAAGGTGACCTTCTTCGCGTCGAGCCAGCGCGGCATCAGCAGCACCTCCTCGTGCTCGACGTTCACGCACTCGACCGGGCCGATACCCTCGGGGAACTCGAACACCTCCGGCTCCGAGAAGGGGGCGGTGGTGTACCAGCCGCGGTCGCGCTCGAACACCACCGGCGGGTTCAGGCACTCCTCGATCGTGGTCCAGATGGAGAAGGACGGAGCGAAGATCTCGCGGCCGTCCGCGTCGTGCACGACGAGGTTCGCGCCGTCGCGCACTCCGAGCTCGTCGATCTCGTCGAAGAGGTGGTCGGAGGCGTAGCGGGCGAAGACGTCGGAGAGTCCCGGCTCCACGCCCATGCCCACCAGGGCGAGGCGGCCGCGGGAGGACCACTCCTCCGCCGCGGCGAACTGCTCGTCGCCGAGCTTGAGCCCCGTCAGCTCGTGGGGCCGCTCGGGGTGCGGGAGCGAGAGGCTCATCGCCATGTCGAGGTAGTCGGCCTCGGCGGCGAGCGCTCCGGCGAAGATCGTCGGGACGAAGCGCGGCTCGACGGCGTTCATCACGTGGGTCGCCCCGTGCGCGCGGGCGACGGTCTCGACGTTCTCGGCGTCGGAGGCGTCGATCCGCGCGGCGACGAAGCGGTCGTCGGCACCGTGCCGCTCCGCGATCCAGGCGACCGTGCGCTCGGCGCGAGCGAGGTCGTAGTCGCAGACGATGATCTGCTCGAAGAAGGAGCGGCGCGCGGCGATCTTCGCGAAGGCGTCGCCGACGCCGCCGGCGCCGACCAGGAGGATTCTCATGGGGACACCGTAGCGACGGATCGCGTCGTCCACCATGCCGAGCACCGACGGAATCGGAGCGGAGCGCGCCTTCCGGCCACCGGATCCGTCACAGGGCGGCCCGCTCCCCCCGCTCGAGCAGGCGGAGGAAGCCGGAGAGGTGCCCGAGGCCGGTCAGCGAGGTCGGGAGCGAGGCGGCGAGCGCCGGCGAATGCACCAGGTACGCCGCCCACTTCGCGCGCGAGACCGCGACGTTCAGGCGGTTGGGCAGGAGGAGGAACTCCATCCCGCGCGGAACGTCGGCCCCGGAGGACGCGGCGAGCGACACGATGGCGACCACCGCCTCCCTGCCCTGGAAGAGGTCGACCGTGCCGACCGGCGTCTCCTCGAGGCCCGCGGCGTCGAGGGCGGCGCGGAGGAGCCCGCCCTGGGCGTTGTAGGGCGCGACGACGATGACGTCGGCCGCGGTCAGCGTCCGCTCGCCGTGCTCGTCGAACCAGGTGCGGCCGACGAGGGAGAGGGCGATCTCGACGACGCGCCTCGCCTCGTCCGGCGAGGAGGTGGTGTCGCCTGCGTGCTCGACCGGGACGGAGTGCACGCCCGGCTCGACCCCCTTCAGGTGGCGCACCTGCGGCGCCCGCGACCGCAGCGCGCCCTCGTAGGAGAGCTCGGAGACGGCGTCGGAGAGCGCCGGGTGCATCCGGTGGGTCTGCGCGAGGAAGTAGCCGTACTCGGGCGGGAGGACGTCGTGCCTGTCGGCGAGCCAGCCGAGCGCCGACTCGTCGACCGGCTCCGGGTGCGCGCCCTGGCTCACCTGGGGCAGCTGCTGCGGATCACCGAGCAGGAGCAGCCGCTGGGCGGAGACGGCCGACGCGATCGTCGGGGCGAGCGAGAACTGCCCGGCCTCGTCGACCACCAGGAGGTCGAGCGAGCGGCGCGGCACGGTGACCGGATTCGCGAAGGTCCAGGCGGTGCCGCCGATGACGCAGCCGCCGCCCTCCTCGAGGACCGCGGTGAGTGCCGCCGCGTTCTTCACCGGCGCCCAGGGCGTCGCCTCGAGCGCCTCGGGCGGCGTGCCGTTCTTGGGCACCTTCGCTACGCGGGAGGGATCGACGCCGCGGCCGACGACGGCGCTCAGCACGTTCTCGACCACCGAGTGCGACTGGCCGACCACGCCGATGCGCCAGCCGTGCTCGTTCACCAGCCGTGCGATCACGTGGGAGCCGACGTAGGTCTTGCCGGTGCCGGGCGGACCCTGCACGGCGAGGGTCGCCCGGTCGAGTCCGAGCAGAGTGGTGACGACCGCGCCGATCACGTCGTCGCCCTGCACCGGAGCGACGGCTCCCGGCGGCACGCGGCGGAGGACGTCGAGCGCCGGGTCGGCCAGCATCGCGGGCAGCGCGTCGAGGACCTCGCCGCCCCACTCCGCGATCGCCTCGGGCTGGGGCGCGGCGCGCGGCGGCGGCGCGGGGGCGAGGGCGACCGGAGCGTCGTCGTGCGGATCCTCCCCCGCCTTCAGGCCCTCCTTGAGGAGCAGGACGATCCGCTCGCCGTCGTCGTCGACCGCGAGGATCTCGGAGCGCTCGGAGGCGCCGCGCAGACCGGGACCGGGCGAGGGTGCACCAGGGGGCGCCGGGGCCTCGTAGACCAGGTACGGCGATGAGCCGGTGCCGAGCCGGCTGCCGGGAGCGAGCCGGCCGAGGATCCGCAGCTCGCGCGACTGCGTGCGGGCGCGCGGGAGCTTCGCCCAGTCGCGGACGACCTCGACCCGGTCGATCATCACGACGTCGCGGGTGTCCGCCCACTCGTCCAGCGGCTGCCGGAGGCGGTCGAAGTGCTCCTGCCAGAAGGTCTTGGCCTCGCGGCGGTGATAGTCGATCGCCGCGCCGGCGAGGGCGAGCGCGGTCTGGTCGGCCGTGCGCTCGCGCGGCTCGATCCCCTCGACCTGCGCCAGCAGTGCGACCGCGACCGGGTGCGGCTCGCGGGGCACGGGGATCTCGACCTCGAGCAGCGGCGGCAGCTCCTCGCGCGGCGGAGCGAGCTCCAGGAGCCAGTCGCGCAGGCGGAGCGTGGAGCGGCAGTCGTAGGCGTTGTACTCGGCGACGAGGTCGAGCCCGCGCTGCCCCTCGGCAGGATCGGCCCTCTGTGCGGCGCGCGCCTCCACGTACATCTCGATGCTGTCGGCGGCGTTCGTGACGCCGGACGCGTCCCGCTCCTCCTCGCCCATGTAGAGCGGCTCCAGCTTCTTGAGCGAGTAGCTGCGCGAGCCCACGCGGAGCGCCCGCCGCACCACCGGGTACAGGTCGACCAGGACGCCGTCGCGCAGGAGCGCGTCGACCTCCTCCTCGCCGACCCCGTGGCGGAGCGCGAGCGAGAGCAGGTGGCTGCGCTCGTAGGAGGCGTAGTGGTAGACGTGCATCCGGGGGTGCTCGGCCCGGCGCGCCCGCAGGAGCGCGAGGAAGTCGAGGAGCGCCCGGCGCTCGGCCGCGAGGTCGTGCGCCCAGAGCGCGGTGAAGCGCTCCTGGTCGTCGACCATGCCGAAGAGGTAGTCGAGGCCCCACTCGCGGTTGTCCTCGGTGTAGAGCGGGTCGCCCTCGAAGTCGAAGAAGAGGTCCCCCGGGTCGGGGGCGGGTACCCCGGCGAGCACGGAGGCGTCGATCACCTCGACGGCCGGCACCGGCGAGGACTCCGACCGCAGCTGCAGCCGCGCCTGGGCGCGCAGGCCCTCGAGCGTGCCCGCGCCCAGCCCGGGGACGGGGCCGTCGTGCTCGGCGAGGGCGTCGATGGTGAGCACGCCGGCCGCCCCGAGCTTCGCCCGCTGGTCGAGCCGCATCCCGGCGACGAGGATCGGATCGCGGTGCGCCTGGACCTCGGGCGCGCAGACCGAGCAGCGTCCGCAGGAGGGGTAGCGCGGATCGCCCCACGCCAGCGGCTCGTCGGCGGCGAGGCGCTCGGCGAGCACGGCGCGGAGCCGTGCGCGCTGCACCCGCTGGACCGGGGCGACGACGGCCAGCTCGTGGCTGGTGACGGAGCCGTCGCCGAGCACGAGGTGCACCTGCTCCCCCACGCGGATGCCGCGCGCCTGCATCTGCTCGGCGTAGGCGGCGAGCTGCAGCAGCGCCGGGATCTTCGCGTGCCGGGCGAGCTTGGTGTCGTAGACCTCGTAGGCGCCGTCGGCGGTGCGGAGGAGGAAGTCCGAGAAGCCCAGGAACTCGCCGTCGAAGAAGGTGGCCTGGTAGAGCACGTCGACCCCGGCGCGCATCGCCTCGACGGCCGCCTCGGCCGCCGCGGGGTAGCCGGCGGGCTCGGGGCGCTCGAACTCGAGCACCTCGTGCGTGCGCTTCAGCTCGGCGAGGAAGCGGTGCTCGTGCTCGTCGCCGAGCACCGCGGTGCGCTCGAGCATCCCGTCCCTCTCGGCCTCGAGGCGCGGGGCGCGGCCCAGCAGGGCGTCGAACCGGCGGAGGACCGCCCACTCGCAGGCCGCCCAGTTCGACAGGTCGGTGGGGCTCGTGACCACGCGGCCGGACTCCAGGTACACGCGACTCCTTCCGCGACCACCGGGCGGCGATCGGCTCCAGGCTAGGGCGCCCCTCCGACACTCGTGCGGCTGCGGCCACCACCCGCGCCGCTCCGCCTCCGCGTGGCAGGCTGGGCCGATGACCCGCGCGCGCTTCGAGATCATCCCGGCCGACGACATCGGAGAGCGCGCCGCGCGGGCGTTCCCGGACCCCTCCGCGGTGACGCTGACCGTGACCAGCCTGCCGAAGCACGGGACCGGGCGGACCGTGGACTGCGCGGTCGCGCTGGCCGGGCGCGGGTTCCGCGTGGTGCCCCACCTGGCGGCGCGGAACGTCGAGAGCCGCGCCGCACTCGAGCGGGTCCTCGGCCGGATGGGCGAGGCGGGGATCGACGAGGCGTTCGTGATCTCGGGCGACGCGTCCTCGGCGGCCGGCACCTACTCCACGAGCCTCGAGCTCATCCGCGACGCCCGCGAGATCTCACCCGGGCTGGCCCTGGACATCGCAGGCTATCCCGAGGGCCACCCGCACCTCTCCGACGAGAGCATCGAGCGGCACCTGCGCGAGCGCGCTCCGTTCATCCGCTCGATCGTCACGCAGATGTGCTTCGACGTCGACGCGGTGGTCTGCTACGCCGATCGGCTCCGCGAGACGGGGATCACGGCCGATCTGTGGGCGGGCGTGCCGGGGCCGGTCGAGCGCTCGCGGCTGCTGACGCTGGGCGCGCGGATCGGAGTGGGCTCCTCGCTCGGCTTCCTGAAGCGGAGCACCTCGGTGGCCGGCGGGCTCCTCCGCGGACGCCGCTTCGACCCGTCCGCGTTCGTCGCGCGCCTGGAAGCGGCGGCGGGCGACCGCCTCGCGGGCCTGCACGTCTACACCTTCAACGAGCTCGACTCCCTCGCCGCCTTCGGCTGATCGGCGAGCCTCCGCGCTCCTCGAGCGCCGATCCTGAGGGCCTCGAAGCCCTCGCGCGAAGAGAACTGCGCCGGTCAGGTGGTGCGGCGGATCCAGATCGGCGGGTGCGGGAGCTCGGCCTCGGTGCGCAGGCGGCCGGCGAGCGGAGCCCAGACCACGAGCGCCACGCCGATCCCGAGCAGCAGGCCGCCGACGGTGTCGCTCAGCCAGTGGGCGCCGAGGTAGGTGCGGCTCGCCATCATCGCCACGGTGTAGAGGAAGCCCGCGATCCAGACCCACAGCAGCGGGAACACCAGGGCCAGCACCATCGCCGTCGTCGCCGCGTTGGCGGTATGGCCGGACGGGAAGGAGCCGTAGTCGCTGGTGACGAGCATGTCGGCCGGGCGGGCGCGTCCCACCAGCTCCTTGACGAGCTGGGTGGCGCCCACGCTGACCAGCGCGGCGATCGCGTAGTAGAGCGCCGCCCACCGCCTGCGGAACACCAGCAGCACGGCGACGATGCCGAGCGGGATGAGCGTCGTGCCGACGAGCCCCGCTCCGACCGTGTTCATGACGAGGGCCGGGATGTCCCAGACCGGCGAGCGGTGCTCGACGATCTCGTCCATCCACTCCACGTCGAAGCGGAAGGCCGAGGTGGGGCGGAAGGCGATCAGCACGGCGAGCAGCACCGTGAGCAGGATCGCGAGCGACGCGGAGATCAGCGGCCAGCGGCGGGAGACCCGGTGGGCCGCCTCCTTCGTCAGCAGCCGGGCGGCGACGTCGTCGGACGGCACCTGCTCGCGCATCCGCGCACGCTGGACGGCGTCGGGGCGCGCGATTCCGGGCTCGGTCGACAGGCGGTCGTCGCGGTGATCCATCCGGACATGATGCCGTCACCCGGCGTTCCCCCGCTGGGGGTTGCGGGGCGGCGCGGCCGACCGATCGGAAGACCGGCGTCCGCGCGGCGGGGTTCATGACAGGGTTCGAGCGGCCTTGCGGATCCCCGGCCTTCCCCCGCGGGGGTTCGCGGCGCGCCTCAGCCGGCCGCGCGGGCCAGGCGGGCGGCGCGGAGGGCGTCGAGCCGGGTCGGCTCGGAGGAGCGCGAGAGGAGCCGCGCGGCGACGGCGCTCACGCGGGAGTCGTCCGAGGCGGAGGCCCGCTCGAGGGCGGCGGCCGCGTCGGGACCGGTGATCGAGCCGAGCGCCATCACGGCCGAGACCGCGAGCGCGGAGTCGTCGCTGCCGGCGGCCCCGTCCAGCGCGTCGACGGCAGGACGCGCGTCGTCGCCCAGGTAGCCGAGCGCGGCGGCGGCGTGACGCCGGACCGGCGCGGACCCCTCGCGGAGGGCCTGCTCCAGACCGGGGACGGCCGCGGCGCCGAAGGAGGCGAGGACGTCGGTGAGCACATTCTGCGCCTCCGCGTCGTCGTCGCCGAGCAGGCCGAGCAGGACCGGCAGCGCGCGCGCGTCGCCGAGGCGGCCCAGCGCGAAGCGGGCCTTCGCGGCGACGGCGGGCTCGGAGTCGGCGGCCAGCGGGGCGATGTCGTCGAGCGTCGCCGGGTCGAGGATCTTGCTGAGCACGTGCAGCGCCTGCGTGCGCACCCGTGGCTCGCGGCCGAGCGCCTCGCGGGCGACGGGGACGGCGGCGGAGCCGAGGCGGCCGAGCGACCAGGTGAGCACGTCGCGGACGAAGAAGTCCGGCTCCTCCCACAGGTGCGCGGCGAGGGGCTCGGCGGTGGCGGGCTCGGCGAGCTCGCCCAGGGTCATCGCCGCACGGAGGCGGACGTCGCGGTCGGGGTCGGAGAGCTCGGCGAGCAGGGCGGAGGAGTCGCGGGAGGACATGGGAGGGGACTGTAGCAGCGGCGCTCGGGAGCGGATCCAGCGAGGGCCGGAGCACCCGGGAGGAGCCGCAGGCGCGGGGCGTGCCGGACCGCCGGGACCCGGAGCCGAGCGCTCAGTCCTGCAGCGCCGGGACGCTCCTCGGCCGGACGATCAGCCAGAGCGCCAGGATCGACACGGTCGCCGTCGCCATCATCACCAGGGCCATCGGCACGGCCGAGCCGGCGCCGAAGACCCCTGAGATCGGCGACAGCAGTCCGGCGGTGCCGAAGTTGACCGCTCCGAGCAGCGACGCGGCCGTCCCCGCCTCCCGGCCGTGGTTGACCAGGCCGAGGACCTGCACGCACGGGAAGCTGAAGCCGCACGACGCGATGAAGAACCACAGCGGGACGAGCGTGCCCCAGAGCCCCAGCCCGAGCACGTCGAAGAGGGCGATCAGGCCGGCGGAGGTGAACAGCGTCAGCGTCGTGATCGCGAGGATCCACTGCGGCCCGATCCTCCGGCTGAGGTAGGAGGACGCCTGCACGCCGAGGACGACGCCGAGCGAGTTCACGGCGAAGAGCAGCCCGTACTGCTGCGCGTCGAATCCGTAGAGGCCCTGGAACAGGAACGAGGAGCTGGAGAGGTAGGTGAACAGGCCGGCGAACGTCATGCCCCCGATCACCGCCACTCCGAGGAACACACGGTCGCTGAGGACGGCCCGGTAGCGCTGAACGAGCGAGCGGTGCTCGCGCTCGTGTCGGGCGGCGCGGGGCCAGGTCTCGACGACGAGCAGGCCGACGGCCGCGACGACCAGCACGCCGTAGGCGGCGAGGAAGACGAAGATCCCGCGCCAGTCCATGATCAGCAGCAGCTGCGAGCCGATGACCGGCGCGAGCACGGGCGCGAGGCCCGACACCAGGGCGAGCCGGGACAGCATCCGCACCAGCGGGCGGCCGCCGAAGAGGTCGCGGACCATCGCCATCGCGACCACGCCGCCCGCCGCCGCGCCGGCCCCCATCAGGAAGCGGAAGACGCCGAGGGTGACGATCTCGGGGGCGAGCGCCGCGCCGACGCAGGCCAGGACGTGCAGCGAGGTGGCCAGGAGGATCGGCAGGCGCCGGCCGACCGCGTCGCTCCAGGGGCCTACGACCAGCTGGCCGAGCGCGAAGCCGAGGGTCGTGCCGGTGAGGGTCAGCTGGACCGCCGCCTCCGACACGTTCAGCTCGCTCTGCAGCGCGGGGAACGCCGGCAGGTAGAGGTCGATCGTGAACGGCCCGAGGGCGGTCAGCGAGCCGAGGACGATCACGTAGACGAGGCGCTGGCGGGCCGTCAGGGCGTCGCCCGGGTGGCGGTGCACGGGGAGGGAGCCGGTCGGAGTCGAGGCGGGAGTGGACACGGAGTGCCTTCCTGCGCAGGGCGCAGCGGGATGGGAGGGAGGGGTGCGGCCGGTGTCGTCCTCGGCGCGGGAGCGGACCTCGTCGGCTCCACGCCGCTCGGTCGAATCAATTCGATCACGTGTCGGACAGCGGCGCCACCCCTCGGCCCGCCGTCGGGTCAGACCGGGTGGAGCGGAGTGCCGAGCGGGTCGGCGAGCAGGCGCTCGAAGGCGAGCTCGGCGGCGCCCAGCATGAGCAGATCGGCGCCGAGCTCGGTCCGCACGATGCGCACGGAGTCGAGCGCGACCCGGAAGGGGCCGCCGCGGCCCAGGCGCTCCTCCAGGAACCCCGGCGCGACTCCGATCAGCGCCCCGAGGAAGCCGCCCAGCACCACGAGCTGCGGGTTGAACACGTTGATCACGTTGCGCAGGGCGACCGCGAGGTGCCCGAGCTGGCGCTCGACCTCGGCGCGGACGGCCGGGTCCTCGGAGGCGGCGAGCGCCTCCTCCAGCCGCTCGCTCTCGTCGAGGCCGAGCACGGTGAGCAGCTCAGCGCGGCCGACCTCGGTCTCGAGGCAGCCGACGGCGCCGCAGTGGCAGTCGATGCCCGCGCTGTTGACGAGGGTGTGGCCGATCTCCCCCGCGTAGCCGTCGATGCCGTGCAGAGGCGCGCCGCCGACGATGACGCCGGCGCCCACTCCGCTCGCGCCGCCGTTGAGGTAGACGAGGTGCGAGACGTCGCGGCCGGCGCCGAGGACGCTCTCGGCGAGCGCACCGAGGTTGGCGTCGTTCGCCGAGAGGACGGGCAGGCCGGTCGCGTCCGCGAGCATGCGGGAGAAGGGCTCGTCGTCCCAGCCGAGGTGCGGGCCGACCCGGACGAGGCCGTCGGCGTCGCGGACGAGGCCGGGCACCGCGACGCCGATGCCGACCGTCCGCGTCTCCTCGGGCAGCTCGGCCAGCAGCTCGGCGACCGCCTCGGCCGCCAGACGCGCGGCGGCCTCGGCGGTGGGGACGGAGGCGGAGCGGCGGATGCGGCGGCGGACGACGGCGTCGACGCCGACCACGGCGACCGTGACGGCGTCGATCTCGGGGTTCACGGCGAGCGCGACGACTCCGGGATCGGCCTCGACGACGGGGCTCGGCCGGCCGACCTGGTTCGGCGTGGCGGGCTCGCGCTCGCGCACGATGCCGAGCTCCACCAGCTCGCCGACCAGCGCCGCGATCGTGGAGCGGTTGAGGCCGGTCAGGCGGGTCAGCTGCGAGCGGGAGCGGGGGCCGCCGCGGTGCACGAGGCGGAGGATCGCCGAGAGGTTGTGCCGCCTGACGCGGTCGAGGTTGTTGCCGCGCGTCGCGTGGTCGGGCATCCGCGGTCTCCTCTGCTTGCGGGGGTCAGCCTAGCCGGGGGCGGGGCCGGACGGAGCGACGCCGGTCCGGGTCGTCGCGCACGACACGGGGGACGAGACGGTCTTCACCGTGACGCGCACCGGCGGCGAGGTCTCGGTCG
>NZ_PSTM01000028.1:0-28211 GCF_002930875.1 Rathayibacter sp. AY1A5 | reverse complement strand
CTCCCGATGTCGACCCGCCACCCCCTCGCTCTCCCCCCGAGCCGAACGATCGATCCGCGTGCCAGCGGATCGGTCTAGGCGATCGCTCCCCGCTCTGCGAAACGTGACCACCCTCTCCGGCCGACCGCGCCGAGCCCGGCGGGGACGGGCTCGAAGGAAGATCAGCCCAAGCTCGCGACCCACTCCGAGCTACCGTCGACGAAGGACTGCTCCTTCCAGATCGGCACCGACGCCTTGATGTCGTCGACCAGTGCCGCGCAGGCTTCGAAGGCCGCCGCGCGGTGGGCCGAGGCCACGGCGCAGGCGAGGGCGAGGTCGCCGACCACGAGGTCGCCGACCCGGTGCACGGCGGCGATCCGGACGTCGGGCCAGCGGTCGGCGATGCGGCGGGCGGAGGCGAGGAGTGCGGCGGGGGCGTCCGGGTGCGCCTCGTAGGACAGCCGGAGCACGCCGCGGCCCTCGTCGTGGTCGCGGACGACGCCCGCGAAGGTCACGACGGCGCCGTGCGTCGGGGAGTCGACCGCCTGCTCGCACTCGTCGACGGTGATGGCCTCGGCCGCGAGCCGGGCGAGGGCGACCGGCTCAGCGGGCATGGTCGCCGCCTCCGAGCTGGTCGAGCAGGTGCCCGATCACCGGGTCGAGCACGTCGATCCCGTCGCGGACGCCGCCGGGGGAGCCGGGGAGGTTCACCACGACGGTGCGGCCGCTGACGCCGGCGAGCCCGCGGCTGAGCACGGCGGTCGGGACGTGGGCGGCGCCCTTGGCGCGCACCGCCTCGGCGAGGCCGGGCAGGGGCCGCTCCAGGAGGGGGGCGGTCTGCTCCGGGGTGACGTCGCTCGGGGCGACGCCCGTCCCGCCGGTGGTCACGACCACGTCGACTCCGCTGCCGATCGCGTCGGCGATCGCCTCGCCCACCGCGTCGCCGTCGGCCACGACGACCACCCGGGACTCCCAGCCGCGGGTGGTGAACCAGGCCTCGAGCGCCGGTCCCGTCCGGTCCTCGTACACGCCGGAGGCGGCACGGGTGGAGGCGACGACCGCCACCGCCCGCCGCGTCACGGGGTTCCTCCGCTCGTCCACGAGCCGCTCCTCCCGCCCGCCTTCGCGAGCACACGGATACCGGTGATCGCGGCACCGCGATCGACCGCCTTGATCATGTCGTAGACCGTGAGGGCGGCCACGCTGACCGCGGTCAGCGCCTCCATCTCGACGCCGGTGCGCCCGGTCGTGCGCACGCGCGCCTCGATCCGGACGCGGCCGTCCTGCGGCTCGAGGTCCACGTCGACGCCGTCCAGCGCCAGCGGGTGGCAGAGCGGGATGAGGGTCGAGGTCGCCTTCGCGCCGAGGATCCCGGCGATCCGCGCCACGCCGAGCGCTTCGCCCTTGGGCAGCTCGCCCTGCTCGAGGAGCCGCACCACCTCGGGCGAGGTCTCGACGTAGCCCTCGGCGACGGCGGTGCGCGCCGTGACCTCCTTCGCGCTCACATCGACCATGTGCACGGCTCCGTCGCCGCGCACATGGGTGAGCCGATCGCTCTCAGTCATCGATCCTCCAGATCTCGACCGTGTCGCCGGTCGCTGCGTGGTCCGTCCCGACGGGGACGTGGATGAGCACGGTGGAGCGGGCGTAGGACGCCAGCAGGTGCGAGCCGGGCCCGCCCACCGGGTGCACGAGGCCCTCGTCGTCGAGGACTCCGCGGCGGATCTGGTGCAGGTGCGCGGGCGAGTCGAGCGCCGTGCCGAGGCGCGCACGGAGCCGCGGCCGCTCGGCGGGCGTCCGTCCGGCGAGCGAGCGCAGCACGGGCCGGAGGAACACCTCGAACGAGACCAGGGCGCTCACCGGGTTCCCGGGAAGCGAGACGACCGGCAGGTGCAGCCCCTCGGCCACGCGCACGAGACCGAGGCCCTGCGGGCCGCCCGGCTGCATCTCGACGTGGCCGAACTCCGAGCCCGCCGGGCCGAGCGCG
Source organism: Rathayibacter sp. AY1A5 (assembly GCF_002930875.1). Classification (NCBI taxonomy): domain Bacteria; kingdom Bacillati; phylum Actinomycetota; class Actinomycetes; order Micrococcales; family Microbacteriaceae; genus Rathayibacter; species Rathayibacter sp. AY1A5. The sequence goes on along the minus strand of NZ_PSTM01000028.1, from coordinate 26,245 downwards.
TCGCGGACGACCTCGTAGGCGCCCGCGCTGACACCGCCGACCGTGATCACCAGGTCGGCCGCGCCCGCGTGCTCCTCGAGCAGCGCCAGGAGGTCCTCGGCCCGATCGCTCGTGCATGCGGCGACGACGGGCAGCGCGCCCGCTTCGCGGACGGCCTCGGCCAGCAGGGCGCCGTTCGCGTCGTGGATCTGCGCCTCCTCGAGGACGGCGCCTGCGGGACGGATCTCGTTGCCGGTGGGGACGACGAGCACCCGGAGTCGCGGCAGCACCTCCGCCTCGGTCAGCCCGAGGGAGGCGAGGAGTCCGTAGTGGGCCGCGCGGAGGACAGTGCCGGCCGGGAGGGCGAGCTCGCCGCGGCGGGCGTCGCTGCCCCGGGCTCGGACGAAGGTCGCCGGCACCACCGGGTGCGCGAAGGCGACGCTGCCCTCCGCGGGGAAGCGCGGAGGATCGACGCGCTCGACCGGGACGACGGCGTCGGCCCCCTCCGGCAGCGGCGAGCCGGTCATGATCGGTGTCGCCGTGCCGGGCTCGTGCCGCGGCGCCCGGTCGCCCGCGGGGATCGGCGCCGAGACGGGCAGGGCGACGGGATGCTCCGGCGCCGCCGCGTCGAGGTCGGCCGCCCGCACCGCGAAGCCGTCCATCTGCGAGTTGTCGAAGCGCGGCAGGTCGAGCGGGGAGTCGACGGAGCGGGCGAGGACCCGCCGGTCGTACGCGCCCGGATCGGCGGCGACGGCGGCCGGCTCCAGGCTCAGCGTCTCGCGGGCGCCCCGCGTGGCCAGCGGCGCGAGCAGCGCCCGCACCCGGGCGGCGTGCAGGTCGATCGAGGTCATCGTGTCCTCTCGCGAGCGGCGGAGCCCGACCGGCGGCGGGACCGAGTCCATCTTGCCGGGTCGCGCCCGGTTCCGCGGCGTAGTGTGAGCGGATGAGCACAGCACTGGGGATCCCGGGCTTCCGGCCCCGACAGCGCAGCGCGGTCCTCCCGGCCGACCGCCCCGCCACCCCGCTCCTCCTGGACACCTACGGGCGCGTCGCGGACGATCTGCGGATCTCGCTGACGGACAAGTGCAATCTGCGCTGCACCTACTGCATGCCGGCGGAGGGCCTTCCGTTCCAGCCGCCCGCGTCCCTGCTCAGCCGTGAGGAGATCCTCCGCCTCGCGCGCATCGCCGTGGAGCAGTTCGGCGTCCGCCAGATCCGCTTCACCGGCGGCGAGCCGCTCCTGCGCAAGGACCTCGTCGACATCATCCGCGACGTCGCCTCCCTCGACCCGCGCCCCGAGATCTCGCTCACCACGAACGCGATCGGCCTGTCGGGTCGGGCGGCGGCGCTCGCCGACGCCGGTCTGAACCGCGTCAACGTCTCGCTCGACTCCATCTGCGCCGAGACCTTCGCGAAGGTCACCCGTCGCCCGTTCCTCGACCGCGTGCTCGCGGGCATCGACGCGCTCGGTCCCGCCGGCCTGGACCAGACCAAGATCAACGCGGTGCTCCTGCCCGGGATCAACGACCACGAGGCCCCGGAGCTGCTCGCCTGGGCCCTCGCGGGAGGCCACCAGCTCCGCTTCATCGAGCAGATGGCGCTCGACGCCGACCACGGCTGGGACCGCGCGACCATGATCACCGCCGCGGACATCCGGGCGCTGCTCTCGGAGCGCTTCTCGCTCAGCCCGCACGCGGCCCCCCGTGACGGCGCCCCCGCCGAGCTCTTCGACGTCCGCGAGGCCGGGGGGTCCGAGGTGCTCGGCCAGGTGGGGATCATCGCGTCCGTCACCGAGAACTTCTGCGACGACTGCCGCCGCACCCGGCTCACCGCCGAAGGAGGTGTCCGCAGCTGCCTCTTCTCGAACGAGGAGACGGACCTGCTCGGCCCGATGCGCGCGGGCGCGGACGACCACGAGGTCGCCCAGCTCTGGCGCGGGGCGATGTGGGCCAAGCCCGCGGGACACGAGATGAACCGGGCGGGCTTCGTGCAGCCCGAGCGCACGATGAGCGCGATCGGCGGATGAGCATGCGGGTCCGCTACTTCGCGGCGGCCAAGGCCGCCCTCGGCCGTGGTTCCGACGAGCTCGACGAGGTGCCCGACCTGGGCGCTCTCGAGGAGAGACTCGTCGCCTCCGCGCCCTCGGCCGCCGACGTGCTCGCACGGTGCACCTACCTGGTCGACGGCGTGTCGACCGCGGACAGGGCCACGCCGCTGCGTCCCGATGCCGCGGTCGACGTCCTGCCGCCGTTCGCCGGCGGCTGACCCCGAAGAGCCCTCCGTGACGAGCCGTCCTCGACCCGACCGGTGCGTCCGCTCCGCGCGGTCCGCAGCAGGTGCGTCCGCGCTTCTGGAGGACGCTGCATCCCGAGGACGGACTGGTCCTGTCCCGCCGCACAGGGACCCGCGGGACGCCTCCCTCGGACCCGCGTGCGGCGGGGCAGGACCGGATCAGCGGCCGATCCCGTGCGTCACGGGCACAGGACGTTGGTCATCGTGTCGAGCACGTTGCGGTTCTGCACGTCGAGGAATCCGAACGCCGAGGAGACTCCGGTGGCGACCAGCACGCCGCTGACGAAGGCCCTGCCGTCCCGGGTCACGTAGGCGTCCGGCGCGAAGATGGTGGCGTCGGAGGGCACACCGGAGGCGACGCGGATCTGCGGCTGCGTCCTGTCCGCGAACGCGCCGTACCGGACGAGAGCGCCGTTCTGGATCACGTCCACGACGTCACGGTTCTGTCGATCGCGGTAGGCGTCGGCACTGGTCACCCCGGTGGCGACCAGGATGCTGCTGTTGAAGAGGCGCCCGTCCGGCGTCAGGTGGTACGAGGGCGCCAAGGCCGTCGATCCTGCCGGAACGTTCCTGGCGTAGACCTGGTTCTTCGTGGAGGAGATGTAGCGGACGAGCTCCGAGCCGACGATCACGTCGATGACGTCGTTGTTGCTCTGGTCGCGGAAGGAGTCCGCGCTCGTCACTCCGGTGGTCACGAGGGCTCCGCCGGCGCGCCGCAGCTCGCCGTTCGGTGTGACGTAGAAGGCGGGCGCATGGACCGTCGATCCGGCCGGCACGCCGCTCCCGATGGCCTTCGGCGCGGCCTCTCCGGTGACGAAGCGGTAGAAGACGCCGTCGACGACGAAGTCGGCGACGTCGCGGTTCTGCTCGTCGCGGAAGCCCTGGACGCTGGTGACGCCGCGCGCGATCCGCCCCCCGCCGTGATAGAGCTCGCCCGACTCCGTCAGGTAGTACCGGGGTCCGACGGTCTTGGCTCCCGAGGGCACGTTGCCGTTCGACTCCGTCGTCGTCCGTCCGCCGTCGGTGACGTACCGGACGGCGGTCCCCGTGGTCGCGGTGGTGCTCGCGGTCGCCGTCGCGCCCGCGGCGCCGGAGACGGCGGAGAGGGTGATGCCGTTCTGCGCCACGTTCCCGGCCGTGACCGGGATGCTCACGCGTCCGTCCGCGCCGGTCGTCGCCCTGACGGTCTGCGCGCCGCCGCTGGTCAGGCCGGCGGGGAGAGTGATGGTGACCGTGTCGCCGGCAGCGGGAGCGCCGTTGGTCGTGGCGAGGACGGAGACCGTTCTCGTGGTGCAGGCGGGGAAGGAGTACGCCGGGGCGTCGAAGGCGAGGGTGAGGCCGGTGGACGCGGCGGCCGCGGGGGTCGCGACCGCCGCGGCGACGACGGGGACGGACCAGGCCGCACCCGACATGATCGTCCGCCGGGCGGGCCCCCCGCGGGTCGAGTCGATCCGCGGTGGGAGGGAGCGCGAGTGCGCTGCCGTCGGGTCCAGGGCGTTGGTGTCCGTCATGGTGTTCCTTTTCTTTCTTTCGTGCGAGGGGTGGTGGACGCGCCGATCCTGCCGAACGTCCGGCCTCCGGTCGACGCGGAACGGGCCGCGACGAGGTTCCATGCCCGACCGTGGACGTTCCGTCGCGCCGCCGGACCGGGGGAGCCACTCAGGGCGCCTCCTCGCCGGGAGCCCGTCCGGCGCGGGGGACGCGGCGGCGCACGTCAGCCCGCGTCGTCGATCCGGCGGAGGGTCCGCTGCATGTGGATCCGCGAGCTGAAGCCGGCCGACCGCGCCACGCGGTCCAGGTCCGTCGCCGCCCGCGGGCCGAGCTCGTCGAGGAGGCGCTGCGCCTCGAAGGCCCGCGCGCGCTCGATCCGCTGACGAGGGGTGGTGCCGGCGGCCGAGAACGCCCGGTGCAGGTGGCTGACCGACACGCCGAGACTCTCCGCGAGCGTCTCCACCGTGAAGGAGCGGTCGCGGTAGTGCCGCTCGATCAGGCGCGTGCCGTTCGCGTACACGGCGGCGGGGGACCGGTCCTCCCGGTCGGAGGAGGGCAGCAGCGCCGAGAAGGCCGAGGCCAGGAGGTGCTCGCTCGCGATCTCGAAGTGCTCGAAGGCCGCGTCCGAGGGCTCGACGCCGAAAGTGAGGACAGTGTTCGCCGCACCGGTGAGTGCGCGCCAGTAGGCCTCGGGGAGGGCGAGGACCCGGTCCGTGAGCGAGGCGAACTCGCTCGCGCGGAGCACCGAGGGGCGCAGCTGCCACTCGAAGCGCGCCCACGGACTGAGCGCCGCCGCGTACTGCACCGTCGAGGCGCGGGTCACGAGAGCGCTGCCGGCCGGGAGCCGGTGGTCGCGGCCCCGGGCGGAGAGGCGGCCGGTCCCGTCGAGGCTGAAGAGCACGCGGAGCCTTCCGGGATGGGGGAGGACCTCGAACTCCCCGGTCTGCAGCCAGGCGCGGCTGAGGCTGAGGCGCGGCGAGACGATCGCGTCGCAGACGGCACCTCGCGGCAGGGGGCGCCGCGGAATCCAGCCGAGCCGACGCAGCCGCCTCTCGGCGGGACTCCAGACCTCGGGCATCACGCCTCCGCGCCGGGGTCGAGCGGGTCGGGAGGATCGAGCAGCGCCGCCTGCCGCGCGGAGTGCGGTGAAGGCGTCGGCATGGGTGCTCTCCTCGGAACGGTGGCCGCGAGCACGCCACCGCCGATCAGCTTCGGACACTGCTCCGCCCTGATCCGCGGAGAAGGACGGATCCTCTCCGCTGCGAGCACCGAACATCCCGGGTCGCCGATCGGCAGGGCGCTGGGTGCGCCTCACCCCACCCGTTCCGCGGCGCACGCGGCCGCGGCACGGGTCACCGCTCCCGCCACGACGCCATCCCGCCGTCGAGCGAGTCGGACGCCACGCCCGCCGCCGCCGCGCGCTCCGCCGCGAGACGCGATCGGACCCCGGAGGCGCAGTGCAGCACGAGCGGACCGGCCGGCAGAGCGACGGGGTCGAAGCGCGACATCGGCATCCGCACGGCACCGGGCACCGCGACGGTCCGGTCCTCGTCGTCCTCGCGGAGGTCGACGACGGTCGGGGGCGTCGGCCCGGCCAGCCGCTCCCGCAGCTCGGCCGCCGTGATCGAGCCCGCCGCGGCCCGCCGCTCCGGGACCGGCGGCACCCGCCGCTCGAGAGGGAGCTCGGCCCAGGAGGAGTCGAGGGCGTCGTGCACGAGGACGCGACCGAACAGCGGCTCGCCCGCCCCGGTCACGAGCTTCACGACCTCGGCCGCCATGGCCGAGCCGATCAGCGCGCAGAGCGCGCCCAGCACGCCCACCGTCGAGCAGCTGTCGCCCGCGTCCTCGGCCTCGGGGTGCAGCGCGCGCAGGGTCACCCCTCCGCCCGGAGCGCCGGCCCAGAAGGTCGAGAGCTGCCCGTCGAAGCCGAGCGCCGACCCCCACACGTGCGGGATCCCGGCGCGCGTCGTCGCGTCCGAGGCGAGGTAGCGCGCGCCGAAGGTGTCGAAGCCGTCGACCACGACGTCCCAGCCCGCCACCAGGGCGTCGACGTTGGCCGAGGTCAGCGACACCGGGAAGGCCCGTGCGTCGATGCCGGGGGAGAGCCGCCGCGCGGTCGCCGCCGCCGACTCCGCCTTCGACCGGCCCACCGAGGAGTCGTCGTGCGCCGTCTGCCGCGCCAGGTTCGAGACCTCGACGACGTCGCCGTCCACGATGCCGAGCCGCCCGATCCCGGCAGCGGCGAGCGCCGTGATCACCGGCGAGCCGATGCCGCCCGCGCCGAGGATCAGCACGCGCGCGTTCCGGAGGCGCCGCTGTCCGAGCTCCCCGAGGGGCGCCAGGCGGATCTGCCGGGCGAACCTCTCGCGCTCGGCGGCGGTCAGCGGCGGTCCGGGCTCGACGAGCGGGGTCATGAGAGCTCCTTCCTCCACTGGCCCTCGTGGGCGACGGGGGTGAAGCCGACGGCCTCGTTCACGGCGAGCATCGGTCGGTTCTCCTCGGCGTTCCAGGTGTAGACGGCCCGACAGTCCGGGGCGGTCCCCACCGCATCGCCGATCGCGGTCAGGGCGAGGAAGTCGCTCCAGCCATCGGCGCCCACGGCCTCGGGGATCGCGAGCTCGCGGATCCGGAGCGCCGGGTCGGAGGTGCGGTTCACCACCCCAGTGTGCACGTCCCGGCGCCCGCGGCGGCCTCCTGCGCCTGTTCCGGTGCGGGATCGCGGCGGTCCGTGGGCCGGTCGGGGCTCCGCCTCCCGGCCCGGCCGCGGCCGTCGGCTACCGTGGAGGCGTTGTGGACGGGAGCGAGGCGGCCGGGTGTACCTGAAGAGCCTGACCCTCAAGGGCTTCAAGTCCTTCGCTCAGCCGACCACGTTCGCCTTCGAGCCGGGGGTCACCTGCGTCGTCGGCCCCAACGGCTCGGGCAAGAGCAACGTCGTCGACGCGCTCGCCTGGGTGATGGGGGAGCAGGGGGCGAAGACGCTCCGCGGCGGCAAGATGGAGGACGTCATCTTCGCGGGCACCTCCACCCGCGGACCCCTCGGCCGCGCCGAGGTCGCGCTCACCATCGACAACTCGGACGGCGCCCTGCCGATCGAGTACACCGAGGTGACGATCACCCGGACCCTCTTCCGCAACGGCGGCAGCGAGTACGCGATCAACGGACGCGGCTGCCGGCTGCTCGACGTGCAGGAGCTGCTGAGCGACTCCGGTCTCGGGCGCGAGATGCACGTCATCGTGGGGCAGGGACAGCTCGACGCCGTGCTGCACGCGACCCCCGAGGAGCGGCGCGGGTTCATCGAGGAGGCCGCCGGGATCCTCAAGCACCGACGCCGCAAGGAGAAGACGCTCCGCAAGCTCGAGGCGATGCAGGCGAACCTGACCCGCCTCTCCGACCTCGCGGGCGAGATCCGGCGCCAGCTCAAGCCCCTCGGGCGCCAGGCCGAGGTCGCACGGCAGGCTCAGACGATCGCCGCCGTGGTGCGCGACGCCCGGGCGCGCCTGCTCGCCGACGACGTGGTCGAGCTCCGGACCGCTCTGGACGGCTTCGCCCGCGCCGAGAGCGAGCGGCACAGCGAGCGGGTGGTCCTGCAGCAGCGGCTCGAGCAGGCGACGCTCCGGCGAGCGCGGATCGAGGCGGAGGTGGTCGGCGACGCGGTCGACGACGCCCGGCGCACCTCGTTCGAGCTGGAGTCGGTGCAGGAGCGGCTGCGCAACCTCTCGGCCCTCGCCGGGCAGCGGCTCGCGATGCTCGAGCTCGAGTCCGAGCAGCCGCAGATCCAGCCGCGCGTGACGCCGGCGCAGGTGGAGGAGGCGCGGGTCGAGTTGGAGCGCCTGCGGCAGGCCGTCCTCGACGCGGAGACGGCGTGGGTCCAGGCGCAGCGCACGACCGTCGCCGCCCGCTCCGCCCTCGACGCGGTCGACGAGGAGATCGCCGCGCAGGCGGCCCTCGTCTCGCGCTACGACCTCGAGCTCTCCACCCTCTCGGGGCAGGCCGACACCGCCGCCTCCCGTCTCGCGTCCGTCCGGGGCGAGGTCCTGCGCGCGCAGAACACCCTCGACGCGGCCGACCGGCGGAAGGAGGCGGCGCGGCGGGCGCTCGACGCTCTGGAGGCCGAGCTGGACGACGCGGGCCGTGGCCCCGACGGCGGCCTCGACGAGGGCTACGAGCTCGCCCAGTCCGCGGTCTCGGCCGCCGAGGCCGGAATCGAGCGGCTGCGCGAGGAGCTGCACGCCCTGGAGCGCGAGCGCGAGGCGCTGGCCGCCCGCACGGGTGCCCTGTCGCTGGCCCTCGACGTCTCGGACGGCTCGGCCGAGCTGATCGCCGCCCGGATCGAGGGGGTGCGCGGCCGGGTCGCCGAGCGGATCCAGGTGCGGCCGGGCTCCGAGGCCGCGATCGCCGCCGCCCTCGGCGCGGTCGCCGACGCCGTGCTGGTCGAGTCGACCACCCGGGCCGACGCGGCTCTGGACGCCGCGCTGGAGCGCGACCTCGGACGCGTCGAGCTGCTGGTCGCCGACGCCGCCAGGCCGTACGTCGCTCTCACCGTTCCCGAGGGGGCGGAACGCGCGGGCGACCTCGTCTCGGCGCCGGCCGGGGTCCTCTCGCTCCTCGAGCGCGTGCTCGTGGTCGAGGACCTCGCCGCGGCGCGGCGCCTGAGGGAGCGCATCGATCCGGGCACCGTCCTGGTCACCCGCGACGGCGCGACCGTCTCCGACGCCGTGCAGAGCGCCGGCTCCGGCGGGCAGCGCAGCCGGATCGAGCTCGTCTCCGAGCGCGACTCCGCCGCCGCCCGGCTGGAGGAGGTCGAGGGCGGGATCGACCGGCTCCGCTTCGAACTCGCCGAGCAGACCGGAGCGCTCCGCGGCGCGAAGGAGCAGGCCGCGAGCGCGCTCTCGGCCCTCCGCGAGCACGACGCCGCCCGTGCCGCCCACACCGAGCGGCTCGGCGGCGTGCGCGCCCAGCTCGAGGCGGCCACCGCCGAGCACGGCCGGGGCTCGAGGGCGCTGGCCGTCGCCTCGGACCGGGTCGGCGACGCCGAGCGCGCGGCCCAGGAGGCGAGGTCGGCGCTCGACGCCGCGCGCGCCAGGCCCCGGCCGGTGCTCGACGCGAGCGCGCGCGACGGTCTGCAGCGCGACGTCGACACCGCACGCGAGCGCGAGATCGAGGCGCGGCTCGGCGTCGAGACCGCCAAGGAGCGGGTGCGGGCGGAGCAGTCCCGCGGGGAGGCGCTGGCCCGCCAGCTGGCCGCCGACCGCGCCGCCGCCGACGAGGCCGCGCGCCGCGCCGTGATCCGCCGTCGCCAGCGCGACGCGGCGGCCGAGGTGACCGCCGCGCTCCCCGCCGTCCTCGCCTCCGTCGACCGCTCCGTCCAGCAGGCCCGGGCCGAGCTCGTCGCGGCCGAGGCGGCGCGCTCGCAGCAGAACGCCGAGCTGCAGGGGCTCCGCCGCGAGGAGGGGAGCGTGCGCGACCGGCTCCAGTCCGTCACCGAGAGCGTCCACGGCCTCGAGCTGCAGATCTACGAGAAGAGGCTGCAGCTCACCGGTCTGCTCGAGCGCGCCGCGTCCGAGCTCGGGCTCACCGAGGACGTGCTGGTGGAGGAGTACGGTCCCGGAGTCGGCGTCCCCGACGAGACGGACGTGGAGCAGGAGCCGCGGCCCTACGTCCGCGAGGAGCAGCGCCGCCGCCTCGAGAAGGCCGAGAAGCAGCTCGGGCAGCTGGGCCGCGTCAATCCGCTCGCGCTGGAGGAGTTCGCCGCGCTGGAGCAGCGGCACGCGTTCCTGACCGAGCAGCTGGCCGACCTCACCGGGACCCGGCGCGACCTGCTCACCATCATCGAGGAGCTCGACGAGACGATGCAGACCGTGTTCGCCTCCGCGTTCGACGACACGCAGGCGGCGTTCGCGGACGTGTTCCCCGTCCTCTTCCCCGGCGGCACCGGCAGCATCCGCCTGACCGACCCGGAGAACCTGCTCACCACCGGCATCGAGGTCGCGGTGCGGCCGGCCGGCAAGAAGATCGAGCGGCTGTCGCTCCTCTCCGGAGGGGAGCGCTCGCTCGCGGCCGTGGCGTTCATGGTCGCCATCTTCAAGTCGCGGCCGAGCCCCTTCTACATCATGGACGAGGTGGAGGCCGCCCTCGATGACGCGAATCTCGGCCGACTGCTCAGCATCTTCGAGGACCTGCGCACCTCGAGCCAGCTGATCGTCATCACCCACCAGAAGCGGACCATGGAGATCGCGGACGCCCTCTACGGCGTCTCGATGCGGCAGGACGGCGTCTCGGCCGTCGTCGGCCAGCGCGTCGCCGCGCCCCCGGCCTGAACCCGCCTCCCCGACCGCTCGGAGGCGCGCCCGCCGGTAGCCTGGACCCATGGCAGAACGCACCTCCTGGTCGCTCGGCCGCGCACTGCGCGGCCTGTTCGAGAAGCGCACGATCGACGACCAGACCTGGGACGACCTCGAGACGGCGCTGATCACCGCCGACTTCGGCCCCGACATCACCGAGGAGATCGTCGACGACCTCCGCGCCAAGGTCGCCCGCTACTCCACCACCGACCCGCGCGACCTGCAGCGGATGCTCCGCGAGTCCCTCGAGGAGCGTCTGTCGAAGTACGACACGACCCTCAAGCTCAGCGAGCGCCCCGCCGTGATCCTCGTGGTCGGCGTGAACGGCGTCGGCAAGACCACGACCATCGGCAAGTTCGCCAAGTTCCTCCGCAACTACGGCCGGAGCGTCGTGGTCGGCGCGGCCGACACTTTCCGCGCCGCGGCGGTCGACCAGCTCGCCACCTGGGCGCAGCGCGCCGACGCCCAGATCGTCCGCCCGCAGCAGGAGCGCCAGGATCCGGCGTCCGTCGCCTTCCAGACCGTGCAGTTCGCGAAGGACACCGGCGTCGAGATGGTCATCATCGACACGGCCGGCCGCCTGCACACCAAGGGCGGGCTGATGGACGAGCTCACGAAGATCAAGCGCGTCATCGAGAAGCAGGCCCCGATCTCCGAGATCCTGCTCGTGCTCGACGCGACGACCGGTCAGAACGGGCTGAGCCAGGCCGAGGCGTTCATCGAGCACGCGGGCGTCACCGGCCTGGTCATCACCAAGCTCGACGGCTCCGCGAAGGGCGGCTTCGTCCTCGCGGTCCAGGAGCGCACCGGCATCCCGATCAAGCTCGTCGGCCAGGGCGAGGGCATCGGCGACCTCACCGGCTTCACCCCCCACGTCTTCGCCCAGCAGCTCGTCAGCTGAGCGGCCCCGCCCGGGACGACGCGCCGGCGCCGTCCCGGTGGCGGGCTACACGGCCTGCGAGAAGCCCAGTGCCGCGTCGGCGAGGTGGCGCAGGTGCTCCGGGACCGGCAGCCCCTTCGACTCCATCGAGCGCGCCCAGAGCCGGCCGGCCCGGTAGGAGGAGCGGACCAGGGGCCCCGCGAGGACGCCGAGGAAGCCGATGTCCTCGGCCTCCTCCTTGATCGCCACGAACTCCTCCGGGTGCACCCAGCGGTCCACCGGCAGATGCCGCGGCGTCGGGCGGAGGTACTGCGTGATGGTCACGATGTCGGTGCCGGCGTCGTAGAGGTCCTGCAGCGCCTGCGAGATCTCCTCCCGCTCCTCGCCCATGCCGAGGATGAGGTTCGACTTCGTGATCAGCCCCGCCTCCCGGCCCTGGGTGAGCACGTCGAGCGAGCGCTCGTAGCGGAACGCCGGCCGGATGCGCTTGAAGATCCGCGGCACCGTCTCGACGTTGTGGGCGAACACCTCCGGCTCCGCGTCGAACACCCGCTGCAGGTGCTCGGCGCGGCCGGTGAAGTCCGGGACCAGGATCTCGACCCCCGTGCCCGGAGCCTGGGCGTGGATCTGGCGGATGGTCTCGGCGTAGAGCCAGGAGCCCTCGTCCGGCAGGTCGTCGCGGGCGACTCCGGTGACGGTCGCGTAGCGGAGGTTCATCCGCGCCACGGACTCGCCGACGCGCCGGGGCTCGTCCGCGTCGTAGTCCGCGGGCTTCCCGGTGTCGATCTGGCAGAAGTCGCAGCGGCGGGTGCACTGGGCGCCCCCGATGAGGAAGGTCGCCTCTCGGTCCTCCCAGCACTCGAAGATGTTGGGGCAGCCCGCCTCCTGGCAGACGGTGTGCAGCTCCTCGCTCTTCACCAGCGACTGCAGCTGCCGGTACTCCGGGCCCATCGAGGCCTTCGTGCGGATCCACTCGGGCTTGCGCTCGATCGGCGTCTCGGCGTTGCGGATCTCCAGCCGCAGGAGCTTGCGGCCGCCGGCCTCGGCGCTCACGCGGCGACCTCCTCGATGCGGGCGGAGAAGGCGGGGGCCGCCTCCGAGAAGCGCGCCGCCACCCGCGCCCGCACCGCCTCCATGGGCGGAGCCTCGCCGCGCTCGCGCTCGAGCGTGGTCACTCCGGCGTCGGCGATGCCGCAGGCGACGATGCGGGCGTAGGGCTCGAGGCTGTTCGAGACGTTGAGGGCGAAGCCGTGCATCGTCACGCCCGAGGCGACGCGGATGCCGATCGCGGCGATCTTGTCGGCGCCGCCGTCCCTCGGGATCCACACTCCCGAGCGCCCGTCGACGCGCCGCCCCTGCACGCCCAGGTCGTCGAGAGCGGCGATCAGCACGCCCTCCAGCGAGCGGACGTAGGCGACCACGTCGACGGGCTCGCCGAGCCGCACGATCGGGTAGCCGACGAGCTGGCCCGGGCCGTGCCAGGTGATCCGCCCTCCGCGGTCGACGTCGACCACGGGCGAGCCGTCGTCCGGGCGCTCGTGCGCCTCGGTGCGCTTGCCGGCGGTGTAGACGGAGGAGTGCTCGCAGAGCACGAGGGTGTCCGGCCTCGAGCCCGCCACCACCTCGGCGTGCAGGCGGCGCTGCAGCTCCCAGCCGTCGGAGTAGTCCAGGGGGTCCGCGGAGTCGCCCGCCACCAGTGTCTCGATCACCGGGCCACCCTAACCCTGTTCTTGGACCCGGACCAGTTAATCCGCTCCGCGGTGATCGCGTCGATCGCGAGCCGATCGGCGGCCGCGCCCGCCGACCCTCCGGGCCTCCGGTAGAATTCCGGGCATCATGGCTACTTTCGGCACCCTCTCCGATCGACTCGTCGAGACCTTCAAGAACCTCCGCACGAAGGGCAAGCTCTCCGCGTCGGACGTCGACGGCACCGTCCGCGAGATCCGGCGGGCCCTCCTCGACGCCGACGTGGCGCTGGAGGTCGTGAAGGAGTTCACCGGCAAGGTGCGCGAGCGCGCCCTCGGCGACGAGGTCAACAAGGCGCTCAACCCGGCCCAGCAGGTCGTCCAGATCGTCAACGAGGAGCTCGTCGCGATCCTCGGCGGACAGTCGCGCCGGCTCGAGTTCGCCAAGCGCCCGCCGACCGTCATCATGCTCGCCGGCCTCCAGGGCGCGGGCAAGACGACCCTCGCGGGCAAGCTCGGCAAGTACCTCGGCAAGGACGGCCACACCCCGCTGCTCGTCGCGGCCGACCTCCAGCGCCCCAACGCCGTTCAGCAGCTGCAGGTCGTCGGCGAGCAGGCCGGAGTCGCGGTCTACGCGCCGGAGCCGGGCAACGGCGTCGGCAACCCGGTCAAGGTCGCCCAGAACGCGATCCGCTTCGCGACCGACAAGCAGTACGACACGGTCATCATCGACACGGCCGGACGCCTCGGCGTCGACGCCGACATGATGAAGCAGGCCGCCGACATCCGCCGCGTCACGAACCCCGACGAGGTCCTGTTCGTCATCGACGCGATGATCGGCCAGGACGCGGTCGCGACCGCCAAGGCCTTCCAGGAGGGCGTCGACTTCACCGGCGTCGTCCTCTCCAAGCTCGACGGCGACGCCCGCGGAGGCGCGGCGCTCTCGGTCGCCTCGCTCACCGGCCGCCCGATCCTCTTCGCCTCCACGGGTGAGTCGCTCGACGACTTCGAGCAGTTCCACCCCGACCGCATGGCGAGCCGCATCCTCGACCTCGGCGACGTGCTGACGCTCATCGAGCAGGCCCAGTCCGCGTTCGACGAGGACGAGGCGCGCAAGATCGCCGAGAAGATCATGGGGGACACGTTCACCCTCGACGACTTCCTCGGCCAGATGCAGCAGCTGCGCAACATGGGCTCGATCAAGAAGATGATCGGCATGCTGCCCGGCGCGAAGGGCATGCGAGAGCAGCTCGACCAGTTCGACGAGCGCGAGATCGTGCGCACCGAGGCGATCATCCAGTCGATGACGAAGGCGGAGCGGGTCAACCCGAAGCTGCTCAACGGCTCACGGCGCCTGCGCATCGCCCGCGGCTCCGGCATGACGGTCACGGACGTCAACCAGCTCGTCCAGCGCTTCGAGCAGGCCGCCAAGATGATGAAGACGGTCGCCAAGGGCGGCATGCCCTCGGTCCCCGGGATGGGCCCGGTGCCCGGCGCCGGCTACCAGGGCCGCCCGAAGCCGCAGAAGAAGAAGAGCAGCAAGTCCGGCAACCCCGCGAAGCGCGCGGCCGAGAACGCGGCGATCACCTCCGGGCCCCGCCCGGGCGATGCGGGCGGCTCCGGCTTCGGCCTGGGCGGCGGCGCCGGCAAGGGCGCCCAGCCCACGCCGGAGGAGCTCGAGCAGCTGCAGAAGCTCCTCGGGCGATGAGGCGGGTCGCGGCCGGACGCGCGGGCGGGATCCTCGTCCTCGCGGCCGTGCTCGGGCTCACCGGCTGCGCCGAGGGCTCCGGGGTCGACGCGATGACGGCGCCCTCCCCGGAGGACCTGGTCGGCCGCTGGGTGACGGGCGTCTCCTACGACGCGCCCGACGTTCCGTTCCTCCTGATCGCGGAGGACGGGACCTGGACGGGCTCCGACGGCTGCAACGGCGCGCAGGGCGAGTGGTCGATCGACCAGGAGGGCGCCCTCACCGTCTCGGCCGGGCCGAGCACGCTGATCGCCTGCGACGGCGTCGCACTGCCGATGATCTTCTCGGAGGCGGCGATGGCCTCGATCGACGGCGGACGGCTCCGCCTGTTCGACGACGAGGGGGCCACCGTCGTCAAGCTCGCCCGCTCCACGAGCGACGAGGCGCCCTCGGCGTCGCCGGACCCGGCGGGGGAGTAGCGCGCCGTCCCTCCGGGGGCCGCAGCGGGGATCCCCGTGAGGCGCACCGCTCGCTAGCGTGAGGGCATGACAACCGCACACGCGCGCCCCGTCCGCATCGGCGTCCAGATCGCACCGCAGCACGTCCCCTACGAGGTCATCCGCGACACGCTCGCCGAGCTCGAGGACCTCGGCGTCGACATCGCCTTCAACTGGGACCACTTCTTCCCGCTCTCGGGAGAGCCGAACGGCCTGCACTTCGAGGGCTGGAGCATGCTCGCGGCCTGGGCCGAGCAGACCAGCCGCATCGAGTTCGGCCCGCTGGTCACCTGCAACAGCTACCGGAACCCCGACCTCCTCGCCGACATGGCGCGCACGGTCGACCACATCAGCGCCAAGGGCGCCGAGGGCCGTCTGATCTTCGGCATCGGCTCGGGCTGGTTCGAGCGCGACTACGAGGAGTACGGCTACGAGTTCGGCACTCCCGGCTCCCGCCTCGACGAGCTCTCCGAGGCGATGCCGCGCATCCGCAGCCGGTGGTCGATGCTCAACCCGGCGCCCACCCGCGACATCCCGGTGATGATCGGCGGCGGCGGCGAGAAGAAGACGCTGCGGATCGTCGCCGAGCACGCCGACATCTGGCACAGCTTCTCGGACGTCCCGACGCTCGAGCGCAAGCTCGGCGTGCTCTCGGAGTGGTGCGGCCGCGTCGACCGCGACCCGGCGGCGATCGAGATCTCGACCGGCGCGAGCGTGCGCGGCGGTGTCGACGACGCCTCCTTCGACGTGCTCGACCAGCAGTACGATCTGGGCGCCCGCCTGTTCACGCTCGGCATCACCGGTCCGGACATCGACCTCGCGCCCGTGCGCGACCTGCTCGGCTGGCGCGACGGCCGGAACAGCACCGCGCGCTGACCCGGCGGGGCGCCGTCAGGGCGGCGCCCCGCGTCGGAGTCAGGCCGGCGGCGCGTCCGTCGCCTTCTGGCCGGTCGGCACCGCCCGGGCGAGGCCGGACTTCTCGGCCGCCACCTCGAACGCGTCGGCCAGGGCGCGCTGGCCCTCGACGGTGGGATGCACGCCGTCCTCGCCGAGCAGCCCGTCCTCGCGGAGGGGGTCCGGGTACTCGAGCGCACCGCCGCCGGCGGCCGTCACGGCCTCGACCAGCGCCGCGTCGTACTCGTCGAGATCGGAGGGGCGCGGGTCGGGGCCCCAGACCGAGTCGAGCGCGATGAGCCGGGCCGAGGGCGAGGCGGACACGATCGCGTCCACTGCCGGCCCGATCGCGGCGTCCACGTCCTCCGGATCCCAGCCGAGATCGTTGCTGCTGGCGATCAGCACGATCGCATCGGGCCGGGTGTCGGCGATCTCCTCCGCGCGGTCGCCGATCGCGACGCCGCAGTCACCCGGCTCGATGAACCCGCCGCCGTCGCAGCCCAGGTTCGTGACCTCCCAGCCGAGGTCGTCGCCGACGAGAGCGGGCCAGGCCTGCTCCGGGTCGACCGTCAGACCGCGCACGATGCTGTCGCCGACGATCGTCACCCGGGAGCCGGCGGGCAGGGAGCCGCCGATCGAGAGCGGCAGCGGATCGGCGGTGACGGTCGGGAGGGGAGTGGCGGTGCCGGCGGGGGACGCGGTCGCCGGGCCGGTCGTCGTCGAGGACGAGCAGCCGGCGAGGCCGAGGGCCAGCGCGCCGATCGCGGCTGCGGCGAGGAGGACGGGACGCGTCATGAGCGGGGATCCCGGAGCCCGTCGCGCAGCTCGCCCGCGAGCGCCCGGACCACCGCCTTCAGGTCGCCGTCGTTCGCCGCGGCCGTCCGCAGCTGGCGCTGATAGCTCGCTCCCGCGACCAGGATCAGCTCGACGTCGCCGAGCTCCTTCACGCAGTCGAGACGCTCGGCGACCGGTGCGAGGGTGACGAGCAGGTCCCGGATGTCGTCGGTGACCAGCCGCTCCGCTCCGGCGGCGTCGAGGATGATCTCGGCGTCGAGTCCGTAGCGGGCCGCGCGCCACTTGTTCTCGCGCACGTACCAGGGCTGCATCGTCGGAAGGTCCTCGCCCGCGTCCAGCCGCGACGAGAGGTGCTCGACGAGGCACTGGATCAGCGCGGCGACCGCTCCGATCTCCTCCGCGGAGGAGAGGCCGTCGCACGCGCGCATCTCGAGAGTGCCCCACTGCGGCGAGGGGCGGATGTCCCAGCGGACCTCCGTGTGGTCGTCGATGACGCCGGTGCGCATCATGTCGTCGACGTACTCCTCGTAGTTCGCCCAGGCACCGAACTGCGGAGGCAGGCCCGCCGTCGGCAGCTGCTGGAACATCAGCGCGCGGTTCGAGGCGTAGCCCGTGTCGACTCCGCCCCAGAACGGGCTCGACGCCGAGAGCGCCTGCAGGTGCGGGTAGTAGTCGAGCAGGGAGTTGAGGATCGGCAGCACCTTGTCGCGGTGCTCGATGCCGACGTGCACGTGGATGCCCCAGATCATCATGTTCCGGCCCCACCACTGGGTCCGGTCGATCAGGCGGTGGTACCGCTCCTTGTCCGTGATGGCCTGGTCGAACCACTGCGCGAACGGGTGCGTGCCCGAGCACACGAGGTCGAGTCCCATGGGGTCGGTGATCTCGCGCACCTGCCGCAGCTGATCCTGCAGGTCGGCGACCGCGTCGCGGACGGAGGTGTGCACGCCGGAGACCAGCTCGACCGTGTTGCGCAGCAGCTCGCCGGTGATGTGCGCGTGCGGGGCGCCGTCGTCGCTGCGGAGCGCCTCCAGCACCACATCGGCGACGTTGGCGAGATCGCCCGTCTGCCGGTCGACGATCGCGACCTCCCACTCGATCCCGAGCGTGGAGCGGTCTGATGCGGCGAAGCTGATCTCCATGGCGTGGTCCTCATCGGATCCGGGCGTCCGCCGATCGGGACGCGCCTCGCCATCCTGCCACCTGCGGCCGGGGCGGACGCAGAGCCCCGGCGGCGGCCTTCGGGGTCCCGCGCGGCCCGCTCCCGCGAGGGTGCCGCTGGTCGGCGGCGTGCCGGGCCCGCACCGGGGCGGTTTTTCTGGCAGAATGATCCGTCGGGTCCGAGGCGGTCGACCCTCTACTCACCGCCGACGAAACCCCCTCGAGCTTCCGCCGGGTGTGCCCCCACGCTCACGGCTCAGTTCATCCATCATCGACCGGACACCGGTCAACGACCACACAGGAGAATTGTGGCTGTCAAGATTCGTCTGAAGCGCCTCGGCAAGATCCGGGCGCCCTACTACCGCATCGTCGTCGCCGACTCGCGCACCAAGCGCGACGGCCGCGTGATCGAGGAGATCGGCAAGTACCACCCGACCGAGCAGCCCTCGTTCATCCAGGTCGACTCGGAGCGCGCGCAGTACTGGCTCGGAGTCGGCGCGCAGCCGACCGAGCAGGTCGCCGCGATCCTCAAGCTGACCGGCGACTGGGGCCGCTTCAAGGGCGACGCCGACGCCGTCAGCACGGTCCAGGTGAAGGAGCCCAAGGCTCCGTTCGTCGTCGACGCGAAGAAGAAGCCCGTCCTCAAGCCGAAGGCCGAGGCTCCGGCCAAGGCCGCCCCGGTCGAGGACACCGCCGACGAGACCTCCACCGAGGCGTAGTCAGTGCTCGCTCCCGCCGTCGAACACCTCGTCAAGGGGATCGTCGAGAACCCCGATGAGGTCAGTGTCGTGGCCACGAGCTCCCCGCGCGGAGAGGTCCTCGAGGTGCGCGTGCACCCCGAGGACCTCGGCCGCGTGATCGGACGCTCCGGTCGCACCGCCAAGGCCGTCCGCACTCTCGTCGCCGCGCTCGCCGACGGGCGCCGAGTGCGCGTCGACGTCGTCGACACCGACAAGTAGAGGTGTCGGTCACCGGACCGGGCACGACGCAGCTCCGCGTCGCCCGACTCACCAAGGCCCACGGACTCAAGGGCGCCATCAAGCTCGAGCTCTACACGGACGAGCCCGACAAGCGCTTCACCCCCGGATCCACGTTCACGCTGCAGGTCCCGCGCACCTCCGAGTGGCACGGCAAGAAGCTCGAGCTCGTCGAGCTGCGCTGGTACAACAGCCACCCCGTCGCGTTCTTCCGAGGCGTCGACGACCGCAACGCCGCTGAGACCCTCCTGAAGGCGATCCTCTGGATCGACGAGGAGGTGCAGACCCAGCCGGGCGAGGACGACTCCTGGTACGACTACCAGCTGGTCGGCATGAAGGTCGTCCGCGACGGCGTCGAGGTCGGCACCGTCCGCCGCGTCGACCACTTCCCCGCGCAGGACCTGCTCATCGTCGGTACCCCCTCCGGCGAGGTGATGGTGCCGTTCGTGAACGCGATCGTCCCCTCCGTCGACGCCGCGGCCGGGATCGTCACGGTCACGCCTCCGATCGGCCTGTTCGAGGAGGCTCCCGAGGAGGAGCCCGCCGCGGTCGACCTCAGCGGTGTCGACCTCGCGGACCCGGCGCTGAGCGCGCCTGCGGACGCCGACGCGACGGACGCCTCCGATGACGCGGACTCCGCTCTCGAGGAGCCCGCCGACGACGAGCCCCCGGCCGCCTCCGAGGAGGAGCCCCGGTCGTGAGGATCGACATCGTCACGATCTTCCCGGAGTTCTTCGGCGTGCTCGACATCAGCCTGCTCGGCCGTGCTCGGCAGAGCGGGCTGATCGAGCTCGGCGTGCACGACCTGCGGGACTTCACCCACGACCGCCACCGCACCGTCGACGACACGCCCTACGGCGGCGGCGCCGGCATGGTGATGCGACCGGAGCCGTGGGGCGAGGCGCTCGACACGATCCTCGACGGCGCGGACGACCCCGTCGTGATCTTCCCGTCGCCCGCGGGCGAGCTGTTCACCCAGGCGACCGCCCGCGAGCTCGCGGAGGAGTCCACCCTCGTCTTCGGCTGCGGCCGCTACGAGGGCATCGACCAGCGCGTCGTGGACCACACCGCCGAGCGCGCGCGGGTCCGGCTGATCAGCCTCGGCGACTACGTCCTCAACGGAGGAGAGGTCGCCGTGATGGCGATGATCGAGGCCGTCGGACGCCTGGTCCCGGGCGTGGTCGGCAATCCGGCGAGCCTGGTCGAGGAGAGCCACTCCGACGGGCTGCTCGAGTACCCGAGCTACACCAAGCCGGCCTCCTGGCGCGGCCTCGACGTCCCTCCGGTGCTCCTCAGCGGCAACCACGGGGCGATCGCCGCCTGGCGCCACGAGCAGAGCGTCGAGCGCACGCGCCGCGTCCGCCCCGAACTGCTTCCCTAGCCCCTCGCCGCACGGTCACCGGGCCGCGAGGGCCAGGTGCCGGTCGCGGAGGGCGAGGAAGAGGGGGAACGCGAACGCGAGGGCGACCAGCGGCGCGAGCAGCACCAGGATCCACACGCGGCGCATCCCGATCCGGCGGCCCTCCACCACCATGAAGGCGACGGCCGCGATCGCGACGACCAGCAGGTCGGTCGAGAACGACGACACCCACGGCCCGCCTGCGGCGAGGCCGGCGAGCAGGTCCGCGCCCTCCTGCATAGCCCTCACGTTCCAGGTCCAGGTCCCGATCAGCCCGGCGAGGGCGAGGACGAGGTAGACGATCCCGAGCGGCGTCCAGCCGCGGTGCAGCCGGCTCATGCGCGGGCCTCCGTTCGTGCGAGGGTGAGGATCGTCCCTCCGGCGAGGGCGACCACGGCCACAGTAGCGACGGCGAGGGTCAGCGCGTCCGGTGCGGTCAGCGCCTGACCGCGCAGCGCCTGCCAGCAGGTGAGGGCGACCGCGGCCGCCCAGCCCGCCGAGGCCAGTGCGACGAGCCGCAGCCGGGTGGATCCGGGGCGCAGGACGGGAATCCGGGCTGCCAGCCGTCCGAGCAGCAGCGCGAGCAGCGGGAGCCCCTGCAGAGCGTGCATCCCGACGAAGTGCGGGATGCGCAGATCGCCCCCCGTGGTGCTCCAGCCCAGGAGGGGGAGGCCGGGTCCGCCGTCCGCGACTCCGACGGCGTGCGCGCCGACGACGCCCTGGTAGTCGCTGATCTGGCCGGGCGAGGGCCCCGTCATCAGGAACGCGAGGGCCATCCCGATGAGCCCGATCACGAGTCCGGCGCGGACGGCGAGCGTCAGCGCCGGGTCGCCGAGCGGCACCCGCGCCAGGAGGGCGGCGAGGACCAGAGTCGCCAGCCAGACCACCACGATCGAGACGGCCATCGAGGCCCAGAGCGCGGCGTGCAGGGGAGTGGAGACGTCGAAGTGGCTGCGCTCGCCGACCAGGGCGGCGCCTCCGATCACGACCATCTCGACCGCCAGACCGACCGCCGCGACCGTGCCCAGCGCTCGGGCGGGGCGGCGCCGGCGGGGCACGAGCCCGATCAGCCAGGCGAGCGTCACGGCGTACAGCGCGATCGAGAGGCAGAACTTCAGCGGCTTGCCCCAGAGCGGCTGCCCGCCGAGCTCGCGGGGATCGACGACCAGCGCGATCGCGCAGAGGAGGGCACCGACCGCCATCGCGGCAGCGAGCACCAGGAGCGGCCGGTGCGGAGCAGCTGAGGCCGTGCGCGCGGGCGTCTCGGTCGCGGCGCTCATCGGGGCACCTCCGTCGAGCCGAAGCGGCTCTGCGTCTCGCGCGCCTGGGCGACGCGCCGGAGCGACTGCAGCACCACGTCTCCGAGCGCGGTGCCGACGGCGGCGACGGCAGCCTGCTCGCTCACGCTCTCGCGGGCCTGCAGTTCGTCGAGGTCGGCGGAGGCGACGAGGGCGGCGGCGCGGGCGTAGGCCTCGAGCCAGCCGGCGCTCATCGGTCCGGTGGAGAGCTCGAGCGCGTCGAGCGCCCGTGCCGCCGTCGCGACGGCAGGGTGGCCGCAGTGGTCGGAGCCCGCGGCCTCGGCGATCCGCCGCGTCGACGCATCGGTGGCGGACGCGGTCGAGTCGGCGCTCACGGAGACCACGTCCTGCGCCACCTCGAACGCTGCTGTCGGACCGACGCCCGTGTCGAGCGCGGCCGTGATCCGCTTCGCGCCGGCGATGCCGACGCCGCCGTTCTCGATGAGCGCCCGGAGCAGCGTCAGGCGGGCGACATGGGCGTCCCCGTACTCCGCCCGCTGGGGGCCGGCGGCGTCGCCCGGCGGCAGCAGCCCCTCCCGGATGTAGTACTTGATCGTGGGCAGGCTGACGCCGCTGCTGCGGCTGAGCTCCGAGATTCTCACGTGGACAGTATCGCTATCGGATAGCGGTACTGTCCATCATTCGGTCAGTCCCGCGCGGAGAGGACGATGTTCCCCGTCTCGGTGATGGCGATCGTGTGCTCCATGTGGGCGCCGCGAGAGCCGTCACGGCTGCGGAGGGTCCAGCCGTCCTTGTCCGTGTAGATCTCGTCGGTCGTCTGCAGGAACCACGGCTCGATCGCGATGACGAGGCCCGGGCGGAGCGGGTAGCCGCGGCCGGCGCGTCCGTCGTTGGGGATGTGCGGATCGCCGTGCATCGTGCGGCCGACGCCGTGGCCGCCGAAGTCGGTGTTGATGGACAGGCCCTCGGCGTGTGCGACGGCGGCGATGGCCGCGGAGATGTCGCCGATCTTCTTCCCGGGCTGCGCGGCGGCGATGCCGGCCTCGAGCGCGCGGGCGGTGGTGTCGATGAGGGCGAGGTCCTCCTCGCGCGGCGTCCCGACCACGACGCTGATGGCCGAGTCGGCGACCCAGCCGTTCACGGAGGCGGCGAAGTCGAGGGTCAGCAGGTCGCCGTCCTTCAGCCGGTAGTCGAAGGGCAGGCCGTGCAGCACCGCGTCGTTGACGGAGGTGCAGATGACCTTGCCGAAGGGGCTGGCGCCGAAGGAGGGGTGGTAGTCGATGTAGCAGGACTCGGCGCCGGCCGTGCGGATCATGTCGTGGGCGAGCCGGTCGAGCTCCAGCAGGTTCACGCCGACCGCGGCGGCGGCGGAGGTGGCCTTCAGTACCTCGCCGACGAAGCGGCCGGCGGGACGCATCTCCTCGATCTCGGCGGGGGTGCGTAGCTCGATCATCCTGATCCTCTCGGGGTCCGCTGAGCCGTCGCTCAGCGGTGGTGGGTACGGTCGGTGCATGCGCACGCGACGGGCATTCGGTTCCTGGCAGTTCCCGGCGGCGATCGTGCTGCCCTTGTGGATCCTCCTCGGCTACGGGGTCTTCGGAGGATCGAGCGGCTGGACCGTGCTCGGCCTGGTGATCGCCCTCCCCATTCTGGCGGTCGCGCTGGCGGCTGTGGCCGCGATCGTCGCATTCCGGGTGACCGTCCGGCCCACGCGCACTCCCGCGTGGGGCGACGTGGCCGTGGTCGGCGCCTGGCACCTCTCCCTGATCGCCTTCGGCTTCTTCCCGCCCGGCGCCTGGGCGCTGGGCCTGCTCTCGGTGGTCCTCGGAGTGGCGGCCTTCTGGCACTCGGGGTGGCGGTTCCTCGCCGACGCGAGGGCCACTCTCCTCGCCTTCTCGGAGGCGGCGTCCGTGCAGGCCGAGGGCGCTCACCGCCCGGTCGCCGGCGAGGGCTTCGATCCGGAGCGCCCGCAGGACGGGCAGACCATCGTCCTCTGAGGGGTCGGGCGTCCCGCGAGGCGCTGTCCCACTGCGAGGCCCCGCCCTGTTCCACGGCTCGGCCCTCTCGACGGATCCGCCCTCTGCGCGGCTCTGCCTCCGGGTGACCCTGCCCTCCTCACGACCCTGCTTTGACTCGGATCGACGCGGCATGGCAGAATGAGCGCTTGTGCCTCGCGCAGGCTCTGCCACAGGGGAGCCGCGACGACGTGGGCACGACCGACTTCCATCAACGAAACGGTGTTCGACCTGTGGCGGGCACGGAGAGCGATACAGCATGCACATCCTCGATTCCGTCGATGCGGCGTCCCTCCGCAGCGATGTCCCGGACTTCCGCGCCGGCGACACCGTCAAGGTCCACGTCAACATCGTCGAGGGCTCCCGCTCGCGCATCCAGGTCTTCCAGGGCGTCGTCATCGGCCGCTCCAACGAGGGCGTCCGCGAGACCTTCACCGTCCGCAAGGTGAGCTTCCAGGTCGGCGTCGAGCGCACGTTCCCCGTGCACTCGCCGGTCATCGACCACATCGAGGTCGTCACCCGCGGTGACGTCCGTCGCGCGAAGCTCTACTACCTGCGCAACCTGCGCGGCAAGAAGGCCAAGATCAAGGAGAAGCGCGACGCCTGAGCGGCTTCCTCACGACTTCTCGGGAACCCCGGTCCACCTATGATGGACCGGGGTTCCTCCCTTTCTCGGGGCGATCCGTCCGGGGAGTCCACCCGGTGATGCACAGTAGGGGCGACGGCGAGCGATGACAGACAGCACGGCCCCGGTCCGCCTCCCCGGAGGCGAGGACCACGCCCGCCACTCGGCGGATCCGTCCGAGAAGCGCCCGCGCAAGCGCCGGGGAGTCCTGCTCTTCCTCCGCGACGTGCTGATCATCTTCGTGGTCGCGGTGCTCGTCTCCTTCCTCGTGAAGACCTTCCTGATCCGCTCGTTCTACATCCCCTCCTCCTCCATGGAGCAGACGCTCGTCGAGAACGACCGGATCCTCGTGAACGAGCTCGTACCCGGAGTGGTGAAGATCTCGCGCGGCGACGTCGTCGTCTTCCGCGATCCCGGGGGATGGCTCTCGCCGAGCTCCGAGCCCAACGTGCCGCCGTTCCAGGCCGCGGTCGACTCCGCCCTCGCGCTCGTCGGCCTCACCGCTCCCGACAGCAACGACCACCTCATCAAGCGCGTCATCGGCCTGCCCGGCGATCACGTGACCTGCTGCACACCGCTCGGCCAGGTCGAGATCAACGGCAACCCGATCGACGAGCCTTACGTGAAGCTGCCGGACGGGGTGCAGGCGGTCTCGGCCACCCCCTTCGACGTCGTCGTGCCCGAGGGCTCGCTCTGGGTGATGGGCGACAACCGCTACAACTCCGCCGACTCCCGCTACAACACCGACAAGCCGGGCGGCGGCTTCGTGCCGATCGACAACGTCGTGGGCCGCGCGATCCTCGTGACCTGGCCCGTGCAGCAGTGGGCGTGGCTCGACGACTACCCGTCGGTGTTCCGCGGAGTCGACACCGAGGCCTCCGAGGAGGGCTCGGACGACGCGCAGAGCGGGCAGGGCTAGGTGGTCGTCGCCGAGCCGACGCTGACCCAGGAGCGGCGCCTCTTCCGGCAGGGCTACGAGACGGTCATCGGCTGCGACGAGGTCGGCCGCGGCGCGATCGCCGGTCCGGTCTCGGTCGGCGTCGTGTCGATCGGCAGCCGCTGCGGGCGCTTCCCCGAGGGGCTCCGCGACTCCAAGATGCTCGCTCCCGCCCGCCGCGAGGCGCTCCTGCCGGGGGTGGCGAACTGGGTCTCGGCCTGGGCGATCGGCGAGTCCTCGGCGGACGAGATCGACGAGACCGGGATCATCGCCGGCCTCGGCCGCGCCGCGTCGAGGGGAATCGAGCGCCTTGCCGACCAGGGCGTCGACCTCGCCACCGCCGTCGTCCTCCTCGACGGCGCTCACGACTGGCTGACGCCCGCGCTGGGCGAGTGGGCGGCCGAGTTGACGATCGTCACCCGCGTGAAGGCCGACCGCGACTGCGCCGCCGTCTCCGCCGCCTCCGTGCTCGCGAAGGTGGGCCGGGACGGTCAGATGGTGCGCCACCACGACGACTTCGCCGACTACGCCTGGGACAGCAACAAGGGCTACGGCAGCGCCGCGCACTGGGCGGGGATCGAGCGGGTCGGCCCGTCCCCGCTGCACCGGGTGACCTGGCTGTCGAAGTCGCGGGAGAGCGTCGAGGAGCCGCTCCCGGCGTTCGTGCCCGTCGGCTCGGCGTAGGATTGTCCAACGATGGATGAGGACGAATTCGAGGACTACGACCGCGAGGTCGAGCTGGCACTGTACCGGGAGTACCGCGACGTCGTCTCGCAGTTCTCGTACGTCGTCGAGACCGAGCGCCGGTTCTACCTGGCGAACGAGGTCGACCTGGTCCGCCGCGACACCGAGCACGACTTCTACTTCGAGCTGACCATGCGCGACGTGTGGGTCTGGGACGTCTACCGCTCCGACCGCTTCGTGAAGTCGGTGCGCGTGCTGACCTTCAAGGACGTCAACGTCGAGGAGCTCTCCCGCAAGGAGTTCGAGCTCCCCAAGGAGCTCGCGCTCGACGAGTAGGACGCTGTCGCGGCAGGCTCCGGACCCCTTGCTGGTCGCGTAGCCGCCTCCGACGGCGCATCGAGACCCGGTGCCCGGAGCCCCACCCCGCTCCGGAGCTCTCTCGGATGCGCGGCTCCGCGGGTCTCGTCTTCAGGCAACGCGGATCCCTCCTGCTGGTCGCATAGCCGCCCCCGGCGGCGTCCGAAGACCCCGGCCCGACGTCCCTCCCCACCCGCCAGTTGCGGTCGAGGATCTCGAATCCGTTGTCTCTCAGGTGCGCCGCCGCGATCTCCTCGCCGCGCCGCCCCAGTTCGTCCTTGTCCATGCGT
>NZ_PSTM01000027.1:0-30778 GCF_002930875.1 Rathayibacter sp. AY1A5 | reverse complement strand
GCCCTCCTCGACGTCGCGGTGGAGCGCGCGGCCGAGCAGCTGCGGCAGCTCGTTGGGCTGGAGGCCCCGGCCGGGGCTGCGGACGACGACGTCGGCGGCTGCGGGCGGGCGGGTGTGCGAGGACGGCCGCGGGCTCTCGGCTCCGGGCTCGCGGCTCCGGGCCTCAGCGCAGGACGTGGCCCTCGACGTCGACGGGAGCCCGGGCGGTGAGGCGCTTCAGCCGCATCGCGGGGCGCTCGACCAGCAGCCAGCTCGCCCACGCGAGGGGGACCGTCGCTGCGACCGAGAGCGCGATGTACGCCCAGAGCGGCACGTCGGCTCCGGCTCCGACGATCGCCAGCGAGAGCAGCTGCTGCACGGGGAACGCGTAGATGTACATCCCGTAGGAGACGTCGTGGGTCGCGCCCACTCGGCGCAGGGGGAGCCGGGCGCCGAGCGCGACCATCAGATAGGCGAGGGGGAGGCCGGCGAGCACGCGGTAGAGGCCGGTCGCGATCACGAGGACGAGCAGCACGGCCGCGACGGCGGTGAGTGCGCCCGTCAGGGGGAGGCGGTCGCGGTACAGGTGCACGAGCGCGCCGGCGAGGAAGTACCCGACGAGCGTCACCGTCTGGTTGAGGGGTGCCGGGAACGGGACGAGGTCCGTCGCGAGCACCGCCGCGACGAGGGTGAGGCCCGCGAATCCCGCGACCACGAGGGGGCGCACCCAGCGCGCGGGCGCTAGGGAGACGAGAAGGCCGATGACGACGTAGCTGACGAACTCGTAGAACAGGCTCCAGAGCGAGCCGTTCCACGCGCCCGGGTAGGGCACGGAGCCGAGCATCCCCGCGATGCCGTACTCCCGGATGTAGAGGGCCGCATTGGCGACCACGAAGCGCACCGCCCCGGCCGCGCTGTACTCGCCGGCTCCGAGGAGGAGCGACGCGAGCGGTGCGGCGACGAAGGCCACGACCAGGAGCGAGACGAGGAAGGCGGGATAGATGCGGAGGAAGCGCCGCCAGAGGAAGTCGACCAGCGATCGCGAGCGCAGCCGGCTCGCGGTGATCAGGAAGCCGGAGGTGGCGAAGAACCCGCCGACCGCCCAGGCGCCGAGGGTCGAGCCTCCGAACCCGGGGTCGTCGCCGTAGCCGCCGAGGGGGAAGGAGTGCGACACGATGACGAGGACCGCCAGCCCGAGCCGCAGGGCGTTGATGCTGTTCGACCGCGGGTCGAAGGCGGAGCCGACGGTCGGGCGCGTGCGTGGCGCGCGGGCGGGCGCGGCGGTGCGCCGGCCGTTCTCCTGGCGGGTCATGCGCACATCCTGCTGACCCCGGCCGCCGCCGTCGATCGGGCGTGGGACGCGCCGCGCTCCTCCCGGAGGGCCCGCGCACCAGCAACGACGCGCGCTCCACCCCTGCGGCCCCGTCGCGGAGCTGACGCGGACTGACGTGCGGCCTGCGGCTGATCCCTCTCCGCCCCGTCGTCCCTCCGTCGCCCTCTCCGCGAGACGCCGCTCCGGTAGTCGACACGCCGGAGCGGGTGCACCGGAGCGGGATCCCGCGGCGGCCGGTCGGATCACGCCGGTCGGATCACGCCGGTCGGATCACGCCGGTCAGAGCAGCCCGTCCGTGAGGTGGTCCGGCGTGCCGAAGCGGTGGGCCGTGATCGACACGGCCTGCTCGCGGAGGAACGGCAGCAGCTCCAGCCGGCCCGCCTCGGTCGCCGGGCCGGCGTAGACCGCGAGGTCGGGGCGCCCGCCCGTCGCGGCCGTCACCGTCGCGGCGGACGCGCCCAGCAGGCGCACCCGTCCGGCGCCGTGCGCGCGCACCCGCGCCTCCCACGCCGCGTCGTCCTCGACCACGACGGCGCCGGCCGCCTCGTCGAGACCGGCGGCGAGCTGCGGAGGCAGCGCCGCGGCGCTCGAGACGACCACGCGTGCCTGCGCGGTCGCCGCCGCGACGGCCACCCGCACGAGCGAGCCCAGCGGCTCCCCGGCGGCCAGGCGCACCAGCACGGCGGAGTCGTAGGGCAGGCGGCGGAAGACGTTGCGCTCCGCCTCCAGCCCCGTCACGTCGCGAGGAGCGCTCGGGGCCCACGCCACTGCGCAGCTGCGCGCCGTCCGCTCCACCGCGGCGTGCTCCTCCGCCGGGAGCTCCGCGCGCGACGCGGCGAGCAGGCGGGCGGCCGGTCCGACGACCGGAGCGGTCGCCTCCGACGGCGCCGCGGTCCAGGAGCCCAGGCCGAGCAGGTAGTCCGGCCCGCCCGCCTTGGTGCCCGGGCCGACCGCCGACTTCTTCCAGCCGCCGAACGGCTGGCGCTGCACGATCGCCCCGGTGATCCCGCGGTTCACGTAGAGGTTGCCCGCCTCGATCCCGTCGAGCCAGGTGCCGATCTCCTCCGGGTCGAGCGCGTGCAGGCCCGAGGTGAGCCCGTAGTCGACCTCGTTGACGATCGCGATCGCCTCGTCGAGGGTCGCCGCCGTCATGATCCCGAGGATCGGCCCGAAGTACTCGGTGCGGTGGAACTCGGACCCGCGGCGCACGCCGTCGCGGACGCCGGGGCTCCACAGGCGTCCGGAGTCGTCGAGGCTCCGCGGTTGCAGCAGCCAGGTCTCACCGGCGCCGAGCGCGGTCAGGCCGCGCAGCAGCTTGCCCTCGGCGGGTTCGATCACCGGCCCCATCCGCGTCGCGGGATCGGTCGGGTAGCCGACCGTGAGGGAGGAGACCGCGTCGAGCAGCTGCGCGCGGAACCGCTTCGAGCGCGCGACGGAGCCCACCAGCACGACGAGCGAGGCTGCGGAGCACTTCTGGCCCGCGTGCCCGAAGGCGCTCGCCACCACGTCCTTCACCGCCAGGTCGAGGTCGGCCGAGGGGGTGACCACGATCGCGTTCTTGCCGCTCGTCTCGGCCAGCAGCGGGAGGTCATTCCGGAAGGAGCGGAACAGCTCCGCCGTCTCGTAGGCGCCGGTGAGGATCACGCGGTCGACCTGCGGGGAGGCGATCAGGTCGCGCCCCAGCTCCTCCTCCGGCAGGCGGAGCAGGCGCAGGGCCTCGCGGGGCACGCCCGCCGCCCACAGCGCCTCGGCCACCACCGCGCCGCAGCGCGCGGTCGGTCCGGCGGGCTTGAGCACCACGGCGGAGCCGGCCGCGAGCGCCGCGAGGACGCCGCCGGCCGGGATCGCGACCGGGAAGTTCCACGGCGGAGCGACCAGGGTCAGCGCGGCCGGGTGGAAGCGGGCGCCGTCGACCGCGTCGAGCTCGAGGGCGCGCTCGGCGTAGTAGTGGGCGAAGTCCACGGCCTCCGAGACCTCGGGGTCGCCCTGGTCGAGGGTCTTGCCGCCCTCGGCCGCCATGACCTCGAGCAGCTCGGCGCGGCGCGCCTCCAGCTCGTCGCCGGCGCGGTGCAGGATGCGGGCGCGCTCCTCGGCCGGGACGTCGCTCCAGCCGCTGCCGCGGGCGCCGGAGAGCACCGACTCCAGCTCGTCGAGGGTGCCGATCGTGGCGGCCTCGATCGCGTCGGCGCCGGCCCGGGAGGAGGGGACGCGCGCGAGGATCGCCTGCGCCCACTCGCGGTTCGCGGCGACGGACGGGTCGGTGTCGGGGGTGCTGCGGAAGTCGCCCGGTCCCGGACGGCCGCTCGCGGCGAACCGGTCGGGCACGCGGTGCGCCGGGGGGACGGCTCCGTCGAGGGCGGCGACGGAGGCGCGGAACCGCTCCTCCTCCCGCGCGAAGAGCGCCGGGTCGGCCTCGAGCTCGAAGACGGCCGACATGAAGTTCTGGCTCGACGCGCCCTCCTCCAGCCGGCGGATCAGGTAGGCGATCGCCACGTCGAACTCGGCCGGCGCGACGACCGGCGTGTAGAGCAGGAGCGAGCCGACCGTGCGGCGCACCGCCTCCGCCTGGCCCTGGGCCATGCCGAGGAGCATCTCGTACTCGATCCCCTCGCGGACGCCGCGGGTGCCGGCGAGCAGCCACGAGTACGCGACGTCGAAGAGGTTGTGCCCGGCGACGCCGACCCGCACGTTGCGGATCCGCTCCGGGTGCAGCGCGTAGTCGACGACGCGCTTGTAGTTCGTGTCGGAGTCCTGCTTGCTGCTCCAGGTCGCCAGCGGCCAGCCGTGGACCGAGGCCTCGACCTGCTCCATCGGCAGGTTCGCGCCCTTGACCAGGCGCACCTTGATGCCGGCGCCGCCGCGGGCCCGGCGGGCGGCGCTCCACTCCTGCAGGCGGATCATCGCCGAGAGCGCGTCCGGCAGGTAGGCCTGCAGCACGATGCCGGCCTCGAGGCCGAGGAACTCCGGCCGGTCGAGGATGCGGGTGAAGACCGCGATGGTGAGGTCGAGGTCCTTGTACTCCTCCATGTCGAGGTTGATGAACTTCTGCGGCGAGGAGGCGGCGGCCCGGGCGAACAGCGGCGCCAGCTCCTCGACGATGTCGTCGACCGCGGCGTCGAAGGCCCACGGGTTGTGCGGGGCGGTGCTCGAGGAGACCTTGATCGAGACGTAGTCGACGTCGTCGCGGGCGAGGAGCCGGTGCGTCCCCTCCAGGCGGCGGTGGGCCTCCTCGCGGCCGAGGACGGCCTCGCCGAGCAGGTTCATGTTGAGCCGGACGCCGTCGCGGCGGATCGCGGCGATGGCCGGGCCCAGGCGGGAGTCGGTCGCGTCGATGATCAGGTGGCCGACCATCCGGCGCAGCACCCGGCGCGCGATCGGCACCACGACGTCCGGGAGGAGCGGCGCCATGACGCCGCCGAGGGCGACCGCGCCGCGCATCGGAGCCGGGAGGAAGGACGGCACGCCGCCCGCGATCGCCTTCAGCGCCGCCGCCGCGACGCGGGTGTCCTCGGGTCGGACGACGCCGTCGACGAAGCCGACCGTGAAGTCCAGGCCGGTCGGGTCCTTCAGCACGCCCGCCAGCTGCGCCCCGGAGGCGTCGATCGGGATCGCGGACGCCTCGCGCAGCCAGCGCCGCACCAGGGCGACGCTCTCGTCGACCAGGCGGGGATCGATCGAATCGGCGGACGGGCCGTCGGCGGCGGGGCCGGTGGCGAGAGCGGGGCTGGCGAGATCCGTCATGGTGCGGTCCTTCTGCTCTGAGGTGGGTGCCTTCAGTATTCGACCGGCTACCGTTGAGCAGAAGCGACCGTTTCTTACCGGTACCGGTCAGCTCAGCTGAACGATCGGAGAGACGCCGTGCTCGATGTCCGCCGCCTGGTCCTGCTCCGCGAGGTGGCCATCCGCGGCACTCTCGCCGCCGCGGCCGAGGCCCTCGCCTACAGTCCCTCCGCCGTCTCGCAGCAGCTCGCCGTCCTCGAGCGCGAGGCCGGCGTCGAGCTGCTGCGGAAGGCGGGCCGGCGCGTGCAGCTCACACCCCAGGCCGAGATCCTGGTCGAGGCGGCCGGCGAGGTGATGGCCCTGCTCGAGCGGGCGGAGGCGGCGCTCGCGGCCTCGGGGGAGTCGGTGACCGGGCGGGTGCGCGTCGCGGTGTTCCAGTCGGCCGCGCTCGCGCTCATGCCGGGTGCGCTCCGGGCCGTCGCCGACCGCTTCCCGGAGGTGCGCGTCGAGATGGTGCAGCGCGAGCCCGAGGGTGCGCTGCACGAGACGTCGTGGGCGCGGGAGTTCGACCTCGTTGTCGCCGAGCAGTACCCCGGCCACTCGACCTCCTGGCTGCCCGGACTGGTGCGCAGCGACCTGACGACCGACGCGATCCGCCTCGCCGTGAGCCGCGACTCCGCCGTGGTCGACCTCGCCTCGGCCCGCGACTCCGCCTGGGTGATGGAGCCGCGCGGCACCGCGAGCCGCCACTTCGCCGAGCAGACCTGCCGGGTCGCGGGCTTCGAGCCGGACGTCCGCTTCGAGACCGCCGACCTGCAGGCGCAGATCCGACTCGCCGCCTCCGGCCACGCCGTCGCCCTGATGCCCGACCTGGTCTGGGCGGGCGAGGCGCCGGACTGCCGCCTCCTCGAGCTGCCCGGCACGCCCCGCCGCACGATCTTCACCGCCCAGCGCGAGGCGCAGCTGGCGTCGCCGGCCGTGCGGGTGTTCCGGGAGTGCCTGGCGGAGGTGGCGGGGCGTTTCGCGTGAGGCGGTTTGGTTCGGGTGAGCGGGGGTGTGTGTGGCGGTGCGGTTCGGGTGAGGGGGGGTGCGTGTGGCGCTGCGGTTCGGGTGAGAGGGGCGTGTGGCGGTGCGGTTCGGGTGAGCTGGGGCGTGTGGCGGTGCGGTTCGGGTGAGCGGGGGCGTGTGTGGCGGTGCGGTTCGCGTGAGCGGGGGGCGTGTGGCGGTGCGTGTGGCGGGGTGTTGCGCCGGTGTCCTGCGCGCGCCGCCCCGAGGACGGCGGGGATGTGCGGCGTCGGCTGCGGTGATCCCTCCCTCCACAGGAGGGCCTCACGCCGGTTCTCCACGAATGTGACGATCCGTCGCTTCCGTGTCGGTGGTCGCTGATTGAATACACGTATGACGATGATCAGCAGGTCGACAGCAGCGGAGGCGGTGCTCAGCGAGGCGCGTGCTCGCGGCGACCGAGCCGCGGCGCTGGCCCGCTCGGCGTCCCCGCTGCTCCTGGCCGCGGCCGAGGAGCTGCACGCCGGGCACCGGGCCGCGCTCGAGCGTCCGGAGTCGTTCGCCCGCGGCTCGGCGCCCCACGCGTCGAGCGACCTCGCCGAGCGGTCGATCCGCGCGGAGTTCGCGGTCGCCCTCGGAGTCTCCGAGCGGGTCGCCTCCCGCGAGCTCGACCACGCGCGCCTCCTCGTCGAGGACCTGCCGACCACCCGCGCCGCCCTCGCCGGGGCGCGCCTGCGGTGGGAGGCGGGCCAGGTCGTCTGCGCCGTCGCGGCCACCCTGCCTCCGGGCTCCCGCGCCGCGTTCGATACGCGGGCGGCCGAGCTCGCGGCCCGCACCACGCCGACCCAGCTGCGGCGCGCTCTGGCGCGGTTGCGGGAGGAGCTCCACGAGCAGCCCTTCGCGGAGCGACACCGACGTGCCCGTGAGGACCGCGCGGTCTGGCTGACCCCCGAGGTCGACGGCATGGCGACGCTCTGCGCCCTCCTCCCCGCCCCGGTCGCCGTGGGGGCGTACAGCCGCCTCGACCGGATCGCCCGGATCCTCCGCGACGACGCCGAGGGGCCGGCGGGGGCGGAGCCGCCTGCCGCCACGGATGCGGGCTCCTGCAGGGCGGAGGCGAGCGGGACGACCGGGGCGGAGCCGACCGGAATCACCGGGGCGTGCGACGTCGACGCGATCTCCGGAGCGGGCGACGAGCGGACCCTCGCCCAGCTGCGAGCCGACGCTCTGGCCGACCTCCTCTGCGAGGCGGACGTCATCGGCACGGTGCCCGACCCGGTCGGCGCCGATCGGCCCGTTCCGACCCTCGTCACCGGCGTGCGCGCCGAGGTGCGGGTCACCCTGTCGGCGAGCACCGCGTCCGGCGCCGACGACGCCTCCGCCGAGCTCGACGGCTACGGCCCGATCCCCGCAGACGTCGCCCGGAGCCTCGTCCCCGCGACCGTCACCCGCGTGCTGACCGAGCCCAGGACGGGCGCCGTCCTCTCGGTCGGGCGCACACGCCGACTGCCGCACCGCGAGCTGCGGCTCCTCCTCCAGCTCCGCGACGTGACCTGCCGCTTCCCCGGCTGCACCCGCTCCGCCGCGAGCGCCGAGGCCGACCACGTCGTCGAGTGGCGCAACGGCGGCGGCACCGACCCCGGCAACCTCGCCAGCCTCTGCGTCGCCCACCACCACGTGCGGCACGGCGACCGCTGGACCTACGTCCTCCACCCCGACGGCACCGCCGACTGGACCACCCCCACCGGCCGCCGCATCACCACGCGCCCGCCGGGCCTCGAGGAACGGCTCCGTCCAGACCCACCCGCGACCCCGAGGTTCGAGGACCGGCCGCCGCCGTTCTGACACGCTGCCGTGCTGACACGCTGCCGTGCTGCCGTGCTGCCGTGCACCCCTGAGGGAATCGGCTGTCGGGCGGGTTCGGCGCATTGCGCGGGTTCGCACTGGTGATCGGGCCGTGCTGTCGCTCGGAGGCGAGCGCTCAGCGACCTACCGCCGCGCCGCTGACGCTCGGATCTGCGCCTTCGCTCGGGTTCACGCGGCCGCACCGTCGCACCACCGTCGCACCACTGCCGCTGAGGCGCGGACCGTCACCGGGGCCGCACCGTCGCCTGACGCCGTGCCGACACCAGGGCCGTGCCGCCGTTCGGCCACCACGATGCAGCACCTCAGCACCTCAGCACCTCAGCACCTCAGCACCTCAGCGCGCGCTGAACCTCCGTCGAGCGCCGTCGCGACGGCCCGCCGTTCGGTCAGGGCGTCTCGCGACTGCGCTGGCGCCCCGCACGGCCCCATGGCTGATCCGGCGGGGTGCGCAGTCCGGGCGCGCAGTCCGGGCACGCCCGCGCGGACAGTCGGCGACGCGGAGGAGCACCTCGCCCGTCGTCCCGCCCCGCGGCCGCCCCGCAGCCGCGACGCAGCCGTCCCGCCGCCGCGACGCTACGCCGCCAGGAAGCGGTCCGCCGTCCGCAGCGAGAGCGCCATCGTCGCGAGCGCCGGGTTCGCGATCAGCGCGCTCGGGAACACCGAGTTGTCGCACACCCAGAGGTTCGGCACGTCGAAGCTGCGGCCGTCCGCATCGATCACGGCGTCACCGGCGTCGGTGCCCATCCGCACGGTGCCGAGCGTGTGCGCCGTGCGCGCCATCACCCGCGTGCTCGTCGCGCCGGCCGCCTCCACGATCGCGGTCATCGTCCGGATCGCGTGCCGGTCGATCGCCTCCTCGTTGGCGCCCGCCGAGAACGTGATGCGCGCCTTCGGCACCCCGTGCTCGTCGAGCTCGTCGGTCAGCTCCAGCCGGTTGCCGTCGGCGGGCAGGCACTCGGCGTTGATGCCGACGCCAGCCGCGAAGCGGTAGCCGTCGAGCGCGTCCATCAGATCGCGGCCCCAGAGTCCCGCGCCGCGGGCGAGCGTCGTCCCGTAGGTCAGCGGCATCACTCCGAGGCTCTGGATCAGGTAGCCGCCCGCGAAGTCCGCGTCGGCCGGGCGGACGGTGTCCTCGGTGATCACCGAGGAGGGGTAGCCGCGGTAGCCGCGCATCTCGTTCTCGAAGGTGCCCCAGACCTGGGTCGCCCCGTGCGCCAGGAAGTTGCGGCCCACCTGGCCGCTGCTGTTCGCGATGCCGGTGTGCAGGAGGAGCCGGGGCGTCTCGACGCCGCCCGCGCAGAGGAACAGGGCGGAGCAGCGCTGCCGGTGCTCCACTCCGCCGCTCGTGTAGACCACAGCGCACACGCGGCCCGCGGCGTCCAGCTCGATGCCGTGCACGAACGAGTCGGCCCGGATCTCGGCACCGGCCCGCACCGCCTCCGGCAGGTAGGTCACGTCCATGCTCGTCTTCGCGCCGGTCCGGCAGCCCTGATGGCACTGGCCGCAGTTGACGCAGGAGGGCCGGCCGTCGTCCCGCGGGCCGCTGAGCACGGCGGCGGGCGCGTCGGTCGCGCGCATCCCGATCGCCGCGCAGCCGCGCAGCATCATGTCGGCCGAGGCGTTCCGCGCGAGCGGGCCCTGCAGGTAGCGGCGCGACGGGTCCCACGGGTACTCGGCCGGGCCCGCCACTCCGATCGTCGCCTCCACCTTCTCGATGTACGCGGTGAGCTCGGCGTGCTCGATCGGCCAGTCGCGGCCGACGCCGGAGTCGCTCCGGAGTCGCAGGTCGCGCGGGTCGGGGCGGGGCGTGAACGCGCCCCAGTGCAACGTCGAGCCGCCGACCCCGCGGCCGCTGTTGTTCTGCCCGAAGGCGGTGGGGGTCTCGCCTCCGCTGAGGCGCTCCTCCATCCAGTTGATCTCGACGGCCGCCGTCTCGTCGGCGGTGTGGCCCAGCGGATCGACGTGCGGCCCGGCCTCGAGGGCGACGACGCGCAGCCCGCGAGCGGCGAGCACCGAGAGCAGGGGCGCTCCGCCGGCCCCGGTGCCGATCACGACGGCGTCGACCGTCTCGTCGAGCGGGAAGCGGCGCATGCCGGTCGTGTTCATCGGTGACTCCTCGTCGTCGGTTCCCAGGTCTCGCGGTCGTCGGCGCCGAGCAGGCGGAAGCCCGTCACGAGCGGCAGCGTGTCGCCGCCGCTGGCGTAGCCGTCGTAGCCGATCCGCGCCATCGACGCGGGGTGCGCCAGCCACTGCTTCACGAGGTCGACGCGGCAGTCCTCGAACCAGGCGGTCAGCTGCTCGGCACCGAGCCCGCCGGCCGAGCGGTCGCCGGGCTCCGCGGAGCCGTCGGCGATCGCGGTGAGGCGCGCGTCCTGCTCGGCGGGGCCGAGGCCGGCGAAGCCCCGGAGGGCGTCGAGCGCCAGACCGTAGGCGATCGGGTCGGCCGGCAGGTCGGCGTTGCGCCAGCCGTCGCCCTCGCCGTTCGCGAGCTGCGTGTCCACCCGCGCGGCCAGGTCGATCCGGCCGCCCTCCTGAGGGACGACCCGGTCGGCGATCGCGCGCAGCTCCGCGAGCTGGGCGACGGTCAGGGCGCGCGGCGCGTACTCCGGGTCGTCGGCGAGCGCGCGCACCGCCAGCAGCCCGCGCACCCGCGTGGAGGTGCGGGCGGAGGCGATGGCAGCGCCGACGTCGGCCGGGACCGACGGCGCCGTGCCGGCCTCCTCCTCCCAGAACCGGCGGATCGCCGCCGCCACCTCGACCGGGCGCTCGAACGGCAGCAGGTGGCCCGCCCCGGCGAGCGTGAGCAGCCGGGCACGGGAGTAGAGGGAGCCGTTCAGGCGGCGCTGCGCGTCGGCGCCGAGGTCGCCGTCCGCACCGCCCGCGATCAGGAGCGCGGGCACGGCTCCGAGGGCGGCCTCTCCGGTGCGGTCCTCGCGGCTGCCGTGCTCGAGCCAGTCGCGCCAGCCCTCGGGGGAGTAGCGGCGCAGCTCGGCCAGCACCTCCGCGTCGGCGTCGGCGGGCAGCGGCGAGCCGACGTTCTGGTCGACGAACTCGCGCGCCTGCGCCTCGTCGAGGTGCCCGTCGTCGACCCAGCCGAGCATGGTCGAGCGGCGCTCCTCCTCCATCGGCTCGGGCGAGAGCGGCGACCCGGCGAGGAGCACGACGCCCGCGAGCCCGAACAGGCCCGAGCGGCCGGTGACCGTGCGCGAGGCCACGAGGGAGGCGATCTTCCCGCCCATGCTGTGCCCGAGGAGCAGCCAGCGGGAGGCGTCGTGCTCGCGGATCCGGCGGATCGTGGCGGCGGTCATCTCCTCGAGCGAGGTCCCGGATCCACCGGGCAGGTCGAGCGCGACGAGGTCCGCGACGTCGGCGAGCTCGCGGCCGAGCGCGTCGAAGGCGCGGCCGTCGAGCCCGAGTCCGGGCAGGGCGAAGAGGGTGGGGCGGGGGCTGGTGGACACGGGCGTCCTGTCGGATCGGCCGCGCCACGGCGGTGGGGAGCGGGAGGGGAGCGGCGGCGGGGGGCCGGCCCTCCCCATCCGACCACACGGCGTGCGCGCGCCCGGACCCTTGCGCCGGCGGGGCACTCGTGCTGTGCTCTGCGCCACCGTTCCGCGCCACGATGCCGGGCGGTCGTGCCGCCCCTCTGTGCCGCGCCTCCGTGGCGGGACTCAGAGCGGGGAGGCGAACACCACCAGGTTGTCCCGGTAGCGGCCGATCGCCGTGTCGTACTCGCCTCCGCAGGTCACGAGGATCAGCTCCTCCTCGAGGGTCGCGCCGAAGACGCGGGCGGTGGGGAACGCGGCCTTGGCGTGGGACTCGACCGCCGTCACCCGGTAGCGGTGGTCGGAGCCGTCCACTCCGCTCACCGCGATCTCGTCGCCCGGGGCGAGCTCGCCGAGGCGGAAGAAGACCGCGGGACCGGACCGCGAGTCGACGTGCGCCGCGATCACGGTGCGGCCGCTGCCACCCGGGCGCCCGCCTCCCGAGAACCAGCCGACGTCGTCGTAGTCCACCGGCACCTCCATCGCCCCGTCCGACTGGATGCCCAGCGCGATCAGCGGCTCGTCCAGGCCCATCGCGGGCACGCTCAGCCGGGCGGGCTCGACGCCGACGGTGCGCGCAGGCGCGGCAGCGGCGGGGTCGGGCGCGGGGACCGGGGGAGGAGTGAGCGGGGGAGCAGAAGCGAGGGCCGGAGGCGCGGGCGCGCTCGCGGGCGTCTCCGCTCCTCCGCTCCCGTCCGCGGCGGCGCACCCCGCGAGGAGCAGCACGGCGCACAGTGCCGCCGCTCCGCTCCTCGACCGGGTGCCCACGATCAGGAGGCGGTGCGCCGGCGGGCGACGACCACTCCGGCCGCGCCGAGGGCGGCGACGGCTCCGAGGCCGGCCATCGCGGCGAGACCGGACGGGCCCGTGGCGTCGCTCCCGGCGGCGGTCGCGCCGCCACCGGTCTGGAGGCCGCCGACCGGCACCTGCGAGAGCTGGCCGCGGACGACGCCAGCCGCATACGAGGCCGTGTGGGAGTCGCCCGCGAAGGCGGCGGGATCGGCCTCGAGGGCCTTCAGCGTGAATCCGGCGCCGGTGTCGGCCCCGTTCGCCTGGATGCCCGTGGTGAAGGGGCCCTGCAGGCAGCCGCTGCTGGTGCGGGGGCCGTCTCCGACCGGGGCCGGGTTCGGGAACGCGATGCGCGGCGGGCCCGCCTTGCCCAGCGCCGCCTGGTGGATGTGCGTCGCGGTCTTCGCGGGGCTCTGGTAGTCGCCGGTCACGCCGGTGAGGGTGATGTCGTAGCAGATGACGTCGAGGTCGCTGTTGACCCGGAAGGTCATCTCGCCCGTGGCGCCGGGCTGGCCGGGGGTCGCGGCGGAATCGGCGTTCACGACCTGGTCGGGCGTCGCCATCACCGTGAAGGCGCTGGTGAACGAGGACGGCTCGGCGACCTCGGTCTCGGCCTGGGCCGGCGCGGCGGCGAAGAAGGAGGCGGCGGCGACGGCGGTGATGCCGCCGAGGGAGAGCAGGCGGCGGCCGGCGCGGTTCCGCGCGGGGGACGTCCTCGTCATGGTGGAGCCTTTCGATCGCGAGCGCCGAGCGGGCCCGATGCAGGGAGTACGGCCGGAAGCGGCGCTGCGTTCACTCCATCTGAGAGGATCTTCACGGAGACGGTCCTCGCCTCCGATGAACGCCGCCGCCGCCGCGGCCGTACCCCCTTCCGACGGACCACCGGTCCCGACGAGGAGGCGGTGTGGCGCGGACGGCGACGGCACGACGAGACGAAGGGCCCGCGATGCCGCGCGAGCACTCGGAGGTCCCGGCTCCCGTGGTGCGCCTCGAGCCCCGGACGGCGGAGTTCGACCCGGCCGCCGCCTTCGACGAGCACGGGTCCGCCCTGCTCGGCTTCGCGCTCAACGCCCTGCGCGACCGCGGCCTCGCCGAGGACTGCGTGCAGGAGACGTTCCTGCGCGCCTGGCGCTCGCGGGCGAGCTACTCCGCCGAGCGTGCCAGCACCCGCACCTGGCTCTTCGCCATCGCCCGCAACGTCGTCGTCGACGTGCACCGCTCGCGCCGGCGCCTGCCGCGCCTGATCGAGGCCGAGATTCTGGAGGAGGTGCCCGCGGAGGACCGCGACCCCCTCGAGCCGCTCGCGATCGCCGAGGCGCTCGCGCGGCTCTCCGCCGAGCACCGGCAGGTCGTCGTCGCCGTCCACCTGCACGGCGAGACCTACGCCGAGCTGTCGGCGGCCACGAGCGTGCCGGTCGCCACCCTGCGCAGCCGCGCCTTCTACGCTCTCCGAGCGCTCCGCGGTCACCTCGCGGGCGCCGGACCCACCGACGAGGAGAGATCGTGATCGACCGAGACCAGCCCGACGGAGACGAGCCCGGCGGCCGCCGCGAGGAGCTTCTCGCCGCGGCCCTCGCCGGCGACCTCTCCGCCGAGGAGGCGCGGGAGTTCGAGAGCCTGCGCGCCGCCGACCCCTCGATCGACCGCGAGCTCGCGTCGTTCGGCGCGGTGGTCGACCGAGTCGGCGCGCTGGGCCGCTGGGAGGAGGCGGAGCCGTCGCCGGAGCTGCGGTCGCGCATCGCGGCGCTCGCCGGGGAGCGGCCCGAGCGCGGGGAGAGTCTGCGTGCCCCGCGCCGCCGTGCCGTCCTGGCCGTCGCCGCGGCGGCCGCGCTCCTCGTCGTGGGCGGCGTCGCCGGAGCGGCCCTGCGGTCCGCCGAGGAGCGCCCCGTCGCGGGACCGCCCGGGACGCTCGGCGCCGTCGAGGCGATCGCCTTCGACGAGCGGACGGAGGGCGTGACGCTCGACGGCTCGCTCGTGGCGCACACCTGGGGCACCGAGACGATCCTCCGCGGGACAGGCTTCGCCCTCGGCGAGAGCTACGACCTCGTGCTGGTCACCGGCTCCGGCGAGCGGCTCCCGTCCGGCTCCTTCCTCGGCAGCTCCGCGGAGCTCGACTGCGAGATGAACGCGGCCGTCCTGCGCGAGTCCGTCGCCGCCGTCGAGATCACCGACGCCGGCGGCGCGCTCGTCGCCTCCGCCGCCCTCCCCGCCGTCACCTGAGAGCCGGCGGCGCAGGCTCGCGGCGCGGCTTCAGCTCGCTGACGAGCGTGCCCGCGACAATGAACCCCGCCCCGAGCAGGGCGAGCGCGGGGAGCCGGTCGCCGGCGAGGCGGCCGATCAGACCGGCCCAGACGGGCTCGGCGGAGTAGATGATCGTGGCGCGCGACGGCGAGACCGAGCGCTGAGCCCAGTTCATCGTCAGCTGGATCAGGCAGCTGCTCGCCCCGAGCGCGAGCGCGGGGATCAGCCAGGCCCACGAGAACGCCGGGACCGCCTCGCCCGCGAGGGGCATCGAGGCGAACCCGAGCGCGCCGGCGACCAGCAGCTGCACCACGGTCACCCGGCCGAGGTCCACCCGTCCGGCGACGAGGCCGATCAGGATGATCTCCGCCGCGATCGGCAGCGTGCTCACGATCGTCGCCACCTCGCCCGCTCCGAGCGCGACGCCCGGCTGCGGGCCCGCGATCAGGAGCAGTCCGACGAACGCCAGCGCGACGCCCACCAGCGTCAGCACGCCCGGGCGGCGACGGAACACGACCCACTGGAGCAGCGGCACCAGCGGCACGTACAGCGCGGTGAGGAACGCGGAGGTGCTGCTCGTGATCGTCTGCAGCCCGTAGCTCTGCAGGCCGTAGCCCGCGAAGATCATCACCCCGATCGCGACGCCGGCCGCGAGGTCGATCCGCCGCATCCCCCGGAGCGACCGGTGGAACACGACCGCGCTGATCAGCCCCGCGATGGCGAACCGCATCCCGACGAAGAACAGCGGCCCACTGTGCTCCATCGCGATGTGAACGGCGAGGAAGGTCCCGCCCCAGATCGCGGTGATGCCGATGAGCGCCCACTCCGGACGCGTGAAGCGGAGGCCCCGGAGAGGCGAGATGTGCATCATTCTGCACATCCTAGGAGCAACAGGGGCCTGTCGGTGCAGAATAGTGCGCATGTTGGCTCCCGTCCTCGCCCACCTGGGCGGCAACCTCCGTCTCGCGCGGCGCGGAGCCGGACTGAGCCAGTCCGCGCTGGCGGCGCGCTCGGGCATCAGCCGGCGGACGATCGTCGCGGCCGAGGCCGGCGAGGCCAACATCTCGCTGACCGGAGTCGACCGCCTCGCGACCGCCCTCGGCACCACGTTCACTGCACTCGTCTCGGCCCCGGGATCCGCGCCCGCGGCGATCGACCAGGTCGCCTGGCGGGGAGCGGGCGAGGCGAGCGTCGCCGTCCTGCTCTCCTCCGTCCCCGCGCGCCGGGAGGCCCAGCTCTGGACCTGGACGCTCGGCCCCGGGGACCGCTACGACGCGCAGCCCGACCCCGAGGGGTGGCACGAGATCCTGCTCGTCACCGCCGGCGCGCTCCTCCTGGAGCGGGAGGGCGAGGAGCCCGTGCGGCTGGAGCCCGGACGGCACCTCGCCTTCCCGACCTCGCGGCACTACTCCTACGTGAACGCGGTGGATGCCGTCACGACGCTCGTCCGGATCGTGGTCGACTGACGGGTCGGCGCCTCAGGCCCGCGAGCGCAGGGTCTCGAGCAGCGCCGCGGGGGTCTCGGGGTCGTCGAGGCTGATCGCGAACTCGCGCGAGTGGTCCGTCGTCACCACCAGCCCCGGCCCGGCGTGCAGGATGACCGCCGAGCGGCCCGGCATCACCCGGTACCCCCAGCCGCCCCACTCCGACGGCCGCAGCTGGGCCGTGCCGGCCGAGGCGATGGTGTCGAGCGGGATGCGGCGCAGCGGGATGCCGAGGGCGGTCGTGACGACGCGGAGGCCGCGGCGGTCGGCGGTCACCCTCAGGCGGGAGAAGGAGAGGAGCACCAGCGCGACGACGCCGAGGACGACGGCCGTCGCGATCGCCGGACCGGTGGCGCCCGCCGCGGCGAGCGTCGCGAGGGAGAGGGCCGCGCCCGCCGCCGTGGCGATCGCGGCGACGGCGAACACCGGGCCCGTCAGCGTCTGCGACCAGGCGCCGGTCTCCTCCGCCGCCAGCGGCAGGCGGCCGGCGGCCAGGCGGGAGGCGCGCCGGGTGCCCGGAGCGATCAGCGCGGGTACGACGGCGAAGAGCATCCCTCCGAGCAGCGCGAGCAGCCACCCGCCGAGCTCCGCCCCCTCGGCGCGCCCGGCCGCGAGCGTCGTGCCGACCGAGGTCGCCCAGGCGGAGGCGCCCAGCCCGG
This sequence comes from Rathayibacter sp. AY1A5, assembly GCF_002930875.1. Taxonomy (NCBI): domain Bacteria; kingdom Bacillati; phylum Actinomycetota; class Actinomycetes; order Micrococcales; family Microbacteriaceae; genus Rathayibacter; species Rathayibacter sp. AY1A5. The sequence goes on along the minus strand of NZ_PSTM01000027.1, from coordinate 14,160 downwards.
CCACGAGGCCGAGGGTCGCCAGCAGGAGCCGCGGGGCGCGCCCGACGACCGCCGCCACGAGGCCCGCGACGGCCGGGAGCCCGGAGAGCACGAGGGCGATCGCGAGCAGAGCGCCCGTCGACGCGGTCGCATCGGCCGCCCCGGTGCCCGACCAGTGCGAGGCGAGCTCCGCGGGCAGCGCGTCGTCCAGGACGAGGCGCGAGACGAGCACTCCGGCGGCGGGGAGCAGGAGGGACGCGGCGGCGAGGAGCTCGCGGCGGCGGTCGGCGGTGGCGGTCATGATCCGGTCCTCTCGATCAGGCGGACGAGCTCCGCCGGGGTGATGCCGCTGCGGCGGGCTTCCGCGAGCAGCTCGTCGACCAGGGCGGTGACACGCACGAGCCCGGGCCCGGCCGATTCCGTGATCCACGCGCCGCGGCCCCGGCGCATCTGGAGGATCCCGTCGTCGCGCAGGGCGGCGTACGCGCGCAGCACGGTGTGCATGTTGATGCCGAGCGAGTCGGCGAGCTCGCGGGCGGGCGGCAGGCGGTCGCCCGCCGAGAGCTCGCCCCGGGCGACGGCCGAGCGCACCTGCGACTCCAGCTGGTCGGCGAGCGAGCCCGCCGCGGAGTGGTCGACCCGGAACAACATGTTCACAATGTTAGTAGAACAAGCAGTGCACCACCAGGCCCTCAGTGCAGCGCGAGCGACACCGCCAGCACCACCATCACGACCGCCACGGCCGCGTCGAGGATCCGCCAGGCCCCGCGGCTCCGGAACAGCGGCCGCAGCGCGCGCGCCCCGAAGCCGAGAGCGGTGAACCACAGCACGCTCCCGGCCGCCGCCCCCGCCCCGAACCACCAGCGCTCGTCGCCGTGCGTGTTCGCCACCGACCCGAGCAGCACGACCGTGTCGAGGTAGACGTGCGGGTTGAGCAGTGTCAGCGCCAGGCATGTGCCGATCGCCGTGCGGAGCGACGTCGAGGCGCCGGCCGGATCGCCGTCGAGGGTCCCCGGCCGCAGTGCGCGCCTCGCCGCCATCACCGCGTAGGCGAGGAGGAAGGCGATGCCGCCCCAGCGGATCACCACCAGCAGCCACGGCGCCGACTCCAGGACCGCTCCGATCCCCGCGATCCCGAGCACGATCAGCGCGGCGTCGCAGAGCGCGCAGATCGCGACGACGGCGGGCACGTGCTCGCGGCGGAGGCCCTGGCGGAGCACGAAGGCGTTCTGCGCGCCGATCGCGATGATGAGCGAGAGGCCGAAGCCGAGGCCGGAGAGGGCGGCGAGGAGGGGGGACACGCTCCGACGCTAGGGCGGGTCACTTCTGTAGACCAGCTCATGCTCCTTCAGTACCGTAAGCACTACTGATGCTGACCGACGATCTCGACCTCTCCCGCCTGCGCGCGCTCGCCGCCTCCGTCCGGTTCGGCTCCTTCGACGCCGCCGCCCGAGCCCTGCACATCACCCCCTCCGCCCTCAGCCAGCGGATCAAGGCGCTCGAGACCGCTGCCGGCCGCGTCCTGCTGGTGCGCTCGCGCCCGGTCGTCGCGACCGAGGCCGGTGCGGGGCTCCTCCGCCTCGCCCGCCAGATCGAGCTCCTCGCCGACGACGCCGTCCGCTCGCTCGGCGGCGAGGACGCGGAGGGGGCGGGCCCGGTCGTCCTCCCGCTCGCCGTCAACGCCGACTCCCTGGCCACCTGGGTGCTGCCCGCGCTCGCCTCCGTCCCCGACGTCGTGGTGGAGCTGCACCGCGAGGACCAGGCGCACACCACCGCGTTCCTCCGCGACGGCACCGTGCTGGCGGCCGTCACCGGCGAGTCGGAGGCGGTGCTCGGCTGCACCGTCGCGCCCCTCGGAGTGATGCGGTACCGCGCCATGGCCTCGCCCGCGTTCGCCGAGCGCTGGTTCCCTGACGGCGGCACGGCCGGCCTCGCGAGCGCTCCGCTGGTCGTCTTCGACGAGAAGGACCGCCTGCAGGACGACTTCCTCCGGGCCGCCGGCGTCGACGGCAGACCGCCGCAGCACCGCGTCCCCGGATCGACCGACTTCGAGCGGGCCGTTCGCCTGGGCATGGGATGGGGGATGCTGCCCGAGCTGCAGGCCCCGGTCGGCGGCGACGGCCTGGTCGAGCTGGGCGGCGACCCCGTCGACGTCCCCCTCTACTGGCAGCAGTGGGCCCTGCACACGCCCGCCCTCGACGCGGTCGCCGCGGCCGTCTCCGCCGCCGCGCGCGCCGCGCTGCGCCGACCCGCGCGCTGACCCGCGCTGCGCTGACCCGCGCGCTGACCCGCGCCGCCGGGGAGGCGCTCAGACCGCGAACACGTCGCGGAGGGTCACCGTCTCGAGCGAGCGCTCGCGGAGGATGTCGACGAGCCGCGCGTAGACCTGCGTCACCGGATCGAAGTTCGCGTGCCCGATCACGATGTGCTGCGGCAGGAACCACTGGTCCGCGAAGCCGACCACCTGCTCCGGCGTGATCCGCCCCGAGTCCGAGAGCGAGCCGTACCAGAGCACCGTCGCCGTGTAGCCGATCGCCGCCGCGGCGGCCCGGCTCCGCTCGTCCGTGTAGCCGAACGGCGGCCGGTAGAAGGGCGCCGCCTCCACCCCGTAGGTCGAGCGGATGAAGTCGCCGTTGCGGCCCAGCTCCTCCTGCACGCCGTCGCTCGAGAGGCTCGTCAGGTCGGCGTGCGACCAGGTGTGGTTCGCGAGCTGCACCTGCCCCGAGGCGACGAGCGGAGCCAGCAGCGGCGCGTTCACGGTCCACGAGTCGTACTTCCCGTTGAGGAAGAAGGTCAGCCGGGTGCCGGTGTCGCGGGCGAACTGCGCGTAGGCGGCGACCACGTCGGAGTCCGCGCCGTCGTCGACGGTCCAGGCGAGCGTGCTCCCCTCGCCGGGCAGCTCCGAGATCGTGCCGGAGGGCAGCGGCGCCTTCCGCCGCACCGGAGCCGCCGCGGCGGTGGTGGTCGGCACGGGGCGGGGAGGGGTCGGGACGGCGGTCGGAGCGGCGGACGGCAGCACCGCCGCCGGCGCCGTGCTCGGCGGGAGCGCCGCGGGAGCGGGCCGGGCGGGCGTGCACCCCGTCAGCGCGACCGCCGAGGAGGCGATCCCCAGCAGCAGCGCGCGTCGCCTCAACCGGTCCACGGGCCCCCCTCGCGAGCCCCGTCCCCCGGAGCGTCCCCGCGACCGTAGCGGTCGGGGAGGGAACGGGCAACGCGGCGCGACACCCCTCCCTCCCCGCAGCCTCTACCGGAAGGTGCGCCTGACCGCGTTGTTCGCCGGCGTGGGATCGGCGGCGGCGGTCGACACCCTGGCGTCGATCGTCGTGGCGGCCGGCCGGTCGACGAGCGTCACCGAGTAGGTGGTGCTCCGCCCGGCCGAGACGCTCGGCGCGGTCCAGGTGAGGACCGTCGTGCCCGCGGCCGAGCCCTTCGTCTGCACGGCGCCGGGCGCACTCGCCACCGTTCCGCTGACGACGACCCGGGTGGTCGTCGTCGCCGCGTCCCGGGTGCCGGTGTTCCGGACGGTGATCGTGCCCGAGAGGGGAGCCGTCGCTGCCAGTCCCGGCGCCGGCGCCAGCGTCAGTGTGAGGTCGGCGCGGGTGGAGGACTTCACCTGCAGCGACTGCGTCACCGAGGTCGCGGCGAGCCACGCGGAGTCGCCCGCCTGCGTGGCCCGGACGGTGCAGCTCGCCGCGCCCGTCAGCCGCACCGTCGCCGTGCCCGCGCCGGTCGCGGTCAGCGTGCAGCTGCCGCTCGCGTACAGCTTCACGGGCAGACCGGAGGAGGCGGTGGCCGCGACCGGGTAGGCGATCCCCTTCTCGGGCGAGGACGGCATCGCGGTCGAGAAGGCGACCTTCTGCGCCTTCTTCTTCTGCGGGACGACCGCGGTGACCGCGATCGACTGGGTCGCCCGGGGAGCCGCGTCGTGCGAGGCGTCGCCGGCCTGATCCGCGGTGACGGTGCAGGTGCCGGATCCGCTGAAGGTCACGACGCCGCTCGCGAGCGAGCACGCGCCCGTGGCGCCGATCGTGACCGGCAGACCGGAGGAGCCGCCCGCCGCGGTCGGTGTGTAGCGGCCGCCCGCGGTCGCCGTGCTCGGAGCCGCGGAGGTGAAGGCGACCGTCTGCAGCGCCTTGCCGATCGGGAAGGTCCGGACGACCTGCTCCGCGGGCGCGTGAGCGTCGTCGCCGGCCTGATCCAGCGTCAGCGTGCAGGTGCCGACGGAGTCGTAGGACACCGTGCCGTCCTCTCCCAGCGAGCAGGAGTCGGAGGCGTCCAGCACCGGGTCGGCGCTCGACGGGCCGCGGACGATCGACGGGGTCCAGGAGCCGCCGATCCGGGCGTCCGTCGGAGCGGCGTCGCGGAACGACACCGCTCCCGCCGCCGTGCCGACCTCCACCGACTGCGTGATCCGCGGAGCCGCCGAGTGGCGCTCGTCCCCGGCCTGGTCCGCGGTCACCGTGCAGGTGCCGGAGCGGGTGAAGGTCACCACGCCGTCCGCGACCGTGCAGGACCCGGCCGCTTCGAGCACCACGGGGGCGCTCGACGCGCCGGCCGTCACGACGGGCGTGTAGGAGCCCCCCGCGACCGCCGCGTCGGGGACCGGCGAGGCGAACGCCAGCGTCTGGCCGAGGGCGCCGATCGCGAAGGTGCGGACGGCCTGCGGAGCGGCGCCGTACCGCGAGTCGCCCGCCTGGTCGAGCGTCAGCGTGCAGGTGCCGACGGAGTCGTAGGACACGACTCCCGCGGCCGCCGAGCATGCTCCGGAGGCGGTCAGCACCGGACGCGCCGTGGAGGGCCCGGCGATGATCCGCGGGGTGGTCGTCCCGCCGACCGTCGCGCCGGTCGGCGCGGTGCCGCCGAAGGAGACGGTGCCCGCGAGCAGTCCGACCGCGATCACCTGCGAGGCCCGCTCCGCCGCGTCGTACCGGGTGTCGCCCGTCTGGTCGGCGGTCACCGTGCAGGTGCCCGATCCGGTGAAGGCGACGACCCCGTTGGTGAGCGTGCAGGACCCGGAGGCTCCGAGCACCACGGGCCGCCCGGAGGCTCCTCCGGTCGCGGTCGGACGGTAGGTGCCGCCTGCGAGCGCCGAGTCCGGCGCCTGCGAGGTGAAGGCCACGGTCTGCGCGACCCGGGTGATCTCGAAGCTGCGCACGGCCGTCGGCGCTCCGCTGTGGCGGATGTCGCCCGCCTGGTCCAGCGTCAGCGTGCAGGTGCCGGCGGAGTCGTAGGAGACCAGTCGGAAGGGCCCGACGGAGCAGGCGCCGGAGGCCGTCAGCACCGGGGGAGCACTGGACGGGCCGGCGACGACCGCGGCCGTCGAGGAGCCCCCGACCCGGGCCTCGGCCGGAGCATCGCCGCCGAACGCGACGGTGCCCGCGAGCTGCGTGACCGCGACGGTCTGCGAGGCCTGCGCCGCCGCGGCGTAGCGCCCGTCGCCCGCCTGGTCCGCCGTGACGGTGCAGGTGCCGCTGCCGGCGAAGGTGACGACGCCGTCCGCGAGCGTGCAGGCGCCGGTCGCTCCGATCGTCACGGGGAGCCCGGACGCGCCGCCCGTCGCGGTCGGAGTGAGCGTGTCGCCGGCCGCGGCCGTCGACGGCGCGGTCGAGGTGAAGGCGACGGTCTGCGCGATCGCGGTGACCTCGAAGGTCTGGACCGCCCGCGCGGTGCCGTAGGTGGCGTCGCGGTAGTGGATCGCCGTCAGCGTGCAGGTGCCCGCGGAGTCGAACCGGACGGCGCCGTTCTCGCCGTCGGAGCAGGCGCCCGAGACGCTGAGCACCGAGGGGCCGGAGGACGGTCCGCGCGTGAAGGCGGGAGTGAAGGATCCGCCGACCTCCGCGTCGGTCGGGACGGCGGTCGTGAACGCCACGGAGCCGGGCGCGTAGCCGACCTCCACCTCCTGCACGGCGGGCCGGGCGCTGTCGTACTGCCGGTTGCCGTTCTGGTAGGCGAAGACGCCGCAGACGCCCTTCGTGGTGAAGGTGACCACGCCGTCCTTCGCCGAGCACGTCGCGGTGGTGAGGAGGAACGGAGCGATGCCCGAGGCGCCGCCCTCGATCACCGGGCGGTACGTGTCCCCCAGGACGGCGCCGACCGGAGGCGCGCTCGTGATCCGGACCGTCTGCGGGAGGAAGTAGATCGAGTACTCCTGCTCGGCGTGCCGCGCGGGCCAGTAGCCGTCTCCGGGCTGGTCGAGGGACAGCACGCAGAGCCCGGCCCCGTCGTTCCGCACGGTCACTCCGTCCGGGAGGATCGAGCAGTCTCGGCTCGCGGAGAGCACGGGCACGCCCTTCGACGGGCCGGGCACGATCGTCGGCCGGTACGTCTCGAGCGACATCGCGTGCGGGGGCGCGGTGCTCCCGAAGGAGAGGTTCCCCTCGGGAGTCCCGACCGTGATGACCTGCCGGACCTGCGGAGCGGCGTCGTGCCGATCGTCCGCGGCCTGGTCGATCGTCACCGTGCAGGTGCCGTCGCCGAAGAACGTCACCACGTCGTCCGCGATGGTGCAGTTGCCGTTCTCGATCACCGCGATCACGAGCGGGTTGCCCGAGCCGCCGCCGGTCGCCTCGACCGTGTACCGGTCGTCGGTGAACACCCGGTCGGGCGGAGTCGAGGTGACGACGACGGTCTGGGGGATCCGCGAGATCGGGACGAAGCGCACCAGGCCGTCGGCGGCCGCGTACACCTCGTCGCCCGGCTGGTCGAACTGCACGCCGCAGGTCGAGGGCTCGGTGTAGGTCAGGATCTGCGCACCCGTCGCGTCGGGGGCGACGGTGCAGCCGAAGAAGGTCCTGACGAGCACCGGCAGTCCCGAGCTCGAGGTCGCCGTGGCGACGCCGGTCGACTCCAGGACGCCGGTCTTCGGCACCGCGACCGTCAGCGTCTGCGACGCCTTCGCGACCTCGAGATCGAAGGAGGCGCGCCCCGCGGTGTAGTGGTCGTCGCCGGCCTGGTCGGCGGTCACGGTGCAGGTGCCGCTCCGGGTGAAGGTCACGACGCCGTCGGCGATCGCGCAGGATCCGGTCGCTCCGATCGAGACGGGGCTCCCGGAGTCGCCGCCGGTGGCCGTCGGAGTGAAGGTGCCCAGCGCCGTCGGCGCGGTCGGCCGCGAGGAGGTGAAGGCGACCGTCTGCGAGAACTTCCGGACCGTGATCCGGAACGAGGACGTGCCGGTGTTGCCGGCCTCGTCGTCCGCGGTGCAGTCGACCGTCGTGTCCCCGATCGGGAAGACGCTCCCCGAGGCGGGCGTGCAGGTCGCGCCCACGGCTCCGTCGACCGCGTCCTGCGCGGAGGACGCGAAGGTGACGACGGCGCCGGAGACGTCGGCCGGCTCGGCCGTGACGGCGGCGGGCACGGTCACGACGGGGGCCGAGCGGTCGGCCAGCGCGAAGGTGCCGGGGATCGACCGGAGGGTGTAGTTCGGCCCCGCGTCGCCTCCGTCGCACCGCGTGACGTAGTCGCCGACGGGCGTGCGCGCTCCGATCGTCACCTTCCCGGTGCCGTCCGCCGTGTAGTAAGCGCCGGTCGGCTCGGTGACGAACCGGTCGGTTCCTGCGAAGCCGTCGGCCGTGCAGGTGACCGTCGGGGCGGTCGCGGTGCCGTGCGCCTGCGTCCCGGGGCTCGACGCGGTCACCGAGAGGGGCGCCGGCGAGATCGTGAGCGCGCCGTCGATGGTGATCAGCTGTCCCGAGGGGTTCGTCAGGCCGGAGCAGCGCGTGGGGTAGCGGCCGACGGGGGTCGTCGCGGAGAGCGCCAGCGGCGTCGTGAATCCGGTGTCGGACGCCGCGAAGGCGCCGCAGGAGACCGTCCCCGAGGGGGAGCCGGTCACGGAGGCGGTGATCGCGGGGGGAGTGGATCCGTAGGTCGACGAGGGCGAGGAGGCGGTCACCATCGGGACGGCCGCGACGATGCGCAGCGCGCCGTCCTTGTACCCCGCGATCGTGTAGTCGCTGCTGACCTTCGCGCCGCTGCACCGCGTGGTGAAGGTGGTGAAGGTGGAGGTGGGCCAGTTCGGGATCAAGCGGTAGATGACGTCGTCCGCCGTGACGATCGGCCGGTAGACGCCGGCCGTGAGCGGGGCGCCGAAGGTGTCGGTGCCGACGAAGGCGGCCGTGCAGCGCAGGTCGGGGGACGGCGCGCCTCGCGGGTAGTCGACCGTCGGGGCGGTCACCGTGAGCGCCTTCGGCTTCGCCGTGAAGCTCTGCAGGGGCTCGCCCGCCCAGCCCAGAGGAGCGAGCGCGTCGAGCCTCGCCGCGAGCGTGCAGACGCCGGCGTGGAGCACGGTCACCCTCATGCCGCTGACGGAGCAGGTCTCGGCGGTCCTGCTGCTCAGGACGATCGAGCGGCCGGGCACATCGACGGCCTGCGCGTAGGGGCTCGCGTCGAAGGAGTCGCCGTACGCCTTCTGCGGGAGCGTCGACAGGTCGAAGCGCACGCCGCCCACCGCCACGGTGGCCGGCTCGCTGCGGACGCTGCCCCCGCAGGTGGTCAGGGTCGCCCGGTAGCGGTAGGAGCCGGTGGGATCGGGGCCGGCCTCGAGGAACGCGGTCCCGTCCTCCCGGGCGCCCGCCCGGCCGAGGGCGGGCTTCCACGTGGCGCCGCCGTCGGTGGACCTCTCCCACGACACGGCGGGGATGCCGCCGTAGACGGCCGAGACGCTCACGCCCATCGTCAGCGTGTAGACCTGGTTGGTGACGCCCGCGATGTCCGAGGGCTGCCGGGTGATGACGGGTGCCGCGGCGCACGCGCGCACCTCGTGGCGCAGAGCGGGGAGCGCCGACCAGCTCCCTCGTCCCGCCTCGGCGGGGGTGATGGTGTCGGGGTAGTGCGCGCGGATCTCGTTCCAGCCCTGCGGGATGTCCCTCGTGGTCAGCACGCCGACGCCGTCCGCGTCGAGGGTCACCCTGCTGGTACCTGCACCGGTGAGGATCTCGACGGTGCCGCCGGCGGCCACCGGCCGGCCCAGGCTCGGGATGGTCACCTTCGCGGTGACGGTGACCTCCTGCCCGAGCATCGAGAAGTCGGGGGTCCGCGTCACGGTCACGGCGGTGTCGTACACCGGAGCGACCACGGGGTCGGCCGCCGTCGGGCCGGCCGTCTGCGAGATCCTCGTCACGCTCGGGTGCACGTAGCTCGAGCCGCCGCCGCCGGCGCCGGGGTCGTTCATGACGCCGAGGGTGTCGTTCATGCTGCCGAACACGTAGGGAGATCCGCCGCCGCCGCCGTACCACCAGCCGGCCCCGCCGCCGCCGCCGCTGTGGCCGGGGAACGAGCAGTTGCCGCCGCCGCCGCGGGAGGCGCCGGCGTCGGCGCCCTTGCCGTCGTTGAGGAACACGCCCCACTGGCCGTTGTTGCCGTCGGCGCACTCGCCGAACGTGCTGTAGCCGCGGGCGCCGGGCGAGCCGCCCGAGCTCTGCCCGGCCGCGCCGCCGCCGCCGCCGTCGGCCGCGTTGTTCCTGCCGCCGTTCCCGCCGCCCCTCGCGCCGCTGCCGGCGTCGGCGTCGCCGCCGACCGAGGACCGCCCGCCGCCGCCTCCGCCGCCCGCCGCCACGGCGAGGGCGTGCTGACAGCCGTCCGAGCCGGCCGTGCTGAGGTACTGGGCGTCGCCGCCCGCGCCGCCGGAGTCGCCCGCGTAGACGCCGCCGTTCACGTAGCGCGTGGCGCCTGCCGCTCCGGCCGGGGCGCCGGTGAGGCGCCCGATCTCCAGCACCTGCCCGGGTGTGACGGGCACCTCCACGACGAGGCTGGAGCCGCGTCCGCCGGCGTTGCCCGTCCCGAGGCCGCTCGCACCCTTCCCGCCGTTCTGGCCGCTGAGGACGGCGCGGACCGTCGATACCCCGGTCGCGGGAACGGTGTACTGCGACACCGTCGAGACCTTCGGGGAGGTGAAGCACGCGGTGCTGAAGACCGGCGCCGCCGACGCGGTCGGCGCGGCCACGACGCTGAGTCCTGCGCCCGCTACGAGCACGGCCGCGGCGACGAGGGAACGGAGGAAGGACTGGCGCATGTGCTGCTACTCCCGGCTGCTGCCGGGAGCGGGCGCCCGCGGTCGGCTCAGAGTAGGGCGGTCGTAGACCCGCGAGGAAGGCGCAAGGTACACGAACGCCCTGCTCGGGGGGTACGGGAGGCCACTTCTGCCGGAACCTCCCAGGAAGTCCCTGTGCACGTCGGGGCGGCGTCCCCGCCCTGTCGGCGCAGTGTCCCCACCCTGTCGGGGGAGTGTCCCCACTCTGTTGCGGCCGCCGCCCGGGTCGCGTAGCCTAGCGAGGTTGCGTGCATCTGCACGCGCTTGCGTGCTGCCCACCGGGCAGGAGCTCCGGCTCCGGCCGGACAGGCGGGCGGTGCGCCGACAAGTGACCTTGGGTGGGTCGGGCGGGGCTTCGTGCCGCGCGTGATCCACGGTAACCACACATGGAGGAAACCATGGCAGCAGTCTGCCAGGTGACCGGAGCCGTCCCCGGCTTCGGGCACGCCATCTCGCACTCGCACCGGCGCACCAAGCGCCGCTTCGACCCGAACGTGCAGAAGAAGACGTACTACGTGCCGTCGCTTCGCCGTAACGTCACCCTGACCCTCTCGGCCAAGGGCATCAAGGTCATCGACGCCCGTGGCATCGAGTCCGTCGTCAAGGATGTTCTCGCTCGCGGGGTGAAGATCTAATGGCCAAGCAGCAGGATGTCCGTCCGATCATCAAGCTCCGTTCGACGGCCGGCACCGGTTACACCTACGTGACCAAGAAGAACCGCCGCAACGACCCCGACCGTCTCGTGCTCAAGAAGTACGACCCCGTAGTGCGCAAGCACGTCGACTTCCGCGAGGAGCGCTAAGTATGGCCAAGAAGAGCAAGATCGCCCGCAACGAGCAGCGCAAGGTGATCGTCGACCGCTACGCCGCCAAGCGCCTCGAGCTGAAGAAGGCCCTGGTCGACCCGGCCGGGACCGACGAGACCCGTGAGGCCGCCCGCGTCGGCCTCCAGAAGCTCCCCCGCAACGCCTCGCCCGTCCGCGTCCGCTCGCGCGACGCCGTCGACGGCCGCCCCCGCGGCAACCTCACGAAGTTCGGCATTTCGCGTGTCCGCTTCCGTGACATGGCGCACCGCGGCGAGCTGCCCGGTATCACCAAGTCCAGCTGGTGACCGAGCGCCGCTAGCGGCGTGAACGACCGAAGGCCCGTGATCGAAGGATCGCGGGCCTTCGTCGTCCCGCCGGCGGACGTAAAATGTGCGGATGACCGACTCCAGCCTGCCCACCGTCGCCGAGATCGCGGCGCTCATCGACCACGCGATCCTGAAGCCCGAGCTCACCCGCGCCGAGGTCGACGCCCAGCTCGACGAGGCGCGAGCGTCCGGCGTGTTCAGCGTCTGCGTCCGCCCCTCCGACATCGCCCACTCGGTCGCCCGGCTCGAGGGCTCCGGCGTCCTGGTCGGCACGGTCATCGGCTTCCCTCACGGCACCACCTCCACCGCGGCGAAGGTCGCGGAGTCGCGTCAGGCGCTCGCCGACGGCGCGTCCGAGCTCGACATGGTCGTCAACATCGGCCGCCTCCGGAGCGGCCTGCTCCAGGACGTCGAGGACGACGTCCGCGCCGTGGTCGAGGCCGCCGAGGGCCACGTCGTCAAGGTCATCCTCGAGACGAGCCTCCTCGACGACGAGCAGGTCGTCGAGGGCAGCCGGGCCGCCGAGCGCGCCGGAGCGGACTTCGTGAAGACCGCCACCGGCTTCGCGGGCGGAGGCGCGAACGAGCACGACCTCCGCCTCATGCGCGGCGCCGTCTCCGAGGCCGTCCAGGTGAAGGCGTCCGGCGGAGTCCGCGACCTCGACACGCTCCTCGCCTACCGCGGCCTCGGCGTCACCCGCTTCGGCACCAGCGGCTCCGCGACCATCCTCGGCGACCTCGCGGCGCGGCACTCGGGCGACTCCTCCGCGGCACGTGTCGACTCCGCCTCCTACTGACGGAGCGGCCGACGAGGGCCGCACCGCACCCGCCGACCGGATGACGCCGGTGCGCCTGCGCCCGGGCCGCGCCGGCCGGTGGGCGGAGCGGACCCGCCGCCCCCTCGACGAGATCGCCCGCGCCCTCAAGGAGCGCGTCTACGCGACCTTCACGGGCCTGGCCGTGGTGATGATCTACCTCGTCGGCGACCACCCCGACGCGGTCCACGCCCTCCAGAGCCTCGTGATCTCGATCATCGGGATCTCGGCCGCGGGCTTCGTCGCCGAGGTGATCGCGCACCAGGTCGTGCACGCGGCGACGCCCTCGCGAGCGGAGTCGGGCACGATGCTGCGGATCGCGGGCGGGGCGCTCGCCTCGGCGTCGCTGCCGGTCCTCGCGCTCGGTGCCGCGGCGCTGGGCTGGATCGACGCGACGGTCGCGCTGCGGATCGGCGCGGGCGTCTACGTCGCCACGCTCGCGGGAATCGCCCTCATCGCCGTCGTGCGCGCGGGCCTCTCCTGGAAGGAGAGCCTCGTCTCGCTGCTCGGGATCGTGGGCCTCGGCGTGCTGGTCGTCGGCGTGCTCGCGCTCGCGCACTGATCCGGAGGCGCCGCCGCGCGTAGGCTCGGACGGATGACGTCACGCACCAGGGTCGAGCTCGGCCGCCGCGAGGACCTCGGCGCCGACTGCGCGAACTGCTTCGGCCTGTGCTGCGTGGCCCTCGCCTTCGCCCGCTCCGCCGACTTCCCGTTCGTCAAGCGCGCCGGGGACCCGTGCGTCAACCTCGACGGCGAGGACGCGTGCACGATCCACCGCCGGCTCCGGCCGCAGGGCTTCGTCGGCTGCACCGTCTTCGACTGCTTCGGCGCCGGCCAGAAGGTCTCGCAGCACACGTTCGGCGGCGTCTCCTGGCGGTCGGATCCGGCCGTGCGCGAGCGGATGTTCGCGGTGTTCCCGCTGATGCGCCGCCTGCACGAGCTGCTCTGGTACCTCGACTCCGCTCTGGCGCTGCCCGGCGTCGGCGCGCCGCTCCTCGATGAGCTGCGCGAGCGGTTCGACGCGGCGCACGCGCACACCCTCGGCGAGCCGGAGCAGGTGGTCGCGGTCGACGTCGACGCGGAGTACGGAGCGTCCCGGCCGCTCCTGATCGCGGCGAGCGCGGCCGCTCGCGCAGGAGCGGCGCCGGCTGCCCGCCGGTCGAGGGGCCGTCGGCTCGCTCCGGGTGCCGATCTGGCGGGTGCATCGCTCCGGAACGCGGACCTGCGGGGGGCGGATCTGCGGGGCGCGCTCCTCCTCGCCGCGGATCTGCGGGGTGCGGATCTGCAGCGGTGCGACCTGCTCGGGGTGGACCTTCGTGATGCGGACGTGTCCGGTGCGCGGCTCGCCGAGGCGGTCTACCTCACCCAGGCGCAGGTGAACAGCGCCCGAGGGGATGCGGCGACCACGCTGCCGTCGCATTTCGAGCGCCCGTCGCACTGGGGCGGCTAGGCCGCCGGGTCAGAGGCTGCGGGGGCCGCCCAGCGACTCGTCGCCGCCCTCGTCGTCGACGCCGAGGGCCTCGACGACCTCGCGGCCGAGGAGGTGCGCGCCGCTCCAGCCCTCGATGACGCACCGGGGGAACGCCTCGCGGTCCGGGGAGCCGAGCCATGCGGCCGCGGCCTCGCGGGCCCACGCCTCAGAGGCGTACACGCCGATGATCTCGGTGCGGTCGTCCCACGGCGTCGCGGTCGAGAGGACGAAGTGGTCACCGTTCACGATCGGATCTCCTCCGGCTCTCGGGGTTCAGCGACCCCGTGGGAGTGCGGGACCGGACCGGACGCTACCCGCGGGCGGGGGAGCGCGTCTCCGGGGTCGACACGAGCGCGGATGAAGGCTACGGGAACGTCGAGCGCGGCGCGATCACCCGATGGTCCCACGCAGGCGGGCGTTCAGCCCACCCAGAGCCGTCGCGATCTCGTTCTCGTCACTTCCGGGGAGGAGGGCGCCGCCCTGCTCGAGGCCGTGGCGCAGGGCCTCGACCTCCTCAGGGGGGAGGCCGCCGCTGTCGAGGAGGGCCTGGAGGGCGGCGAGGATGCCGACGAGGGCGACGGCGTCGTCCAGGTCGAGGGGGCGGACGCAGGACTTGTCCATGTCATCGCTCCTGTTCGGGTCAGGGGTTCGGGGGCGGCGCCCTCCTCCCCGGAAGTGACGAGAACGAGATCGCGACGGCTCTGGGTGGGCTGAACGCCCGCCTGCGTGGGACCATCGGGT
>NZ_PSTM01000026.1:0-38090 GCF_002930875.1 Rathayibacter sp. AY1A5 | reverse complement strand
CACCCCCGCGGGTCGTCAGCCCTTGGTGGCGCCGGCGAGGAGGCCGCGGACGAAGAACCTCTGGAGGGAGAAGAACACGATGAGCGGCACGATGATCGAGATGAACGCGCCGGCCGTGAGCAGGATGGGTGACGTCGCGGCAGGCGGCGGGATGCGCGGAGGGGCGCGCGGCGGGAGGATCTCGAGCAGCGATCCGGACAGCCAGCGGGAGATCAACGCGGCGGCTCCGAAGGTCGACGACCTGCTCCGGCGCATCGCGGGACTCTTCCGCGACCACCGCCCCAAGCTCACGCTCACCGTGATCCTCGTGCTCGTCGGCGCCGCCCTCACGGTGGTGCCCCCGCTCCTCACCCAGCTGGCCTTCGACCGCGGGCTCTTCCCGCCCGGCGGACGCCCGAACCTCCCCGTGCTGCTCGAGCTGGTCGGCGTCATGGTGCTGGTCTGGGCGTTCTCGGCGATCCTCGGCGTCTGGCAGACCTACCTCACCGCGACCGTCGGCAACACGGTCATGGGGGAGCTGCGCATCCGCCTCTTCCGCCACCTGCAGGCGATGGAGCTCGGCTTCTTCACCCGCACCCGCACCGGCGTCATCCAGTCGCGCCTCGCCAACGACGTGGGCGGCGTGGCCAACGTGCTCACGAACACCGTCTCGAGCGTCCTCGGCAACACCGTCACCGTGATCGCGGCCGTCGTCGCGATGCTCCTGCTCTCGTGGCAGATGACGATCGTCGCCCTCGTCCTCACTCCGGTGCTCGTCGTGGCCCAGCGCCGCGTCGGCCAGGTGAGGGCGCGCATCGCGACGAAGACGCAGGAGTCGCTGTCCGAGATGACCGCGATCACCCAGGAGACCCTGAGCGTCTCGGGCATCCTCCTGGCCAAGAGCTTCGGCCGCCAGGAGTCGGAGGTGACGCGCTACGCCGACGAGAACGGCCGCCAGATCGAGCTCCAGGTGCGGCAGCAGATGTCCGGCCAGTGGTTCTTCGCGATGGTGCAGATCTTCCTCTCGGTCATCCCCGTGATCGTGTACCTCGTGGCCGCTTGGCTGATCCTCGGCGGCACCACCGTCACCGCCGGGACCGTCGTGGCCTTCACCACCGTGCAGGCGCGCCTGATGTGGCCGCTCCTGGGCCTGATGCGCGTCGCGCTCGACCTGCAGACGGCCGGAGCGCTGTTCGCCCGCATCTTCGAGTACCTGGACCTGCGCCCGGCGATCACGGACCGGGCCGATGCACGCGAGGTCTCGGGCGAGCTCGGCCGGGTCGAGCTCGACGACGTCGTGTTCCGCTACCCCGACCAGGCGGAGGACGCGCGCCCGACGCTCGACCACGTCTCGGTCGCGATCGAGCCGGGCCAGTTCGTGGCCTTCGTCGGTCCCTCCGGCGCGGGCAAGACCACCATCTCGTATCTCGTCCCGCGCCTCTACGACGTGGCCGGGGGAGCGGTGCGCTTCGCCGGTACCGACGTGCGCGAGCTGCGGCAGGAGTCGCTCGTCTCGCACATCGGCATCGTCAGCCAGGAGACCTACCTCTTCCACGCGACGATCGGCGACAACCTCCGCTACGCCCGCCCGGACGCGACGCAGGAGGAGCTGGAGGCGGCCGCCCGCGCCGCGAACATCCACGCGACGATCACGTCGTTCCCCGACGGCTACGACACGCTGGTCGGCGAGCGCGGCTACCGGCTCTCCGGAGGCGAGAAGCAGCGGCTCGCGATCGCGCGCGTCCTGTTGAAGGACCCGGCGGTCCTCATCCTCGACGAGGCGACCAGCGCCCTCGACACCGTCTCGGAGCGGATCGTCCAGACCGCGCTCGACGACGCCGCCCGCGGTCGCACCACCATCGCGATCGCTCACCGGCTCTCGACCATCGTGTCGGCCGACGTCATCCACGTCGTCGAGGGCGGCCGGATCGTCGAATCGGGCACCCACCGCGAGCTGCTCGGCCTCGGCGGACTCTACGCCTCGCTCTACGCGCAGCAGACGGAGTCGGCCCTCCAGGGCTGAGCCGCGGATCGGCGGCCGGACTCCGCGGGGCTACTCGCAGCCGACGCCGTCTGAGTCGCCGGGGCCCGTGCACGACGTCGGCGGAGAGCACGTGCCCCTCCCGGTGGGGGAGGCGCACCAGTCTCAGCCGCTGTCGTGCGCGCCGGAGGCGGTCACTCCGCCGGCCGGTCCTCGAGCATCTGCTCCATCAGCGAGATCTCGGCCTCCTGGGCCTTCACGACGGAGGAGGCGAAGTCGGTGGCGACCGTCACGCGGCTCCGGGCGAGCAGCGCCTCGGCCATGTCGATCGCGCCGCGGTGGTGGGCGATCATCAGCTCGAGGAACATCCGGTCGAAGTCTCGGCCCGACGCGCTGCTGAGGGCGGTGATCTGGTCCGGTGTCGCGAGACCGGGCATGCTCGCCGGCACGACGCCGTCCTCGGTCCCCATCCCCATCGACGAGTGCTCGTCGGCGGCTCCGGCCAGGGTCGGCCGGCCCATCCAGGTCATCGAGGGCTCCGGAGCAGCCTGCGGCAGGCCCCACGAGTTCAGCCAGCCGAAGAGCTGCCCGGCCTGCTGCTGCTGGGTGAGCAGGATGTCCTTCGAGACGGTGAGGACCTCGTCGTCGGCGCTGCGCTCGCGGGCGATCATCGCCAGCTCGGCGCCCTGCAGGTGGTGCACCTGCATGTCGCGCGCGAAGCCCGCTTCGGCGCTGGCGCTCGAGGGCGTCGCCGCGGAGGCGAACGGGGCGAGCGCGCCGAAGAGGTAGCCGCCGGCCGCCCCGAGGAGGAGCGCGACCACGGCGACCGCGGCGACGAGGATCCGGCCCCTACTGCTTGCCGGGCGCATCGATCCCTCCGGTGCAGGGGGCGCCGGGCTCCGGAGCGCTCGAGGACTGCCAGAAGCGCTCGACGAAGGCGTCGATGCGGGGGTCCTCGGGCGAGTCGATCGCGACCTGGGCGTCCCAGGCGCTCAGCACGATGGGCGACTCGAGGCCCTCGTAGGGCGAGACGACGGAGTAGGTGTCGGGCATCGCGGCGATCAGCGCGTCGACCTCGCTCTGCGGGAGCTCGGGGTCGTACGTGGCCCAGACGGCGCCGTGCTCGAGGTCGTGCACCGCGTTCTCGTTCGGGACGGGCTCGTCGTAGACGCCGCAGTTCATCCACACGGCGTTGTGCGGTCCGCCCGCCGGCGGGGTCTGCGGGTAGTCGACGGCGCCGGCGACGTGGGTGGCGTCGTTGTCGAAGGTCTGCAGGCCGTCGATCTCGCGCGCCTCGACGATCTGCTGGTTCCCGAAGACGGTGACCGCGACGATGCCGCCGACGGCGAGGACGGCCAGGGCCGACAGCGACCAGATCCAGATGCGGGAGCCGCGCTTGCGGCGGTCCTGCTCGCGCTTGTAGGCCTCGAGCTTCTCCTGTCGGGCGCGGTTCTTGGCGGACATCGTGTCTTTGGGCACGGCGGCGTCTCTCGTTCTGAGGGTGGAAGGCGCCTGGGGCGGGCGCAGGCGCCTGAGAGGCGCTCTCAGAGGATAACGAGCGAGGCTTCGGATCGGATCAATGCGCGGTCAGGGGGATCTCGGTATGCCAGAAGAGCGGGCCGCTCGATCAGCGGGAGAGGAGGCCGCGGAGGAGTGGGACGGTGCGCCGCGGCTCCGCTCAGGGGGCGAAGGTGAGCCAGAGCAGCAGGCCGTTCAGGACGATGAGGAAGACGGCGGCCAGGGCGGCGGCGAGGGTGGTGAACCAGCGGTTCGTCTGGTCGCCCATCAGGCGGCGGTCGCGCGTCAGGATCACGAGCGGCACGAGCGCGAAGGGGATGCCGAACGACAGGACCACCTGGCTGAGCACCAGCGCGCGCGTCGGGTCGAAGCCGATCGCGAGCACCAGGAGCGCCGGGATCAGCGTGACCAGACGACGGGCGACGAGCGGCACCCGCACCTGGAGCAGACCGTGCATGATCTCGGCGCCCGCGTACGCGCCGACCGAGGTCGAGGCGAGGCCGGAGGCGAGCAGGCCGACGGCGAACAGGGTCGCGACCACCGGTCCGAGCGCCGCTCCGATGGCCGCGTGGGCGCCCTCGAGGCTGTCGGTCCCGGCGACTCCCGCGAGGGAGTGCGCGGCGAGGAGCAGGATCGCGAGGTTCACGGTGCCGGCGATGGCGAGCGCGATCGTCACGTCGATCCGGGTGGCGACCAGGATCCTCCGGCGCGCGCCGACGCCCTCGACGTGTCCGAAGCGGTCGCGGGCGAGCGCGGAGTGGGCGTAGATCGCGTGGGGCATGACGGTCGCGCCGAGGATCGAGGCGGCGAGCAGCACCGACTCCGAGCCCTCGAAGCGCGGCACGAGACCGGCGACGGTCGCGCCCGCGTCCGGCGGATCGACGACCACGCCGACCGTGAAGCCGACGGCGATCAGCACCATCAGCGCCGTGATCACCCGCTCGAACGGCTGCGCCCCGCCCCGCGTCTGCACGAGCAGCAGCACCAGCGAGACCGCGCCGGTGACCACGCCGCCGGCCAGCAGCGGCAGTCCGAAGAGCAGGTTCAGCGCGATCGCGCCGCCGATCACCTCGGCCAGGTCGGTCGCCATCGCGACCGTCTCGGCCTGCAGCCAGTAGGCCCGGCGGCCCCAGCGGCCGCGCAGGCGGTCGCCGAGCAGCTCGGGGAGGCTGCGGCCGGTCATCAGGCCGAGCTTCGCCGAGAGGTACTGGATGAGCCAGGCCATCAGGTTGCCGAGCACCACCACCCAGACCAGGAGGTAGCCGAACCGGGCGCCGGCCGTCATGTTGCTGGCGACGTTGCCCGGGTCGAGGTAGGCGACTCCGGCGACCAGCGCCGGGCCGAGCAGGCGGAGGAGGTGGATGTCGGCCGGACGCCGCGGCGGTGCGGCGATCGGTGAGGTCATTCGGGGTCCGTTCCGGGTCGACCGCGGCGCTCGCGGACCCCCACGATAGGGCACCGGCGCGACCGGCGGCACTCCCCTCCCGAGACCGCTCCCTGTGCCTCCGCCCACCCCCGTCACACGCCCGCAGCCGGTTGCTACGCTGGCGGGATGAGCCTGGATCGCGCCCTTCCCGCACGCCCGGAGACCGGGATGGCCTACGCCGATTCGGTGCTCGACCTCATCGGCGACACCCCGCTGGTGAAGCTGGGTCCGGTCGCGGCGGGGGTGCAGGCGACCGTGCTGGTCAAGGTCGAGTACCTGAACCCCGGCGGCTCGTCGAAGGACCGCATCGCGACCCGCATCATCGACGCCGCCGAGCGCGACGGGCTGCTGAAGCCCGGCGGCACCATCGTGGAGCCGACCAGCGGCAACACCGGCATCGGCCTCGCCCTCGTCGCGCAGCAGCGCGGCTACCGCTGCGTGTTCGTGCTGCCGGACAAGGTGGGGGAGGACAAGCGCAACGTCCTCACCGCCTACGGGGCCGAGATCGTCGTGACGCCGACGGCCGTCGCTCCGGAGGACCCCGCCTCCTACTACTCCGTCTCGGACCGCCTCGCCCGCGAGATCCCCGGCGCCTTCAAGCCCAACCAGTACGCGAACCTCAACGGACCGCTCAGCCACTACGAGACCACGGGCCCCGAGATCTGGCGCGACACCGCCGGCCGGCTCACCCACTTCGTCGCGGGAGTCGGCACGGGCGGCACCATCAGCGGCGTCGGCCGCTACCTCAAGGAGGTGTCGGAGGGCCGCGTGCAGATCGTCGGCGCCGACCCCGAGGGCTCCGTCTACTCGGGCGGCGGCGGTCGCCCGTACCTGACCGAGGGCGTCGGCGAGGACTTCTGGCCGAGCGCGTACGACCCGAGCGTGGTCGACCGGATCATCGCCTCCAGCGACGCCGAGTCGTTCGCGATGACCCGCCGCCTCGCCCGCGAGGAGGGGCTGCTCGTCGGCGGATCGAGCGGGCTCGCCGTCTCCGTCGCGCTCAAGGCAGCCGCCGGTCTCGGGCCGGACGACGTGGTCGTCGTGCTCCTGCCGGACGGCGGGCGCGGCTACCTCGGCAAGATCTTCAACGACCGCTGGATGCGCTCCTACGGCTTCCTCGAGATGCGCGACGAGGGCACCGTCCGCGACGTGCTCCGCGCGAGGGCGGCGAGCGGGCAGGCCGACCTCCCGGCGCTCGTGCACGCGCACCCGACCGACACGATCCGCGACGCGATCGGCATCATGACCGAGTACGGCGTCTCGCAGCTCCCGGTGCTGACCGCCGAGCCGCCGGTCGTGATGGGCGAGGTCGTCGGAGCCGTCGACGAGCGCGAGCTGCTCGACCGCGTCTTCGCCGGATCCGCCTCGATGAACGACCCGCTCGGCGACTGCGTGGGCGATGCGCTCGCGCTGATCGGGCTCGGCGAGAGCATCACCGCCGCCCGCGCCGCGCTCACCGAGCACAGCGCCCTCCTCGTCACCGACGAGGGCAAGCCCGTCGCGGTGATCACCCGACAGGACCTCCTCACCTACGCCACGGCCTGACGGCCGCCGCCTCCGCACCTCCGACCCAGGGAGCCCGCACCATGCCCAAGAAGCAGCACTTCGACACCCGCGCCATCCACGCCGGCCAGGAGTTCGATCCGACCACCGGCGCGGTCGTGCCGCCCGTCTACATGACCTCCACGTTCGTCCAGGACGGCATCGGCGGTCTCCGGGGCGGCTACGAGTACGCCCGCTCGGCGAACCCGACGCGCGACTCGCTCCAGGAGCTCATCGCCTCGCTCGAGGGCGCCGACGTCGCCTACTCCTTCTCCTCCGGCCTCGCCGCCGAGGACACCCTGCTGCGCGCCGCCCTCGCGCCCGGCGACCACGTCGTCCTGGGCAACGACGCGTACGGCGGCAGCCACCGCCTGATCGACCGGGTGCACAGCGCCTGGGGCGTGCGCAACACGGCCGTCGACATGTCGAACCTCCGCGAGGTGCAGCGGGCGATCGTCCCCGGCGAGACGAAGATGCTCTGGGTCGAGACCCCGTCGAACCCGCTGATGACCATCAGCGACATCGCCGAGCTCGCCGACCTGGCCCACGCGCACGATCTGATCGTCGTCGTCGACAACACCTTCGCCTCGTCCGCCCTGCAGCAGCCGCTGGCCCTCGGTGCCGACGTGGTCGTGCACTCGACCACGAAGTACCTCGGCGGCCACTCGGACGTCGTCGGCGGCGCGCTCGCCCTGCGCTCGGGGCCGCTGGCCGAGAAGATCGCGTTCCTGCAGTTCGCGGTCGGAGCGATCTCGGGCCCGATGGATGCGTGGCTCACGGTCCGCGGCATCAAGACCCTCGGGGTGCGGATGGAGCGCCACTCCGTCAACGCGCAGGCGGTCGCCGAGTTCCTCGTCGAGCACCCGGCGGTGACGGCCGTGCACTACCCGGGCCTGCCCTCGCACCCCGGCCACGAGCTGGCGAAGCGCCAGATGTCGCGGTTCGGCGGGATGCTCTCGCTCGAGCTCGCGACGCCGCGCGCGGCCCGGAAGTTCGCCGAGTCGACCGAGCTGTTCCAGCTCGCGGAGTCACTGGGCGGCGTCGAGTCGCTGATCGGCTACCCGAGCGAGATGACGCACGCGTCGGTGAAGGGCACGCCGCTGGAGGTCTCGGAGTCGCTGGTGCGCCTCTCGGTGGGCCTCGAGGACTCGTCCGACCTGATCGCGGACCTGTCGGCGGCGCTGCCGAAGAAGTAGAGGCGGGAACGCCGCCCCGCGGGGCGGCATCTCGATGGTGCGCCCGATCCGGCCCCTGCCAGGATCGGGCGCATGACCTCCTCGCGCCGCTTCGTCGACCTCAGCCACACCGTCGCGGACGGGCTGGTGACCTACCCGGGCCTGCCCGCTCCGCGCATCCGGCCGCACCTCACGCGTGAGGCGTCCCGCGCCTCCTACGCGCCCGGCACCGAGTTCGCGATGGACGTCATCGAGATGATCGGGAACACGGGCACCTACCTCGACAGCCCGTTCCACCGCTACGAGGGCGGAGCCGATCTCGCCGCTCTCCGCCTCGAGACGCTGGTCGATCTGCCTGCCGTCGTGGTCGACGCGACCGGAGCCACCGGACGGGGCATCAGTGCGGACGCGGTCGCGGGACTCGACGTCCGCGGCGCCGCCGTCCTTCTCCGCACCGGCTGGGACGCGCACTTCGCCACGCCCGGGTACGGCAGGGGCGCCCCTTTCCTCGGCGGTGCGGCGGCGGAGGCGCTCGTCGCCGCCGGCGCGGTGCTGGTCGGCATCGACTCGGTGAACATCGACGACACGGAGTCGGGCGGATCGCGGCCCGCGCACTCGGCCCTTCTCGCCGCGGGAGTGCACGTCGTCGAGCACCTCACCGGCCTCGGCGGGCTGCCGGCGACAGGGGCGCGCTTCACCGCCGTGCCGCCGAAGCTGCGGGGCTTCGGGACCTTCCCGGTGCGGGCCTTCGCGGTCGTCGACGAGCCCTGACCGGCGCAGGGCCCCCGGGCGCCTCCGGCTAACCTGGACCGATGCATCCCGCTCTCGCCGCCGTCGGCCGGCGCGTCCGGCCCCGCACGCGCCTCGCGGCGCTGGGCCGTCGTGTCCGCCCCCGCACGCGGCTGCGCTCCGCGGCCCGGGTCGTCCGCTCCGCCCCTCAGCGCCTCTCGGAGCGCCGCGCCGCCGTGATCGCCGCCCGGCCGATCGACCACCCCTCGCCCGCGCTCCGGCGCGAGCTGCTGCTGCTCGATCTGGCCAACCGCTTCTCCCGCCGCTCCGCGGTCGATCCGGCGGGCGAGGTCGTGGTGACGATGACCACGCACGGCGAGCGGCTGCAGCGGGTCCACGTGGCGCTCGAGTCCATCGCCCGCGGCGACGCCCGGCCCGCGCGCCTGGTGCTCTGGCTCGACGACCCGGCCCTGCACGCCGACCTGCCCGCGCCGCTGCGACGCCTCCGCCGCCGCGGCGTCGAGATCCGCCTGGTCGACGGCTACCGCGTGCACACGAAGTACTACCCGCACCTGCTCTCGGGCCGGGCGGGGGAGCGCGACCTCGTCACCTCCGACGACGACATCGTGTACCCGCGCACCTGGCTGAGGGGCCTGCTCGACGCCCGCTCGCGCTACCCACGCGAGACCGTGCTCTGCTACCGCGCCCACCGGGTGGGGATCGTCGACGGCGCCGTGGCTCCGTACACGAGCTGGACGCCGGTCGCCGACACGCGCGCGTCGACCGATGTCTTCGGCACCTCCGTCTCCGGGCAGCTGCTGCCCGCCCCGCTCCTCGGCGAGATCGCCGCGCACGGGGACGCGTTCCGCGAGATCGCCCCGGACGCCGACGACATCTGGCTGCACGTGCGCGCGGTCGACGCCGGCTACCGGATCGCGCAGATCGAGCCCCGGGCCCAGCTGTTCCCGTTCGTGCCGCGCACGCAGCAGTCCGGGCTCTACCTCGTCAACTACTGGGACGGCGGCAACGACCGCCAGGCCCGCGCGGCCTACACGCCCGAGGTGACGGCGCGGATCGCGGCGGACGCGTCCGCGAGAGGGGAGGTGCGCTGATGCGCCTGCTGTTCGTGAGCAACCTCTACCCGCCGCAGGTGCTCGGCGGATACGAGATGACCTGTGCGCGCGTCGCGGAGGCGATGGCGGCCCGCGGCCACACCGTGCGCGTGCTGACCACGCCGACCTACCTGCCGCCGGAGCCCTCGGGCGTCGAGGTGCACCGCACGCTGAGCCTGCGCACCTACTTCCCGCTGCCGCAGACCGGCGGCGAGATCGCTCAGCTGCTGCACCACGAGAGCGCCGTCTCGCGGTTCGAGAACACCCGCATCCTGCTCGAGGAGCTGCGCGACTTCGCGCCGACCCACGTGGTGGCCTTCAACCTGCTCGGGATCGGCGGCCTCGCGCTGATCGACCTGCTGCGGGCGGTGGAGGCCCCGTGGATGTGGAACCTCGGCGACCGCATCCCGAACGCCCTGGTCGACGGGCTGCCCGAGCGCGTGCTCCGCGTCTACGGCGCTCACGCCCCCGACCACTTCGACCGCGGCGAGATCGTCGCGGTCAGCCGCTCCCTCGTCGACGCGATCGAGGCCGGCGGGCTGAGCCTGGGCGAGGTCGAGGTGATCGGGCGGGGAGTGTCCGTTCCCCCCGACACCGCGGAGCCGCGGCGCTACCGCGAGGGCGGGACCACCCGGTTCACGTTCGCCGCGTCGCTCGGCGAGCACAAGGGCGTCGGGCTGGTGCTGGAGGCGGCGGCGTCTCTCGCGGAGGAGACCCGCGACTTCCGCGTGGACCTCTACGGCGACGGAGACGTGGACGGCTGGCGCGCCCGGGCGGACGAGGCGGGCCTGGCCGGCCTGGTCGAGTTCCACGGAGCGACGCCGCACGCCGAGGTGCTCGCCGCGCACGGCCGCGCCGACGCGTTCCTCTTCCCGACCTGGGCCGGAGAGGCGTTCGGCGTCGCGCCGGTCGAGGCGGCCGCGGCGGGCGCCGTGCCGATCGTGACGGCGGCCAGCGGAGTAGCGGAGTTCCTCATCGACGGCGTCGACTGCATCAAGATCACCCGCTCCGCCCCGGCGCTCCTCGAGGCGATGCGGGACGTGGCGAGCGGGGCGGTGGACCTCGAGGCGCTCGGTCGGCGGGGCCGGGCCGCGGCGCGCGGACCGCTCTCGTTCGAGCGCTCCGTCGAGCTGATCGAGGCCTCGCTCGAGCGCCGCTCCCGGCCGGGCCTCGCCGACCGCCTCGCCGACACCACCCTCGAGGCCGACATCATGGACAAGGATCTGCGGGCGATGGACGTGCTCCACCGCCGCTTCTCCGGACGGGACCACGACGATGACCACTGACCACGACTTCCTCCAGGACCCCGGCTCCGCGCCCACCCGGCTCGGCCGCGGCGGCGTCGTGCTCCGCGACGCCGTGCACCGGCTGGTCGCCCCCTGGTTCGAGCAGGCGCGGCTGCGCACGGAGGAGCTGCGCGCCGAGACGGCGGCCCTGCGCGACGAGGTGGCCGGGCTCCGCGGCGAGCTGAGCGCGGTGCAGGGCGACGTCTCCGTGCTGCGCGACGAGTCGGCGGGCCTCCGGGAGGCGCTGGACGAGCTCAGCGCGTCGGTCGCGGCCGACCGAGCCTCGTCCGAGGCGGCGGGTGCGGCGGCCGCCGAGCAGGCCGCCGACACCGCGGCGGCTCTCGACGAGCGCGTCCGCGGGGCCGAGCTCGAACTGCGGGCGGTCACCCGGCGCCTCGCGGAGGCGCTCGACCGCTGAGGCGGCGAGGCCCGGTCCTCGCGGCGATCAGGCGGGGACCGCCGTCCGCGCGAGCAGCTCGGCGATACGACCGGTGCAGCCGCCGCAGCCCGTGCCGGCGCGGGTCGCCCGCCCGACGCAGGCGACCGTCCCGTGTCCCGCCGCAGCCGCATCGGTGATCACCGCCGCCGTCACGCCGTTGCACCAGCAGACCGTGGCATCGGGGGCGAACGGATCGCCGGTCGCCGCGGCGCCCGCATCCGGGGCGTCCAGACGCAGGAGGCTCGACCGGTCCGCCGGCAGCTCCGAGCCCCGCTCGAAGAGGAGGCTGAGCTCGGCGCCGACCCGGGGCAGACCCACCGAGACGAACCCGCGCAGCACTCCTCCTGCGGTCACGAGCTTGGCGTAGCCGCCGCGGGAGGGGTCAGCCCACAGCGTCACCTCGAGGTGCTCCTCGCCCGGGCGGTGCGGGTCCCACGGCTCCGGGGCCACGTCGCCTCCTGCCACGAGGTCGACGCCCTCGGCCTTCAGCATCACGACCGCCGGTCGGGCGTCGGGGACGCGCTCCTCGCCGCAGCGGCCCTCCGCCTCCGCCCGGATCCGTGCTGCGAGCCGGTCCGCCTGCTCCCATCCCGGACCGATCAGTCCGCTCGGTCCGCCGGGCACGCGGCCGTCGGGCAGGGCCGAGCCGCGGGGGGCGACGTGCGCGCAGTCGCCGATCGCGAAGACGTCCGGGTCGCTCCAGCTGCGCAGCTGCTCATCGACCAGGATCCCGGTCGAGACGGCGAGCTCCGCGCCCGCGGCCAGCTCGACCCGCGCACCGACACCGCACGAGAGCACCAGCAGATCCCCCTCGATCTGCTTGCCGTCAGCGCAGACGAGCGCCTGGAAGTGCGCACGGCCGCGGTCGTCGTGCGCGAGCAGGACGCTCTCGGACCGGGCGTGCGCCACCATCTCGACGCCGGCCGCGCGGGCGGCCGCGGCCAGCATCCGGCCCCCGCCCGTGTCGAGATTGCGGGCCATCGGGATGTCGCCGTGGAAGACCACCACCACCTGCGCGCCCTGCTCGGCGGCCGCGAGGGCGAACTCGATCCCGAGCACTCCCGCCCCGAGCACGACGAGGCGCGCGCCGGAGCGCACGGACTCGCGGACCACCCGGGCGTCGGCCAGGTCGCGCAGCGCCACCACCCGCTCCGGGAGGGGCCGGGAGCCCGCGTCGAGCGACTCCGGATCGGCGGCGCGCACCGTCCGCTCGCGTCGGGACCGCTCCATCCCGGCGAGGGTCGGCACGTTCGCCCGGGCGCCGGTGGCCAGGACGAGGCGGTCGTAGGGCAGCCGCTCGCCGTCGTGCAGCCGCACGACGTTCCGCGCGCGGTCGATCCCCACGACGGCCGCTCCCAGGCGCAGGACGACGCCCGCCGCCTCCGCCGCCGTCCGGTCGCCGAGGTCGAGGCGCTCGCGGGTCGCCCGGCCGACGGCGTACTCCGCGAGCAGGACACGGTTGTACGGGTCGTCGCTCTCGGCGCCGACCACCGTCAGCGCGACCAGACCGGCCCGCACGGCCGGCAGCAGCTCCTCGACGAAGCGCGAGCCGACGGGGCCATAGCCGATCAGGACGATCCGCTCGGGAGGTGTCTCAGGCATGTGCCGTCCCTTCCGCGCGGACCCAGACCCGCGTGCGCTTGAACTCGGGCATCGACGACACCGGGTCCACGACGGCCTCGGTGAGGAGGTTCGCGCACTGCTCACCCGCGTAGTGGAAGGGCAGGAACACCGTGTCGTGGCGGATGTCCGCGGTGACGCTCGCGCGGGCGCGGACCACGCCGCGCGCGTTCCCGATCGCCACAGGTGCTCCGTCGCGGACGCCGAGCCGGGAGGCGGTCGCCGGGTGGATCTCGAGCCGAGCCTCGGGGCGGGCCGCATCGAGCTCCGCGACCCGCCGGGTCTGGGTGCCCGACTGGTACTGCTGGAGGTAGCGGCCGGTCACCAGGGTCAGCTCCTCGCCGCGGTCCACGACGACGGGGACGGCGGGGATGACGGCGACCAGGCGCGCCCGGCCGTCGGGGTGCCCGAAGCGCTCAGCGAAGAGGCGCGGCGTCCCCGTGCCGCCCGCTGGGTAGGGCCAGTGGGCGGCGATCCCGGTGTCGAGCAGGGCGTGCGAGAGGCCGGAGTAGTCGGCCACGCCTCCCGCGGACGCGCGGGCCAGCTCGTCGAACACCTCCGCGGGGACGGTCGACCAGCTCGAGGGGGCGTCGAGACGGCGCGCCAGCTCTCTCATGATCCAGAGCTCGCTGCGCACTCCCGCCGGCGGGTCGATCGCCCGGCGGCGGCGGAGCACCCGGCCCTCGAGCGAGGTCATCGTGCCCTCCTCCTCCGCCCACTGCGGCACCGGGAGCACCACATCGGCCAGCGCGGCGGTCTCGGAGAGGAAGAAGTCGCAGACGACCAGCGTGTCCAGGGCCTCGAGCCCGGCGCGGACGGCGTCGGCGTCCGGAGCCGAGACGACCACGTTGGAGCCGTGCACCAGCAGGCAGTGCACGGAGCGTCCGAGCTCGGCGAGCAGGGCGGTGGCGGGCAGGCCCGGGCCGGGGATCGATTCGGGCGTCACGTCCCAGACGGCGGCGACGTGGCGCCGCGCCTCCGGATCGCGGATGGAGCGGTACCCCGGGAGCTGATCGGCCTTCTGTCCGTGCTCGCGTCCGCCCTGGCCGTTGCCCTGACCGGTGAGCGTGCCGTACCCCGACCCCTCGCGACCCACCAGGCCGAGCACGAGAGCGAGGTTGATCGCGGCGGTCGCGGTGTCGGTGCCGTCGACGTGCTGCTCGACCCCGCGGCCGGTCAGCACGAACGACCGCCCCGCGGCGAGCCGGCGCGCCAGGGAGCGGAGGAGCGAGGTCGGCACGCCCGTGACCGCGGAGGTGCGCTCCGGCCACCACGACGAGACGCTGCGGCGCAGGGCCTCGACGCCGGTCGTGCGCGCGGCGAGGTAGGCGGTGTCGGCGAGGCCCTCGGCGAAGACCAGGTGGATCAGCCCGAGGAGGAGCGGCAGATCCGTCCCGGGAGCGGGCTGCAGATGCGTGCCGGCGCCGTCCTCCGTCAGCCGCGCGGTGGCCGAGCGGCGCGGGTCGACGACCACCAGGCCGCCCCGCGAGCGGGCACCGGCGAAGTGGGCGAGAAGCGGCGGCATCGTCGCGGCGACGTTCGAGCCCAGGAGCAGGATCGTGTCGGCGTCGTCGAGGTCGGACACCGGGAACGGCAGTCCGCGATCGACGCCGAAGGCGCGGTTGCCGGCCGCCGCGGCCGAGGACATGCAGAAGCGGCCGTTGTAGTCGATCCGGGAGGTGCCGAGAGCGATCCGAGCGAACTTCCCGAGCTGGTAGGCCTTCTCGTTGGTGAGGCCCCCGCCGCCGAAGACGGCCACCGCGTCGGCGCCGTGCCGCTCCCGGACGCCGCGCACCGCCCCGGCGACCGCGTCGAGCGCCTCCTCCCACGACGCCTCCGCGAGGACGCCGTCGGCGCCGCGCAGCAGCGGGGAGACCAGGCGCTGTCCGCTCGCCAGCAGCTCGACGGAGGTCCAGCCCTTGGCGCAGAGCCCGCCCCGGTTCGTCGGGAACTCCCTCCCCTCGACCGCCAGGGGCACGGGGCCCGCCGCGGGTGTCAGCGTCATCGCGCACTGCAGGGCGCAGTACGGGCAGTGGGAGTCGGTCGGGGCGGGTGCGCTCATCGTCAGATCCGGGTCCCCGTCTTCGCGGCGAGGCGGAGGTAGACGCCGGCCGTGATCGCGAGCATCACCGCATAGGCGCCGACGAACCAGCCCAGCGCCGTGGTGTAGTCGCCGAACTCGGTCTTGGAGAAGCCGAGCAGCTGGGGGATCACGAAGCCGCCGTAGGCGCCGATCGCCGAGATCAGGCCGAGCGCCGCGGCGGACGTGCGCTGGGCGCCGATGCCGTCGTCACCGCGCTGGCGGGCGCGGAGGGCGAACACCGTGGGGATCATGCGGTAGGTCGCGCCGTTGCCGATGCCGGCCGCCGAGAAGAGCACGAGGAAGCAGGCGAGGAAGAGCCAGAAGCTGCCGAGCGGCAGTGTCGCGATCACGCCGAGGATCCCGGCACCCATGGCGACGAAGGCGAGGACCGTGACAGGCGCTCCGCCGAAGCGGTCGGCCAGACGGCCGCCGGAGGGGCGGGACAGCGAGCCCACCAGGGAGCCGAGGAACGCGAGGCCGACCGTCGCCGAGCCGACGGCGAAGCCGGAGAACTCGGGGAAGGTGTCGGCGATGAGCTTCGGGAACACGCCGGCGAATCCGATGAAGGACCCGAAGGTGCCGATGTAGAGCACGGCCAGCAGCCAGAGGTGCGGCTCGCGGAGCGCGGCGAGGGAGGCGGCGACGTCGGACTTCGCGGTCGAGAGGTTGTCCATGCGCTTGGCGGCGCCGATCATCGCCACGACGATCAGGGGGACCCAGAGGAAGCCGGCGATCGGCAGGTTCAGCGTGGCCGCGGCGCCGACGGTGATCGCGATCGGCACGACGAGCTGCGCGACGGAGGCGCCCAGGTTGCCGCCCGCGGCGTTGAGCCCCAGAGCCCAGCCCTTCTGCGCGTGCGGGTAGAAGAAGGTGATGTTCGCCATCGAGCTGGCGAAGTTGCCGCCGCCGAAGCCGGCGAGCGCGGCCACCAGGAGCATGACGCCGAACGGGGTCTCCGGATTCGAGACCGCGATGCCGAGTCCGACGCTCGGGATCAGCAGGAGGCCCGCCGACACGATCGTCCAGTTGCGGCCGCCGAAGCGGGGGACCATGAACGTGTACGGGATCCGCAGGGTGGCGCCGACGAGGCTCGGCATCGAGATGAGCCAGAAGATCTGCCCGGTGTCGAAGGCGAACCCGGCCGCCGGCAGCGAGACGACGACGACCGACCAGAGCTGCCAGACGACGAAGCCGAGGAACTCGGCGAAGATCGACCACCTCAGATTGCGAGCGGCGACGGAGCGTCCCTCCGCCTCCCACTGGGCGGGGTCCTCGGGGTTCCAGCCGTCGATCCAGCGGCCCGGCCGTCGGATGATGCCGGTGGATGTGGCGGCGGTCGTGGGGACGGTGGTCGGGGGTGCAGCAGTCATCGTGGTCCTCCGGAGGGTGGGCGGCGGGCGCGAGGGCGCGCTCGGGACGGGGAGGTGGAGCGGTGGTGGTGCGGGGAGGAGGCGTCAGGCGTTGCGCCCGAACAGCTCCGAGACGATGTCGACCAGCTCGCGGGCGGGCGGATCGACGGCGGTGAGGAGGGGAGCGGAGGCGAGGTCGGCCCCCGCGGAGGCGGCCAGGCCGGCGAAGTAGCCGGGCGCGAGCAGGTAGGTGGCGACCACGACGCGCGCGCCGGGGTGGGCGGCGCGCTCGGCGGCGACCGCCTCCGCGATCCGCGGCTCGGCGGCCGAGATGAACGAGGTGCTCACCTCGCGGCCGAGCTCGGCGGCGAGGAGGCGGCCGGTGGTCCAGCAGTCCGCGACGGCACCGGCGTCGCTCGAGCCGGCAGCGGCGAGCACGACGCGGTCGCCGTCGTCGAGCCCTGCCTCGTGGAGCCGGCGGGCGAGCACGCGCGCCAGGCGGGGATCGGGTCCGAGCGCGCCCGAGACCCGCACCGGCCGCTCCGCCTCCGCCGCGGCCTCGGCGAGGTCGACGTGCACGTGGTAGCCGGCCGAGAGCAGCAGCGGCACGACCACCGCCGGCCGGCCCGGCTCGAGAGAACCCAGGGTCGCGGGGACGTCGGGCTGCTGCACGTCGACGAAGGAGTCGAGCACGTCCAGCGCCGGGTTGGCCCGGCGGACCGCCTCGACCAGCGCGGCGACGGCACGCCTCCCGTCGTCGTCGGAGGTCCCGTGGGACGCGGCGACCAGAGCGGTCCGCTGGGCGACCTCGATCGTGCCGTCGCTCTCGCGCACCTGCCAGGTGGCGAGGTGCAGCTCCGCTCGTGTGAAGCAGGCGCCGGTCTCGAGGTCGAAGACGTCCTTGTGCAGGGGGGAGGCGATCGTGGGCCGCTGCACCCCGTCGACCAGACGCGAGCCGACGATGCCGCGTGAGAGCACGGCGGCGCCGGTCGCGGGGTCGAGGTTCGAGACGGCCCGCACCCGCCCGTCGGGCAGGAGGAACAGGGCGAGCTGCACACCGCCGACCAGGGCGGCCTCGCCCCAGAGCGGCTCGAGGTCGCCGACGGCGCAGACCGGCACCCAGGTGGTGGCGGTCGCGGGGGCGAGCCGATCGAGGAGGGTCATCGCTGCGCCTTCTTCCTGCGGGTGGGCCACCGCATCCGGTCGGACGCGATGAGGCAACGGTAGGGATCGCGCGTTTCGTGCGAGCACGCCTCCGGTGTCACGGGCGTAACGAAGCCCTCACGGCCTGCGGCGCTCGCCGAGAGGCGCGCGTCACACGCTGTTACACAGGGGCAACGGCGGGGAAACGGGCCGTCCCTACGGTGGACGTCATGACTCCTGGAGCGAACCCCGCCGCCCGGCCCCGACGCGTGCTCGTCGTCGGAGCGGGACCCGCCGCGCACCGCCTGGTCGACGCGCTCGTCGCCCGGGCAGGCGACGAGGCGCTGGAGATCACCGTCCTCGGCGAGGAGGTGCACCGTCCCTACGACCGCGTCGCACTCTCGAAGCGCCTCGACGGCGAGCACGACCTGACTCTGGGCGACGGCGCTCTGTGGGAGTCGGCGCGGCTGATCACCTCCTCCCGTGTCGTCGCGATCGATCCCGACCGCCTGCGCGTCGAGCTCGCGGACGGCCGCTCCCTCGAGGGCGACGAGATCGTCCTGGCGACGGGCTCCTCCGCCACGGTCCCGCCGATCGAGGGCGCCGAGCACGGCCGCGTCTACCGCACGCTCGAGGACGTGGACGGGCTCGTCGCCGAGCTCGCCGCGTTCCGCGCCCGGCGCGGACGCCCCGCGATCGTGGTCGTGGTCGGCGGCGGTCTGCTCGGCCTCGAGGCGGCGGGAGGCGCGCACCGGCTCGGTGCGCGCACCGCCCTCGTCCACTCCGGCCGCTGGCTGATGAGCGCGCAGCTCGACGAGGGCGCCGGGCAGGCCCTCGGCCGCATCATCTCGGCGCAGGGGATCGCGCTGCACCTCGGCAACCGGCCCACCGCGATCCTCACCTCGCCGACGGGGACGGTGCTCGGCGTCGCGCTGACCGACGGCAGCAGCATCAGCGCCGATCTCGTGGTCTTCTCCATCGGGATCACGGCGCGCGACGAGCTCGCCCGAGCGGTCGGGATCGAGGTCGCACCGCGCGGAGGCGTGGTCGTCGACGAGGCCTGCCGCACCAGCAGGGCGGGAGTCTGGGCCATCGGCGAGGTCGCCGCGATCGCCGGCCGCACGGTCGGGCTCGTCGCACCCGCCAACGCGATGGCGGAGGTGGTCGCCGACCGGATCCTCGGCGGCGACGCGACCTTCCCGGGGGTCGACGACGCCACCAAGCTCAAGCTCTCGGGCGTGGAGGTCGCCAGCTTCGGCGACGCCCTCGGCACCACGGAGGGAGCGCTCGAGGTCGTCTACGCCGATCCGGCCCGCGGTCTCTACCAGAAGGTCGTCGTCTCGGACGATGCGCGCACGCTGCTCGGCGGGATGTTCGTCGGCGACGCGGGCCCCTACTCCTCCCTCCGCCCGCTGCTGGGGCGCGAGCTGCCGGCCGAGCCCGGCGCCTACCTCGCGGCGGCGGGGGCGGAGGCGCCCTCGGGCGACCTTCCGGACGACGCCCAGGTCTGCTCGTGCAACAACGTCTCGGTCGGCGAGGTCCGCCACGCGATCGGCGAGGGGTGCACCGAGCTGGGGCCGCTCAAGGCCTGCACCCGCGCGGGCACCCAGTGCGGATCGTGCGTGCCCCTGGTGAAGAAGCTGCTCGACACGGAGCTGATCCGTGCGGGCGTCGAGGTCTCCCGCGCCCTCTGCGAGCACGTGGCGCTCAGCCGCAGCGAGCTGTTCGAGTCGGTCCGCATCCTCGGGCTGCACTCGGCCGAGCAGGTGATGGAGCGCTTCGGCTCCGGGCTGGGCTGCGACGTCTGCAAGCCGGTGATCGCCTCCGTCCTCGCCACCCAGACGAACGCCTACATCCTCGACGGCGGCCAGGCGCCGCTGCAGGACACCAACGACCGCGCCCTGGCCAACATGCAGAAGGACGGCACCTACTCCGTCGTCCCGCGGATCCCCGGGGGCGAGATCACGCCGGCGAAGCTCAAGGTGATCGCCGAGGTCGCCGAGCAGTACGGCCTCTACACGAAGATCACCGGCGGGCAGCGGATCGACATGTTCGGCGCCCGCCTCGAGCAGCTGCCCGAGATCTGGCGCCTCCTCGTCGACGCCGGCTTCGAGTCGGGTCAGGCGTACGGCAAGTCGCTGCGCACGGTCAAGTCGTGCGTCGGATCGACCTGGTGCCGCTTCGGAGTCCAGGACGCGGTCGGGATGGCGGTCTTCCTCGAGGAGCGGTACCGGGGTCTCCGCTCGCCGCACAAGTTCAAGCTCGGGGTCAGCGGCTGCGCCCGCGAGTGCGCCGAGGCGCGGGGGAAGGACATCGGCGTCATCGCGAGCGACCTCGGCTGGAACCTCTACGTCGGCGGCAACGGCGGCTACCAGCCGGCGCACGCCCAGCTGCTCGCGCAGGACCTCGACGACGAGACCCTGGTGCGCTACATCGACCGCTACGTCATGTACTACGTGCGGACGGCCGAGCGGCTCCAGCGGACCGCCCGCTGGCAGGAGGAGCTCCCCGGCGGACTCGAGCACGTGCGCGAGGTGGTCTGCGAGGACTCGCTCGGCATCGCCGCCGAGCTGGAGGCCGCCATGGCCACGCACGTCGACACCTACGTCGACGAGTGGGCGGCGACCCTCGCCGATCCCGACCGGCTCCGCCGCTTCCGCTCCTTCGTGAACGCCCCGGACACCGCGGATCCGCGCGTCGCGACCGTGCGCGAGCGCGGGCAGGTCCGGCCCGCCGGCCGGGACGAGAGACCGGACGGACCCGTGCTGGTCGCGGGGCCGAGGATCCCCGTCGGTCCGGCCGGGATCGGATCGGACTCGTGATGCAGCTCTCCCTCGACCTCGCCGGACGCCGCGTGCTCGTGATCGGCACCGCCTCCGGGACCCGCCGCGTGCTCGCCCGCTACCGAGCCGCCGGCGCACTCGTCGAGCGGCACGAGGCGGAGGACGCGCTCACCCCGGCGCCCCCGGCCCTGATCGTGTGGGTGGAGGGGCCGGCGCCGCTCCGAGCAGCGGCGGCCGAGCTCTGCCCCTGGATCGTCGACGAGGCCCCCGCGCCGACCCGGCCGGTCGGGCACGTCAGCATCGTCGGCGGCGGCCCCGGCGATCCGGATCTGATGACCCTCGCCGCCCGCCGCGCCCTCCGCGACGCGGACGTGGTGCTCTACGACCGGCTCGGTCCGCACGAGGGCCTGGCCGAGTGGGCGCCCGGCGCCGAGCTGATCGACGTCGGCAAGACGCCGGGTCATCATGCGGTGCCGCAGCACGAGATCGAGCGGCTGATGATCGAGCGGGCCCTCGCGGGTCTGGACGTCGTGCGCCTGAAGGGCGGCGATCCGTTCGTGTTCGGCCGCGGGTCGGAGGAGGTGCGCGCGTGCCGGCTCGCCGGCGTCGGCTCCACGGTCGTCCCCGGAGTGACCAGCGCGATCTCGGTGCCCGCCGCCGCCGGGATCCCGGTCACCCACCGCGAGGTCAGCAGGGCCTTCACCGTGGTCTCGGGCCATGCGCCGTTCAGCGAGCAGGAGCTCGGCCATCTGGCCGGGCTGGGCGGGACGATCGTGGTGCTGATGGGCGTGAACACCCTCCCGCACCTCGTCGCCGGGCTGCAGCGCGCCGGGATGCGCGCCGACACGCCCCTCGCGATCGTCGAGCGGGGCTGGTCGCGCGACCAGCGCACGACGGTCTCGTCGGTCGGCGGAGTGCTCGGCCTGCTCGCCGAGCTGGCACCGCGCTCGCCCGCCGTGATCGTCATCGGCGAGGTGGTCCGGCAGGCCGCGTGCCATGATGCGGGGGACCCCGAGAGCATCGCCCGAGCGGTCGATGCACTGACCGCGTGAGACCCCGAGGGGGCCGAGCATGACCGGCACCGATCCCGACGCCGCCGTGGGGTTCCGACCCGACCAGCTGGACGGCTTCCGCATCGGGGTCACCTCCGACCGCCGCTCCGAGGACCTGATCGCCGCGTTCGAGCGCCGCGGTGCCGCCGTGACGCACGCCCCCACCATCCGCATGCGCGGCGTCGACACCGAGGGCGCGCTCGAGGAGGAGACCCGCGCCATCGTCGCCGCCCGTCCCGACGTGCTCCTCGCCACCACCTCCTACGGCCTGCGGCGCTGGCTCGAGGCCGCGGACGCCGCGGGGATCGAGCTGGCCGACGCGCTGTCCTCCGCGCGGATCCTCGTCCGCGGACCCAAGGCGCGCGGAGCGATCCGTGCGGCGGGTCTCGACGACCACGGGATGAGCGAGCGCGAGACGACCACCTCCCTCGTCGACCTGGCCCTGCGCGAGGGCGTCGCCGGCCGCACGATCGCGGTGCAGCTGCACGGATTCACCGACCCGGCTCAGCTGCAGCGTCTCCGCGACGCCGGCGCCCGGGTGCTCACGGCCGCGCCCTACCGCTGGAGCGTGCACGAGGACTCCGCCCGGGTGCTGCGGCTGATCGACGCGGTCTGCGGAGGGGGCATCGACGCCGTCACCTTCACCAGCGCGCCGGCGGTGGAGGCGCTCTTCACGGTCGCGGAGGCCGCGGGCCGCCTCGACGACCTCCAGGCGGCCTTCCGCGAGACGGTGGTCGCCGCCGCCGTGGGCCCCGTGACCGCAGCACCCCTGGTCGAGGCAGGGATCCTCCCGGTCGTGCCGGACCGGTTCCGGATGGGTGCGCTCATCCGCCTGACCTGCGAGCACCTCGAGCAGGCGTCGCCCCGCATCGAGACGGCCTTCGGCACTCTCGAGCTCCGAGGCCGGCACGCCGTCCTGGCCGGGACCCGGGTGGCGCTGACCCCGGTCGCGCTTGCGCTGTTCCGGACTCTCGTCGCCGCCGAGGGAGCGACCGTCGCGCGTCACGTCCTCGCGGCCTCCGCGCCGGAGGTTCTCGACGACCACGCGGTCGACGTCGCTATCAGCCGCCTCCGTCAGGCCCTCCCCGAACCGCGGCTCGTGGCGACGGTGATCAAGCGCGGCTACCGGCTCGCGACCCCGCTCTGAGTGGCGGCGCGGTGCCACACTGAGCGCGTGGGCAGGCTGAGGGTCGTCGTCGCGCCCGACTCCTTCAAGGGGTCGGCGAGCGCGGTCGAGGTCGCGCGGGCGATCGCCGAGGGCTGGAGCGCTGCGCGCCCGGGGGACGAGATCGTCCTCGCGCCGATGGCCGACGGAGGAGAGGGCACGGTCGAGGCCTTCGCGCTCGCGGTCCCGGGGTCGCTTCGGCGGCCGGTCGTCGTCCCCGGCCCGGACGACCGGCCGGTCCGCGCCTGGTGGCTGCTGCTCCCCGACGGGACAGCCGTCGTCGAGCTCGCCTCCACGAGCGGCATCACGCTGCTCGACCCGCTCCGTCCGCTCACCGCGCACACGCGCGGCTTCGGCCGCGCGATCGCCGCCGCCCTCGACGCGGGGGCGCACGCCCTGCTGCTGGCGATCGGCGGCAGCGCCTCGACCGACGGCGGAGTCGGAGCGCTCCGCGAGCTCGGCGCACGCTTCTCCACCGCCTCCGGCCGCGACCTCGGCGAGGGAGGCGGTGCGCTGCCCGCGCTCGCCGCCGCCGACCTCCGCGCGCTGCGTCCTCTGCCGCCCGGAGGCGCGGTCGTGCTCAGCGATGTCGCGACCCCGCTGCTCGGCGACTCCGGGGCGGCCCGCGTCTTCGGTCCGCAGAAGGGGGCCGGCCCCGAGGACGTCCTCCTCCTCGAGAGCGGCCTCCGCCGTCTCGCCGCGCACCTGGACGCGAATCCCGATGCGCCGGGCTCCGGGGCGGCGGGCGGGACGGGCTTCGGGCTGCTCGCCTGGGGCGCGCGCCCGACCTCCGGCGCCGGCGCCGTCGGACGGGCGATCGGGCTCCCGACGCTCCTCGCGGGCGCGGACGTCGTCATCACGGGGGAGGGGCGCTTCGACGCGCAGTCCGCCGCCGGCAAGGTCCCCTTGCACGTCCTCGCGCTCGCCGAGGCGGCCGGGGCGCGGACGCTCCTCGTCGCCGGGGCGATCGCGGCGCCGACTCCCGGCTTCACCGCGGCGGTGTCGCTGACGGAGGCGGCGGGCTCCTCGTCCGCGGCCCTCGCGGACCCGCTCCCGCACCTGCGCGCCGTCGCCCGGGAGTGGGCCGCGCAGCTCCTCTGACCGTTCGCGGTGTCGGTGGTCGGGCGTACCGTCCGGGCATGCCCCGCGATGCGATCCGACCACCACATCTTGTGGTCGAGCCGCCGCGCGGACCCCACCGGTCGGGCATGCCGACACGCCGTGACGCGTTGTACACAGTGAACGGGATCCTTCTGTCCACACCTGTGGATGGTTCGTCCGGATCCGCGTCCTTCCGCGGTTCCACGGGCTCCGGCCTGTGGATGAACGGGGGAGGAACCGGTGGATAACTACACGGCTGTAACTACTACGTCTAGTGGGCTGACACCGGCCCGCCCCCTATATGTAGTATTGCTGAGCAGGTCGGAGCGAGAGCCCCACCGGCACCCAGAACTCACCCGGACCACCCTCCGACCCCGCCCGCATCGCGAGCCGCCGGTCGGGGAGCTGCACCGGGACACCCCCTCCGAAAGGCGACACCCATGGCTGTGACGGTCTACACCAAGCCCTCCTGCGTCCAGTGCACCGCGACGTACCGCGCCCTCGACAGCAAGGGCATCGACTACGAGGTGTTCGACCTCTCCGTGGACGAGAAGGCCCTCGAGGCCGTCAAAGCCCTCGGCTACCTCCAGGCGCCGGTCGTCATCACGGACGACGACCACTGGTCCGGCTTCCGCCCCGACAAGATCGCGACCCTCTGAGGCGCACGGACGGCGATCCGCGACGTCGTCGGCGGGCGCCGTAGCGCCGCTGCGGCCTCCTCCTCCGCCTCGCGGCTCACCGCGCAGCCGCCTCGGAGGCGGGACCGAGAACAGCAGCTGACGGGGAGAGGGGCCGGAGGATGAGCGGGCTCGTGTACTTCTCCAGCAGCTCGGGGAACACGCACCGGTTCATCGAGAAGCTCGGACGGCCGGCGCAGCGCATCCC
The DNA here is from genome assembly GCF_002930875.1 of Rathayibacter sp. AY1A5. NCBI lineage: Bacteria > Bacillati > Actinomycetota > Actinomycetes > Micrococcales > Microbacteriaceae > Rathayibacter > Rathayibacter sp. AY1A5. The sequence continues at coordinate 13,722 of NZ_PSTM01000026.1, read as the reverse complement.
GCTCCACGCCCGTCGCGACGGAGCCGCCCTCGACACGCTCCACGTCCACGAGCCGTACGTGCTCGTCCTCCCCACCTACGGCGGCGGCAACGGCGGAGGAGCGGTCCCCAAGCAGGTCATCCGGTTCCTCAACGATCCGTGCAACCGCTCCCTGATCCGCGGCGTCATCGGCGCCGGCAACACGAACTTCGGCGAGGCGTACTGCCTGGCCGGCGACATCATCGCCCGCAAGTGCGAGGTGCCGCACCTCTATCGATTCGAAGTATTCGGAACACCCGACGACGTCCGCGCCGTCGACGAAGGATTGGACACGTTTTGGACGCAGCAGTGATCGACGCTCCCCGCGACGCCGCACAGATGGACTACCACTCGCTCAACGCGATGCTGAACCTCTACGGCCCGAACGGAGAGATCCAGTTCGACAAGGACCGCGAGGCCGCTCGCGAGTTCTTCCTGCAGCACGTCAACCAGAACACGGTGTTCTTCCACACGCTCAAGGAGCGCCTCGACTACCTGGTCGAGAAGGAGTACTACGAGCAGGCCGTGCTCGACCAGTACTCGTTCGAGTTCATCCAGCAGCTCAACGACCTGGCGTACTCGAAGAAGTTCCGCTTCGCGACCTTCCTCGGCGCGTTCAAGTACTACACCTCGTACACGCTCAAGACGTTCGACGGGAAGCGCTACCTCGAGCGCTTCGAGGACCGCGTCGTGATGACCGCCCTCGGCCTCGCCCAGGGCGACGAGACGCTCGCGACCGCCCTCGTCGAGGAGATCGTCGCCGGCCGCTTCCAGCCCGCGACCCCGACCTTCCTCAACACAGGCAAGGCACAGCGCGGCGAGCTCGTCTCCTGCTTCCTGCTGCGCATCGAGGACAACATGGAGTCGATCGCCCGCGGCATCAACTCCGCGCTCCAGCTCTCCAAGCGCGGCGGCGGCGTCGCCCTCTCGCTCTCGAACATCCGCGAGGCCGGCGCCCCGATCAAGCAGATCGAGAACCAGTCCTCGGGCATCATCCCCGTGATGAAGCTCCTTGAGGACAGCTTCAGCTACGCCAACCAGCTCGGCGCGCGCCAGGGCGCGGGAGCGGTGTACCTCTCGGCGCACCACCCCGACATCCTCCGCTTCCTCGACACCAAGCGCGAGAACGCCGACGAGAAGATCCGCATCAAGACGCTCTCCCTCGGCGTCGTCGTGCCCGACATCACGTTCGAGCTCGCGAAGAACAACGAGGACATGTACCTCTTCTCGCCCTACGACGTCGAGCGGGTCTACGGCATCCCCTTCGGCGACATCTCCCTCTCGGAGAAGTACCGCGAGATGGTCGACGACCCGCGCATCAAGAAGACCAAGATCTCGGCGCGCGAGTTCTTCCAGACCATCGCCGAGATCCAGTTCGAGTCGGGCTACCCCTACATCGTGTTCGAGGACACGGTGAACCAGGCGAACCCGATCAAGGGCCGCATCAACATGTCCAACCTCTGCTCCGAGATCCTCCAGGTCAACACTCCGACGACCTACAACGAGGACCTCTCCTACGCGCAGATCGGCAAGGACATCTCCTGCAACCTCGGATCGCTGAACATCGCGCTGACGATGGACTCGCCCGACTTCGGCCGCACCATCGAGACCGCGATCCGCGGCCTCACCTCGGTGTCCGACCAGTCGCACATCACCTCGGTCCGCTCGATCGAGGACGGCAACGACAAGTCGCACGCCATCGGCCTCGGCCAGATGAACCTGCACGGCTACCTCGCCCGCGAGCGGATCCACTACGGATCCGAGGAGGGCATCGACTTCACCAACATCTACTTCTACTCGGTGCTGTTCCACGCCCTGCGCGCCTCCAACAACCTCTCCATCGAGCGCGGCACCACCTTCGAGGGCTTCGCCGACTCGAAGTACGCCTCGGGCGAGTTCTTCGACACCTACACCGAGAAGGAGTGGGCGCCGGCCACCGAGCGCGTCTCCCGCCTCTTCGCCGACTCGGGCATCGCGGTCCCCACCCGGGACGACTGGCGTGCGCTCAAGGCCTCGGTCATGGAGCACGGCATCTACAACCAGAACCTGCAGGCCGTCCCGCCGACCGGCTCGATCTCGTACATCAACAACTCGACGTCCTCGATCCACCCGATCGCGTCGAAGATCGAGATCCGCAAGGAGGGCAAGCTCGGCCGCGTCTACTACCCGGCGCCGTTCATGACGAACGACAACCTGGAGTACTACCAGGACGCGTACGAGATCGGCTACGAGAAGATCATCGACACCTACGCCGCCGCCACGCAGCACGTCGACCAGGGCCTCTCGCTCACGCTCTTCTTCAAGGACACGGCGACCACCCGCGACGTCAACCGCGCCCAGATCTACGCCTGGCGCAAGGGCATCAAGACGATCTACTACATCCGCATCCGTCAGCTGGCGCTCGAGGGCACCGAGCTCGACCAGTGCGTCTCGTGCATGCTCTAGAGCACGCAGCCCCACCCCCCTCCGCACGACCCATCCGCAGCAGCGAGAAGGAATCATGACTCCCCCCGAGAAGCTCAAGCTCGTCGACTCCGTCCAGGCGATCAACTGGAACCGGATCCAGGACGACAAGGACGTCGAGGTGTGGAACCGCCTCACGAGCAACTTCTGGCTGCCCGAGAAGGTCCCGCTGTCGAACGACATCCAGTCGTGGAACACGCTCACGCACCAGGAGCAGCAGCTCACCATGCGTGTGTTCACCGGGCTCACCCTGCTCGACACCGTGCAGGGCACCGTCGGCGCCGTCTCGCTCATCCCGGACGCGATCACGCCTCACGAGGAGGCCGTCTACACGAACATCGCGTTCATGGAGTCGGTCCACGCCAAGTCGTACTCCTCGGTGTTCTCGACCCTGTCGAACACCCAGGACATCGACGAGGCCTTCCGCTGGTCGATGGAGAACCCGAACCTGCAGAAGAAGGCGTCCATCGTGATGGACTACTACCGCGGCGACGACCCGCTGAAGCGGAAGGTCGCCTCCACGCTGCTGGAGTCGTTCCTCTTCTACTCGGGCTTCTACCTGCCGATGTACTGGTCCTCGCGCGCCAAGCTCACCAACACGGCCGACCTCGTGCGCCTGATCATCCGCGACGAGGCCGTGCACGGCTACTACATCGGCTACAAGTTCCAGAAGGGACTCGAGCGGGTCGACCAGGCCAAGCGCGACGAGATCAAGGACTACACGTTCTCGCTGCTCTACGAGCTCTACGACAACGAGGCGCAGTACACGCAGGACCTCTACGACCAGCTCGGCCTGACCGAGGACGTCAAGAAGTTCCTGCACTACAACGCCAACAAGGCGCTGATGAACCTCGGCTACGAGCCGATGTTCCCCAAGCAGGTCACCGATGTGAACCCCGCGATCCTGTCGGCCCTCTCGCCCAACGCGGACGAGAACCACGACTTCTTCTCGGGCTCCGGCTCCTCCTACGTGATCGGTAAGGCCGTGAACACCGAGGACGAGGACTGGGACTTCTAGGCGTCGACACCGCGTCCCGGCCTCCACGGCGAACGGCCCCTCCCCTCGCGGGTGAGGGGCCGTTCCTCGTCTTGGGCGGCGGGCGGGCGTCGGGTCGCCGCGCCCGCCGAGGCACCGCCCTGTCGCCGAGGCGCCGTCCTCCCGGCGGCGCCTCGGGCGGTTCGGCGGTGTCTCGGCGGAACTGGGCCGGAGCGGCTGTCGCGGGCGCCGTCAGAGGGCCAGGCGCATCAGCACCCGGGGGAAGCCGCCGAGCACCGAGGTCGTGTCCGCGGCCTTCTCGAAGCCGGCGCGCTCGAACAGCGAGCGCGTGCCGACGTACGCCATCGTCCGGTCGACCTCCGCACCGGCGTTGTCGACCGGGTAGCCCTCGATCGCCGGTGCCCCGTGGGCTCGGGCGAACTCGACGGCGCCCTCGAGCAGCGGATGCGAGATCCCGCGCCCGCGGAAGCCGGGCCGCACGCGCAGGCACCACACGCTCCACACGTCGAGGGCGTCCACGTGCGGGATGCGCCGGTTCGTCGCGTAGCTCGTGTCGGCCCGGGGGTGCACCGCCGCCCAGCCGACCACCTCGTCGCCGTCGTACGCGAGGACGCCGGGCGGAGGATCTTCCGCGACGAGCTCCCGCACCCGGGCGCCGCGAGCGGGACCGGCGAGAGCCCGGTTCTCGACGGAGGAGCGGAGCCGGTAGCTCAGGCACCAGCACACGCTCGCGTCGGGGCGCTTCGGGCCGACCATCGTCGTCAGGTCGTCGAAGACGGTGGCTGCGCGCACCTCGATCGTCATGGCGGCAGCCTTCCACCGTCGCGATGCGCGGACAAGCCGTTCAGAACTCAGGACGAACGACGAAGGACTCCCTCCCTGCCGCGGAATCGGGGTCGCGGCACCACGTTCGTCCGGCATCCTCGACGCCCTCCGCCGATTCACCACTCCGCCGGATGAATCGCACCAGCACCCCCTGTTGGACGGCGCCCAGGCGGGGCGCCTACCGTGGACGAGGTATCCAGCGAAGGAGCACTCCCTGTGAAGCACGTCCCCCTCGGCACCTCCGGTGTCGACTCCCCGAACGTCGTCCTCGGCCTCATGCGCATCCCCGAGATGAGCGACGAGGCGATCCGCGGCCTCGTCGGCGCCGCCCGCGACTCCGGCATCGACTTCTTCGACCATGCCGACGTGTACGGCGGCGAGCTGCACCGCTGCGAGGAGCGCTTCGCCGAGGCGATGGCGCTGACCCCGTCGGAGCGCGAGCAGGTCGTCCTGCAGACCAAAGCGGGCATCGTCCCGGACGGCCCCTACTTCGACTTCTCGTACGAGCACCTGATGGCCTCGGTCGAGGGCTCGCTGAAGGCGCTGCGCACCGACTACGTCGACGTGCTGCTCCTGCATCGGCCCGACGCGCTCGTCGAGCCCGATGAGGTGGCCCGCGCGTTCGACGAGCTGCACGCGTCCGGCAAGGTGAAGCACTTCGGCGTCTCGAACCAGACGCCGTACCAGATCGAGCTGCTGAAGAAGTCGCTGAACCAGCCGATCGTGGCGAACCAGCTGCAGCTCTCGATCACCCATGCGCCGCTGATCGCGCAGGGTGTCGCCTCCAACATGGTCGGCGAGGACCAGTCCGTCATGCGCGACGCCGGCATCCTCGACTACTGCCGCCTGAACGACATCACCGTGCAGGCCTGGTCGCCCTTCCAGGCGGGGTTCTTCACCGGCGTCTTCCTCGACAACCCGGCCTACGCCGAGCTGAACGCCGTCATCGACCGGCTCGCAGCGACCTACGAGGTCCCGGCGATCGCCGTGGCCACCGCCTGGATCACCCGCCACCCGGCGGGCATGCAGGTCGTGCTCGGCACGACCAACGAGCAGCGCGTGCGCGATGCGGCCCTCGGCTCCGATCTGCCGCTCACGCGGCCGGAGTGGTATGAGCTGTTCCGCGCGGCGGGCTACCTCGTCCCCTAGAGCTCCCACCCCGGAGGAAATGCGCGTCGGCGCAGAGAGGCACGGACTCCCCGGAGTCCGTGTCTCTTCCCGTCCCCGCGAGACGCCGGTCGGAATGCCCGCCGCGGTGTGCCGTGGACCGAAGCGGCATCTCGCGGGGGAGGGCTGGGAATAGGAACGGCACCCCTGCGTTGAACTTGAGCGTAACCGACTCAACTTCCTCAGGAGGACAGGTGCCCGACAACTACAGCGAGGCCGGAGCGAGCTCGTTCGACGACTTCCTCGCCCGCTACCTCGACGGTGAGCGCGCCCGCGCGGCGCGGTCGATCGACCTCAGCCGATTCCTCACCGCCCGTACCCGCGACATCCTGCAGTCCGCAGGACGCTTCGCCCTCGAGCGCGGCCAGACCGAGCTCGACGCCCTGCACGTGCTCCGCGTGCTCATCGACGACGAGACCGTCTCGCAGGCCGTGCGCCGCATCGGCGTCGACCCCGCCACCATCGCCACCGCCGCGGAGGCGCGCCTCCCGCAGGCCGACGAGGCCCACGCCTCGCAGAACGCGGCCACCATCACCCCCAGCGCGCAGCGCGCGCTGTTCCACGCCTACCAGGTCGCCCGCTCCAGCGGTTCGACCTACATCGAGCCCGAGCACCTCTTCTTCGCGCTCGTGCTCGGCCAGGACGCCCCCGCCGGGCAGGTCCTCGCCCGCGCCGGCGTCACCGCCGAGGCCCTCACCCAGGGCATGCGCGAGACCGAGGCCCCGCAGCAGCAGGAGGCGGGACAGCCCGCCTCCGACACTCCGATGCTCGACAAGTTCGGCACCGACCTCACCGCTCTCGCCCGCGAGGGCCGGCTCGACCCGGTCATCGGGCGCGCCGACGAGATCGAGCAGACCGTCGAGATCCTCAGCCGCCGCACCAAGAACAACCCGGTGCTCGTCGGCGAGGCCGGCGTCGGCAAGACCGCGATCGTCGAGGGCCTCGCCCGCGCGATCGTGGCGGAGGAGGTCCCCGAGCAGCTGCGCGGCAAGCGCGTGATCTCGCTCGACCTCCCCGGCATGCTGGCAGGCACCCGCTACCGCGGCGACTTCGAGGAGCGCCTCACCGGCACCATGGACGAGATCGCGGCGCACTCCGGCGAGCTGATCGTCTTCATCGACGAGGTCCACACCGTGGTCGGTGCGGGCGGCGGCGGCGAGGGCGGCATGGACGCGGGCAACATCCTCAAGCCGCGTCTGGCCCGAGGCGAGCTGCACCTCGTCGGCGCCACCACGCTCAAGGAGTACCGCACCATCGAGAAGGACCCGGCACTGGAGCGGCGCTTCCAGCCGGTCCGCGTCGGCGAGCCCGGCATCGAGGACGCGGTCGCCATCCTGCACGGCCTGCGCCCCGCCTACGAGGAGCACCACCGCGTGCGCTTCACGGACGAGGCCCTGCGCGCCTCCGTCGAGCTCTCGGCCCGGTACCTCACCGACCGCGTGCTGCCCGACAAGGCGATCGATCTGATCGACCAGGCCGGCGCGCGCCTCCGCCTCCGCCTCGGAGCCGGCGTCGACACCGGAGCTCTGCTCGAGCGTCTGGCGACCCTGGAGGCCGACAAGAACGCGGCCGTCTCGGCCGAGCACTACGAGGAGGCGTCCCGCGTCCGCGACGAGATCAGCGCCGTGCAGGCGGAGCTCGACGCGGCCACCGGCAGCGCCCCCGCGGAGGCGGTCGTCGGCGAGACCGAGATCGCGGCCGTCATCGCCCGCGCCACCGGCATCCCGGTGTCGCGGCTCACGGAGGGGGAGCGCGAGCGCCTCGCGCACCTCGAGACCGAGCTGCACCAGCGGGTCATCGGCCAGGACGACGCGGTCACCGCGGTCGCCCGGGCCGTCCGCCGCAGCCGCACAGGCCTCGGCGACTCCTCGCGCCCGGTCGGCTCGTTCCTCTTCCTCGGTCCGACCGGTGTCGGCAAGACGGAGCTGGCGCGCACCCTCGCGGGCTCCCTCTTCGCCGATGAGCAGTCGGTCATCCGCTTCGACATGAGCGAGTTCGGCGAGCGTCACACGGTCTCGCGGCTGGTCGGCGCCCCTCCCGGGTACGTCGGCTACGACGAGGCCGGTCAGCTGACCGAGCGCGTGCGCCGGAACCCGTACTCGGTGGTCCTGTTCGACGAGATCGAGAAGGCGCACCCCGACGTGTTCAACCTGCTGCTGCAGGTACTCGACGACGGGCGTCTGACCGACGGCCAGGGGCGGACGGTCGACTTCCGCAACACGGTGATCATCATGACCTCGAACCTCGGCTCGGAGTTCCTGGCCTCGCGGTCGGGTGCGCTCGGCTTCGTCGCTCAGAGCGACGCGTCGGCCGAGGGCTTCGCCTCGGAGAAGGACCTGCGCGATCGCGTCATGGGCCGTCTCCGCGAGGCGATGCGCCCCGAGTTCCTCAACCGGATCGACGAGATCGTCCTGTTCCGCCGCCTCGGCCGCGAGCAGCTGCGGGAGATCGTCGGCATCGTCCTCGACACCACGCGCTCCCGCCTCGCTCCCCGCGAGGTGACGCTCGAGGTGACGGAGGCGGCCGTCGACTGGCTCGCCGAGAACGGCTACGAGCCGCAGTACGGCGCCCGGCCCCTGCGCCGGCTCGTCCAGCGCTCCATCGACGACCGGATCGCCGACCTGTTCGTCAGCGGCGAGGTCTCCGACGGAGGCGCTGTCCGCGTCGACGCCGTCGGCGGCGAGCTGCTGGTGACCTCGGCCGCCGCCCTCCCGCTGGCCGCGTAGCCGGTCCCGCTCCGACCCCCGTCCCTCCTCCGCCTCCCGCGAGACACCGCTCGTGACGACGGCACCGTCCGTCATCGTGAGCGGCGCCCGCGGAGGGGGAGGGGCGGGGGTCTTCGCGTCCCCACGGCTTGCCACAGCGGTCCGGGCGGGATAGACACGAGAGCACGAGAACCGGAGGCACGATGTCGAACCCGCGCTACTACGACCCCGTGGGCAAGGCGGTCCGGGCGCTGCTCGTGCTGAGCCTCGTCTGCTTCGCCCTGGCGGTGGGCATGTTCGCCCTCGACATCGTCATGCCCGGCACCATGACGGACGAGCGACGGCCCTGGGCCGAGGCCAGCGGGGCGCTCGCCTCGTTCGGCGTGCTGGCCCTCATCGTCTACTTCGCGACCGTCGCGATCGTCGGCGCGATCCGGGGGCGCGGGCAGTAGCCCCGGCTCCGACGCCGTCGTCCGACAGGAACGCGTCCGGCCCGCGGGATCCGAGGATCCTCGCGGGCCGGACGCGTTCTCGCGAGCCGTCGGGCGCCGGTCAGGGGCACTTCTTCGCGGTGATCGTCACCTTCAGCGTGGCGTCCGGAGCGACGGGGGAGCCGCCGGCCGGCTCCTGCCCGGTGACCTGGCCGGCATCGGGCGCCTTCGGGTCCTCGGCGCAGGCGAGCGTGATCTTCGTGAAGCCGGCGGCGCCGAAGGCGTTCTTCGCGGCCTCCAGGTCCTGGCCCGTCACGTTCGGCACGGTCTTCTGGTTGCCGGAGCTGGTGAACACGGTGATCGCGGTGCCGCGCGGGGCCGAGCCCGACGGGGCGGCGCGGGTGACCGTCCCGACCGCGGCGTCGCTCGCCTCCGTGCCGCCCTGCACGACGCCGAAGCCGGCCGCCTCGAGCTTGGCCTCGGCGTCGGCGGAGGAGAGCCCGACGACATCCGGGATGTCCACCTTCGGGACGACCTGCAGCGAGCCGTCGGCCTCCGGGAAGTCCGTCCCGCCGTACGTCGCGTCGGCGGCGCGCATGACGACCGGCCAGATGCGGTGGCGCGCGGTGGCGGCGGATCCGGAGTCGAAGGAGTAGCGGCCGAGGCGCAGGTTCGCGTCGCCCTTCACGTTGAACACGCCGACGGCGGTCGCGACGCGGGTGCTCGCTCCGGTCATCCAGGTGGCCTTCGCGTCGTCGGTGGTGCCGGTCTTGCCGATCAGCGGAACGCCGTCGCCGGTGCGGGAGGCCACGGCCGTCCCGCCGCCGGTGAAGGTCGCCTGCAGCGCGACGGCCGCGGTGGCGGCGACGTTGCGGTCGATCGACTGGCGGCAGTTCGCCGGGGGCACCGGCTGGTCGGCTCCGGCGGAGTCGGTGATGCGGTCGATCGCGACGGGGTCGCAGGTCGTGCCGCCGGAGGCGATGGTGGCGAAGGCGCCGGCCATCGAGAGGGGCGAGACGTAGTTCGTGCCGAGCACCGACGACGGGTTGTGCTCGAGCTCCTCGCCGCTGCCCTGCTTCACGCCCATGTCGACCGCGGTGTCGCGGATGCCGCACAGGTCGAGCTCACGGGCCATGCCGACGAAGCCGGTGTTGAGGGAGGTCTTCGTGAAGGACACCGGGGTGCCGACCTCGCCGGTGCCGCCCTCGTCGTTCTTCGCGCTCGTCTCGTTGCTCGTGTCGGTGCCGCCGGAGACGCAGGAGTCCGTGAAGGTGCCCCAGGTGGACTTGCGCGTCCCGTCGACCGACTCGTTGATGCTGTGGCCCTCCTTCAGCCACTCCACCAGGGTGAAGAGCTTGTAGGTCGAGCCCGGCTGGATCCCGGAGGATCCGCCGTTGGCCCGATCGGTGCTGTAGTTCACGGCGCTGTAGGACGGGTCGGTCGTGAGAACGTCCGGATCCTGCGAGTACTTCTTGTTCTGCGTCATCGCGAGCACGCGCCCGGATCCGACCTCGACGCTGACCGAGACGGCTCCGACGTCGAAGTTCCAGGTCTGCGGGACCTGCGCGTCGACGGCGGCGACGGCCGCGTCCTGCAGGCCGACGTCGAGCGTCGTGTAGACGTCGAGGCCGCCGCGGCGGAAGTTCGTCCAGCGGGTGTCCTCGTCGGCGCCGAAGATCTCGTTGTTCTTCAGGACGTTGGTGACGTAGTCGCAGAAGAAGCCCGCGTTGCCCGCGGTCGAGCAGCCGGTGCTGGGCTGGGTGATGCGGGGCTCGATCGGAGTGGCGACGGCGGCGTCGTGGTCCTCCTGCGAGATCTTCCCCTCCTCGAGCATCTTGCCGATGATGTAGTCGCGGCGGTCCTTGTTGCGGGCGTAGCCGTTCGCGGCGCCGTTGTCCGGGTTGTCGGGCTGGTCGATCCGCAGGACGGCCGGGTTGTTGACGATCGCGATGAGGCTCGCGGCCTGGGCGATCGAGAGGTCCGCGGCCGAGGTCGCGTAGTAGTAGTTCGCGGCGGTCTCGAGGCCGTAGGTGGTGCCTCCGAAGAACGCGATGTTGAGGTAGCCCTGGAGGATCTGGTCCTTCGTGTACTGCTTCTCGAGCCCGATGGCGAGCTTCATCTCGCGGAGCTTGCGCTCGGGGGAGGTCCGGGTGGCCTCGTCGATCGCGGCCGCGCGCTCGGCGTCGTCCGAGATGTTGCGGACGGCCTTCTCGACGAGGACGTTCTTCACGTACTGCTGGGTGATCGAGGATCCGCCCTGCACGTCGTTGCCGAGCACGTAGGTCTGCGCGACGGCGCGGAGGGTGCCGGGGAGGTCGACTCCGCCGTGGTCGTAGAAGCGGGGGTCCTCACCCGAGACGGCGGCGTCCTTGGCGGCCTGGGCGATGCGGTCGAGCGGCACCTCGACGCGGTTCTCGACGTAGAAGGAGGCGAGCAGCTGCGGGCCGTCGGAGCCGGTCGCGTAGATGTTGCTCTTCTCGGAGAGCTTGTCGACCTCGAGGTAGTCGGGCAGGCCGTCGAAGACGCCGATCGACTGGTTCGCGGCGACTCCGGCGAGCGCCACGGCCGGGGTGACGGTGGCGGTCACGAGGACTCCGGCCACGACGCTCATGCCCAGGAAGCCCACGATCGCCTTGACCACACCACCGGTGGTCCTTCTGTCGGACGCCAAACCTTCTCCTTCGCGAATCCCCCCGGATGCTGCGACGACCGCGGCCGACGCCCTGCACGCTCCGTGCGGCAGGTCAACCTCGACAGACTAACCCGAGAGCCCCCGAAGACGAAGGCCCGGCCAGAGGCCTGAAAAGACCCTGACCGCCACCCGGGGGGACGGCGTTCCCTAGGCTGTCGGCATGGCGAGCCCCTCCTCCGACCCCCGACCGGCCGACGCGACGACCCCGGAGGCCGCTCGGGTCGCGCCCCCGCAGGCCGTCCCCGCACCGCCCACGGGCGCCCTCTCGTACGCTCTCGGCTTCCTCGCGTTCATCGGGATCCCGTTCCTCAGCCTCATCGTGGGCGGCATCGTCATGGCGTCCGTGTACCCGTCCGCCCGGAGGAAGGGCGGCCTCGCCGCCGAGAACGCGCGGAACGCGGCGAACTGGGGCCTGACGGTGATCCTGATCGGGGTCGTGACGCTCGGCGCGCACGTCGTGCTGCTCTTCGCCGCCTCCGACACCCCGCTCGCGAAGGACTTCTATCCGATCGGCATCCCGATCACGCTGTTCGCCGTGCTCTGGCTGGTGCACTTCGTGCTGATCATCTGCGGACTGGTGAAGGCGAACCAGCGCGAGGTGTTCCGTCCGCGCATCGCGATCCCGTTCCTCCGCCCGCCCGCGGCCTGAGCTCAGGCGCCGACGGGCCAGAGGTAGTCGAGCCCCGGCGGCGTCCCGGGGAACAGCGGGCCGTAGTGGTCCTCGTCCTTGGCCACGAGCTTCGAGCGGTGCGAGAGGTGCAGCCGCTCGTCGCCGAACCACGGCGGGAGCGGGTAGTCGCCGGTCAGGTAGGCGGCGAGATCCTCCGGGGCGGCGGCGAGGGCCTCCTCGGTCTTCACGAGGCACGTGTCGGCGAAGCCGCGCTCCGTCCACTCCGCGCAGGTCTCGCGCTGGTAGGTCATCAGCGCCGGCCGGTAGCCCCGCCACATCCGCGTGACGGGGTGGTTCTGCCAGCCGTACCCCGGAACGGTCAGCGCCCGCATGACCTGCAGCGTCTCGACGCGCTGCTTGCCGAGCCGCTTGCCGTCGAGGGCGCGGACGCTGCGGTGGAAGTCGGGGTAGGGGAGGAAGGTCTGCACGCCTCCCAGTCAACAGCGGCCCGTCTCCCTCCGGCCACCCTCCCGTCACGCCGATGTCGCCTGGCGTGCGTAGCGTCCGGGGCATGACCGGACTCCCCCTCCTCGCCACCGACGACGTGCAGCTGCGCTGGGCGCGGCCCGAGGTCCTCGACTCCGCCCGCCACCGGATGCTGCGCCTGCTCACCCTCGCCGAGCGCCTGCGCTACGAGGCGACGAGTCGGCGCGAGGTCCGGGACGGGTTCCTCCTCGGCCGGGTCCTCGTGCGCGAGCTGGCCGCCGAGACGCTCGGGATCGATCCCCTCGAGGTCGCCGTGGACGCGCGCTGCGAGCGCTGCTCCGGACCGCACGGCCGCCCGGTGCTCCGCGGCGAGCACCCGGCGCTGGAGCGGATGCGGATCAGCATCGCGCACTGCGACGGCGCGGTGGTCGCGGCGCTGGCGACCGGACGCGACATCGGGATCGACGCGGTGCGCGCCCGCACCGTCCGCGACCGCGTGGCCTCCGGGGCGACGACGGCGGAGCAGGTGCTCGCCGATCTGCGCTCGCAGGCGGTCGCGAAGGCCGACGGGCGCGGGACCTCGAGCGACGAGCCCGTCCGCTTCCGCACCAGGGAGGGTGCGACCGAGGCCTGGATCGAGGGCTCGAGCCGCTACTTCGCCGTCTCGGAGCCGACGGTCCACTCCGCGCTCGTCGTGGCGGTCGCGGTCGCTCAGGAGTGACCGCGGGGCGCGGTCCCCGGCCGTTGCGCTGGTCCGCGCCTAGGCGAACAGCGACAGCGTGATCGTCGAGCGGTAGGAGCCGGCCTCGACGTCCGGCTCGGCCAGCAGCCGCAGCTCGGCGTCGGCGCTCCAGGTGCCGGCCCCGCCGGCGGCTCCGAGCAGCAGCGCGTCGCGCAGGCCCGCGCCGCCCTCGAGGGAGGAGGCGACCGGATCGCCCGCGACGGCGCCGGTGCCGGTGATCAGGCGCGGGGTCCAGCCGAGGTGGTCGGCTCCGATCGAGGCGCTCGGGCCGGTGAGGGCGCTCGCCGAGGCGAGGACGTACCAGTCGTTCTGCGCGCCGACGCGCGAGTCGGTGACGGTGACCGTGGGGAGCCCGCCCGTGAACCGGCGCTGGAGGGCGGTGGAGCCCGACTCGGCGAGGTCGACGGCGTCGGCGGCGACGGAGAGCGAGAGGGAGCCGGGCTCCGCCGGAGGGGTGATGTCGACGTCGACGTCCACTCCGTCGAGGTCGTGGAGCAGGGGCGGCGTGCGGACCGGGTCCTCGCCAAGAACGGCGGCACCGCTCCGATCGACGTCGCGATGGCCTCGGCCTACGGCTCGAAGACGG
>NZ_PSTM01000025.1:0-40976 GCF_002930875.1 Rathayibacter sp. AY1A5 | reverse complement strand
GAGCTCTCCGGCCCGGTGGCACCTCCCGCCTCCCCTGCCGGGTGGGCGGGGAGGCGGGAGGTGCCACCGGGCCGGAGAGCTCCGGGCAGCCTTGAAGGCTATACCCGGGCTATGGGCTCCGTCCAGCGGCCGCCGCGATCCGGCGGTTCCCCCCGCCTCCGCCGTCAGCGGACGCGGACCGAGAGGCAGGTGACGCAGCCCTCGAGCTTCTCGAACTCCGAGACGTCCACGGTGAGGACGCGGTAGCCCAGGCTCCGCAGCAGCTCGGCGCTCCGGGGAGCGGAGGCGGCCATCAGGAGGGTGTCGTCGTTGAGGACGACCACGTGGGCGCCCGCCTCCTCGGGCATCGGCAGGAAGGAGGGGAACAGGCGCGGCTCGTCGACGACCGGCTCCCAGCCGATGACCGTGCCGTCGGGCAGCGCGGTCACGGCGCTCTTGAGGTGCAGCACCTTGGTCAGCGGGACCGCGACGACGTCGTACCCGCGGGGGCGGAGGATCGCGCGCAGCTGGGCTACCCCCGCCGCGTCGGTCCGGCCTCCGCGGCCGACGTAGACCGTCGATCCCACCTTGAGGACGTCGCCGCCGTCGAGCGTGCCCGGCTCCTCGATGCGGTCGACCGTCAGGCCGAGGGCGCGGACGGCCTCCTCGGCGCCCGCCGTCTCTCCGCGGCGGGACTCCGCTCCGGATCGGGCGATCACGGCGTGGTCGCCGAAGACGACGACCGCGTCCTCGAGGAAGACGGAGTCGGCGAGTCCGGGCGCCGGTGCGGCCTCGACCGTCTCCCAGCCGGCCCGCTCGAGCAGGTCGACGTACGCCTCCCACTGCTGCTGGGCGCGCTGCTGGTCGACGGGGACGCGCTCGAGGTGGGTGAGCTCGCCCGCCGAGAGGTCGGCGGCCGGGGCCCGGACGATCGCGATGCGGCGGTCGGTGACGACGGCGGCCGGAGCGCCCGTGGTGCGGAGGCGGTTCCAGAGCGTGTGGCCGACGCTCGCCGCCGAGACGGTGAACGCGAGCAGGAAGACGAGGTTGAGTCCGGCGAAGGTCTGGAAGATGGAGGCCCAGACGGCGCCCGTGACGGCCTCGCCGGTGGCGCTGGCTTGGACGAGCGTGCCGAACACGGCTCCGACCACACCCGCGACGAGTCCCGCGAGGGCGGCGCTCCAGGTGCGTCCGAGCATCCCCGCGACGGCGAGGACGAGGACGACCACGAAGCCGAGCACGCTCGAGAGCAGGAAGTAGGCGTTGACCTGCGGGATGGAGCCGGGCTGCAGCTGGTTGCCGATGAAGAAGGCCAGCAGGTTGGCGAGGTGCGCCACGAGCGCGGTCGCCGCGGCGGCGAGCAGCGCGACGAGGATCCGGCGGCCCGTCCCGGGCGCGCGGTCCCGGTTCGGGGCGATCGTGGAGGCGGCGGTCGGGGTGTCGGGAGTGGACGCGGGCGTCGAGTCGGAAGGCACCCGGTGACCCTACGCGCCCCCGCCCGCGCCTCGCCTGTCGATCCCCTAGCAGCCCCCTAAGAGCCACTCACCGCACCGCAGAGCGGTTTCAGCGGGAATCGCGTGCCAAGCGATTCCCGTGACCGGCGACGCCCCCACTCCATGGAAAGCCTCACGTCGTGACGCCGACCACGCCCCGCCGCGCGAGGAGCGGCCGGGAAACCGCCCACCGCAAGGCAGAGCCGACTCAGCGGGAATCGCGTGCCAAGCGATTCACGCGGTCGGCGACGCTACCCGCTCTACGGAACGCACCCCGTCGCGAAGCCGACCGCGCCCCGCCGCGCAGGGAGCGGCGGGGAAGACGAGCACCGCAAGGCAGAGCCGGTTCAGCGGGAATCGCGTGCCAAGCGATTCCCGCGACCGGCGACGCGACCCGCTCTACGGAACGCGCCCCGTCGCCGAGCCGACCGCGCCCCGCCGCGCAGGGAGCGGCGGGGAAGACAAGCACGCCAAGGCAGAGCCGGTTCAGCGGGAATCGCGTGCCAAGCGATTCCCGCGACCGGCGACGCACCCCGCTCTACGGAACGCACCCCGTCGCGAAGCCGACCGCGCCCCGCCGCGCAGGGAGCGGCGGGGCGATCGAACACCACTTCTTCCACCGAGTGACGGGCGCGGAGCGCCCGTCACTCAGTGGAAGAAGTGCCGCTCCCCCGTCGTGTACATCGTGACGCCGGCGCGGGCGGCCGCGTCGATGACCTCGGCGTCGCGGACGGACCCGCCGGGCTGGACGACGGCCTTCACGCCGGCGGCGAGGAGCACCTCGAGGCCGTCAGCGAAGGGGAAGAACGCGTCGGAGGCGGCGACGGAGCCGGGGGCGCGGTCGCCGGCGCGGGTGACCGCGAGGTGGCAGGAGTCGACGCGGTTGACCTGGCCCATGCCGACGCCGACGGAGGCGCCGCCCTTGGCGAGGAGGATCGCGTTCGACTTGACGGCGCGGCAGGCCTTCCACGCGAACTCGAGGTCGAGCATCGTGTCGGCGTCGGCGGGCTCGCCGGCGACGAGCTGCCAGCCGGAGCTGACCTCGCCGGGGCCGCCGATGAAGCGGTCCGGCTCCTGCAGCAGCAGGCCGCCGGAGATCTGCTTGAACTCGCGCTCCACGGGGGCGTAGAAGTCGGGGAGCTGCAGCAGGCGCAGGTTCTTCTTGGTCTTCAGCACCTCGAGCGCCTCGGGCTCGTAGCCGGGGGCGACGAGCACCTCGGTGAAGATCTCCTTCACCGTCTCGGCCATGGCGAGGGTGACGGGCCGGTTCGCGGCGATGACGCCGCCGAAGGCCGACACCGGGTCGCACTCGTGGGCGCGGCGGTGGGCGGAGGCGATGGGGTCGATCGCCTTCGAGCTCGCGATCGCGATGCCGCACGGGTTCGCGTGCTTGATGATCGCGACGGCGGGCAGTACGAAGTCGTACGCCGCGCGGACGGCCGCGTCGGCGTCGACGTAGTTGTTGTAGGACATCTCCTTGCCGTGCAGCTGCGTCGCCTGCGCGATGCCGGTGCCGTCGGGCGAGACGTAGAGGGCCGCCTTCTGGTGCGAGTTCTCGCCGTAGCGGAGGACCTGCTGCAGGGTCCCGCGGATCTCGACCGAGCCCTCGACGCCCTCGGCCGCCTCCTGCCCGGCGAACCAGGCGGCGACGGCGGAGTCGTAGGAGGCGGTGTGCGCGAAGGCGCGGGCCGCCAGGGTGCGGCGCGCGGCGAGCGTCGTGCCGCCGTCGGCGAGGGCGGTCTCGATCCCGGAGTAGTCGGCCGGGTCGACGACGATCGCGACGTTCGCGTGGTTCTTCGCGGAGGCGCGGACGAGGGCCGGGCCCCCGATGTCGATGTTCTCGACCACGGTCGCCGGGTCGGCGCCGCCGGCGACGGTCTCGCGGAACGGGTACAGGTTCACCACGACCAGCTCGAACGCGGCGATGTCGAGCTGCTCCAGCTGCTCGCGGTGCGAGGCGAGCCTCAGGTCGGCGAGGATGCCCGCGTGCACGGCCGGGTGCAGCGTCTTCACGCGGCCGTCGAGCGACTCCGGGAACCCGGTGACGGCCGAGACGTCGGTGACCTCGTGGCCGGCTCCGCGGAGGGTCGCTGCGGTCGAGCCGGTGGAGACGAGCTCGACGCCGGCCGCGGCGAGCGCCGCTCCGAGCTCGAGCAGGCCGGTCTTGTCGCTGACCGAGATCAGCGCCCGGCGGACGGGGACCCGGTCGCGGTCGTCGTAGCTGCTGGGATCGTGGGCGGTGATGCTCATGCGCGGGCGAGCTCCTCGAGGTCGACGGTTCCGTGGGCGATGTCGAGCACCGTCTGCACCAGCAGGCGACGCTCGATGGTCTTGATGCGCTCGTGCAGCGCGTCCTCGCTCTCGCCGGGGAGCACGGCGAGGCTCTCCTGGGCGATGACGGGTCCCGTGTCGACGCCGGTGTCGATCACGTGCACGGTGACGCCGGTCTCGGTCGCGCCGGCGGCGAGGGCGTCGCGGACGGCGTGGGCGCCGGGGAAGAGGGGCAGCAGGGCGGGATGCGTGTTGATCATCCGCGGGCTGAGCGCGTCCACCACCACGGGCGGCAGGATGCGCATGAAGCCCGCGCAGACGACGAGGTCGGGCTCCCACTCCTGGATGCGCCCGAGCAGGGCGGCGCCCCACTCGTCGCGGGAGGAGAAGTCGCGCGGCGCGACCGTGAAGGCGGGGACTCCGCGCTCCTCGGCGTGGCGGAAGCCCTCGGCGTCGGTGTCGCTGCCGACCGCGACGATGCGGGCGGGGAAGCCCTCGTCGCCGGCGGAGTCCAGCAGGGCGCGGAGGTTCGATCCGCCGCCGGAGAGGAGCACGACCAACTTCAGCACTGCGCAAGTCTAGGGGGACGCCTCCGCCGGCGTCAGCCGCGTCGGCTGCGGCCCGCGGCGAGGCCCAGGCCCGCGGCCAGCGCGAGCTCGAGGGCGGCGACCGCCCCGACGACGAGCGGGTCCGGGCCCACCTGGGCGAGCCGCCCGGGCCCGGCGGCGCCCGCCGAGAACCAGGCGAGGAGCCCGAGCAGCAGGCCGCCGACCACGCCGATCCCGCCGGCCGCGGCCGCGCCCCAGCGCAGAAGCGAGCGTCCGTCGAGCGCCTCGATCACGCCGCGCCGCAGCCGCCATCCCGCGGCGAACCCGGCGAGCAGCGGCACGAGCAGCCCGAGGAATCCGAAGGCCGAGTCCCCTGCGGGCAGTGCGGCGAGGACCGGGATCGACGGGATCGGTCCGAGCAGCGTCCCGGCCGCGCTCACGGAGGAGCCGGTGCCGAGGGCGAAGCCCGGGCCGATCAGCCAGCTCGCCGCCCAGATCACCAGGTTCGGGAGGAACGCCAGCTGCCCGAGAGTGAGGGCCAGGCCGCCGAGCGCCTCGGCGCCCAGGCTCTCGTAGAGCGCTACGACCGAGGTGTAGTGCACGACCAGCAGCACGGCGATGAGCACCGCCGCGACGCCGACCACGCCCGCCGCGGCGAGCGCTCCCCCGCGCAGCGACGCGAGGACGAGCCCGGGCCCCGGCGCGGGGACGCGGTCGAGCGCGGAGGCGGCCAGCTCGCCGAGGGGGTCGGCCTCGTCGCTGCGGGCGGAGTGGAGCGCTGCTCCGACGAGCACCCCCAGCGCGAAGACGAGCGGCGGCAGCAGCGTCCCCTGCAGGGGATCGACGGTGGCGGCCGGGTCCGCGGATCCGAGCGAGACCAGGAGCGCGATCGCCAGGTAGGTCGCGATCGCGACGAGGACGCCGATGGCCCGGAACGGCGACTCCTGGGCGCGGCGGCCGGTGCGCGCGCCGAGCAGCACGGTGAGGAGTGCGAACGCCAACGGAGCGATCGTCACCGGGAAGGCGTCCGCGCCTCCGGGCAGCGCCACGGCGAGGGCGGAGTCGGGGGCCAGCGCCGCCTGCAGGTCGGCCCCGTGGCCGAGCAGCCAGGCGTCGGCGGCGACCCGCCAGAACACGCCGAAGTCGACCGTCGTGTCGTACTGCACGGCCCAGAGGACGGTCAGCGGGACGAGCGGGATCGCGATCCCGATCAGCGCCGACAGCGCGGCGTCGAAGGCGGCGAGGAGGGCGACGGTGATCCGGTTCATGGGCCTGACGAGCCTAGCGGCGGCGCGCTCGGAGGCGGGTCAGGGGCGCGCCGCCCGGCCCTCTAGTGTCGGAGCCATGACGGGGACCTCGGACGCACGGACGGAGCGCGGCCTGGACCGCCTCGTGAACTTCTCCGACGCCGTCGTCGCCATCGCCATCACGTTCCTCGTCCTCCCCCTGGTCGACGTGGTCGAGGAGGGCCGCGCGGCCGATCTGGGGTCCCTCCTCACAGGTCACTACGGCACCCTCTCCGCCTTCTTCATCACGTTCGCCGTGATCGGGCGGCTGTGGGCGGTCCACCACTCCGTCTTCGAGGGCGTGGCCCGGTACTCGCCCGCGCTCGTCGTCGCGAACTTCGTCTGGCTGGCCGCGGTCGTGCTGCTCCCCTTCGCGGCGAACCTGATCTCGAACGTGCTCGACACCGACGGCAGCGTCATCGCGCTCTACATCGGCACGATGATCGCGGCGAGCGCGGCGACCCTCGCGATGCAGCTCATCGTGCGCCGCGACCCGGATCTCCTGGCCCTGGGGGCGGAACCGCGGCGCTCCCTCTCGAGGTCGCTGATCGTGATCAGCGTCCTCCTCGCGGCCCTCGTGCTCGCCGTCGCCGTGCCGGCCGTCAACATGTTCGCGCTCCTGCTGCTCCTGCTCTCGGGTCCGATCGAGCGCCTGGTGCACCGCGGTCGCCCCGGAGGACGAGCGGCCCACCGCCGGACGGAGCGCGGGCTCGACCGGCTCGTCAACTTCTCGGACGCGACCGCCGCCATCGCCATCACCGTCCTCGTCCTGCCGCTGGTGCAGCTGGCTCCAGAGGTCGCCCGGGAGGGCGGCGGAGTCCCGGCGCTGCTCGCGGAGCACCTGGACTCGGTCCTCGCCTTCGCGCTCTCCTTCGCGGTCATCGCCGTCTTCTGGATCCCCCACCACCGCGTCTTCGAGATCGCCGGGGACTACGACGGCGCCCTGGTGTGGCTGGACCTGCTCTGGCTGGCCGCGCTGGCGTTCTTCCCGTTCTCGACGAGCGCGCTGGCGCTGTTCCCGGACTCCCGGGCGACGTTCGGGCTCTACATCGGCACGATGGCCGCGATGAGCGGGGCGCTGGTCCTGATCGAGCTGCGCCTCTCCCGGCACCCGGAGCTCAGGCGGCCCGGCACAGGGCCCCTGCCGCTCGCGCCCGCCCTGCTGCCTCTCGCGCTGCTCCTCGTCGCACTGGCGCTGGCGCTGCTGGTCCCGTCGGTCGGGCTCTGGTGGCTGCTTCTGCTCCTTCTGCAGCGGCCCGTCCGGGCACTGCTCGCGCGGCGCTGATCCTCAAGCCCCGGGCGTCCAGCCCAGCTGAGGGGCGATGCGCTCGGCGACGGCGCGCAGGATGCGCCGGTGCGACTCCACCCCGCCGACCGCCGGGAGCGTCACCGTGAGCGCGTCCGCCTCCGCGAGCGCCGGATCCGCGGCGAGCGATGCGACGATCCGCTCCGGGCTCCCGACGTGGAGGGGGCTGAAGCGCATCGGGGCGGCGATGATCGACCGGTCGGCCGTGCGGGGGCGGCCCTCGTCGTCCATCCGCGCGAGGTAGCCCTCGATGAAGGGGCGGTGCGCCTCCTCGTCGGCGGCGTCGAGCAGCGGCAGCACGATCCGGCCCGCCGTCACCCTCGACGTGCGCCCCGGGTGCGCTGCGGCGAAGGCCTCGCGGTAGGCGCGGATCTGCACCGCCTGCTGCTCGGCGAACGGCAGGCCCGTCTCCTCCGTGTTGAGCGTGGACACCTGCAGGTGCATGCCCTGCTCGCCTGCCCGGACCGCGGAGGACACCGTTCCCGCCCCGTACCAGAGCCGGTCGGCGAGGCCGGGCGCGTGCGGCTGCTGAACCAGCGGAGCGCCGACCGGGACCGACATCAGGGCCGACTCCGCGACGCCGAGCACGGCGCCCGAGAGCGCCTCGCGGAGTCGCGCGATGCGCTCCTGCGCCTCCTCGCGGAAGTCGCGCTCGGCCTGCCCGAATACCCCGTCGAAGACGGAGGCGAGATGCGCGAAGCCGCTGCTGACGCCGAGGTCGAGGCGTCCGCCCGAGAGCAGGTCCACGGTCGCGGCGTCCTCGGCGAGGCGCACGGGCGACTCGTAGCGGGCGCCGATGACCGCGGTCCCGAGGCGGAGGCGGCGGGTCCGCTGGGAGGCGGCCGCGAAGAAGGTCATCGGAGACGCGAGGTAGCGCTCGAAGTGCCGCACGCGGACCCAGCCGGTGCCGTAGCCGAGCTCCTCGGCGAGCTCGAGCAGGGCCAGCCCGTCCTCGAGGCTCCGCGCGGCGTCGCCGGGCCGCTCGGGGCCCTCCGGGTACGGCACGAAGGTCAGCAGGTCGAGTCCGAGGCGGCGGGTCACGCTGCGACGCTACTCCGGCCGGACCCGCCCCGACGACGGAACGGACGGCGCCGCCCGCCGGAGCAGGGGCACCGTCCGTTCCGACGGTGGTGCGGGGAGGACGGGCGCTAGAGCGCCGCGTAGACCTCGCGGAGCAGGGCGGCCGTCTCGGACGGCGTCTTGCCGACCTTCACGCCCGCGGCCTCGAGGGCCTCCTTTTTGGCCTGCGCGGTCCCGGCCGAGCCGGAGACGATGGCGCCGGCATGGCCCATCGTCTTGCCCTCGGGGGCGGTGAAGCCCGCGACGTAGCCGACGACGGGCTTCGTGACGTTCGCCTTGATGAAGTCCGCGGCGCGCTCCTCGGCGTCGCCGCCGATCTCGCCGATCATCACGATCGCCTTCGTCTCGGGGTCGGCCTCGAACGCGGCGAGCGCGTCGATGTGGGTCGTGCCGATGATCGGGTCGCCGCCGATGCCGATGGCGGTCGAGAAGCCCAGGTCGCGCAGCTCGTACATCATCTGGTAGGTCAGGGTGCCCGACTTCGAGACGAGGCCGATCGGGCCCTTGCCGGTGATCGTCGCGGGGGTGATGCCCACGAGCGACTCGCCCGGCGTGATGATGCCGGGGCAGTTGGGGCCGATGATCCGCGTCTTGTTCCCCTTCTCCTGCGCGTACGCCCAGAACTCCGCGGAGTCCTGCACCGGGATGCCCTCGGTGATGACGACGAGGAGGCCGATCTCGGCGTCGATCGCCTCGATGACGGCGTCCTTCGAGAAGGCGGGCGGCACGAATGCGATGGAGACGTCGGCGCCGGTGGCCTCCATCGCCTCCTTCACGGTGCCGAAGACGGGGAGCTCGACGTCGCCGTGGGTGACGGTCGTGCCGGCCTTGCGGGCGTTGACGCCGCCGACCACGTTCGTGCCGGCCTTGAGCATCAGCGCGGTGTGCTTGGTGCCCTCGCCGCCGGTGATGCCCTGGACGATGACCTTGGAGTCCTTGGTGAGGAAGATCGACATGCTTGTTCTCTGATTCCTTGAGTCGTCGGGTCCGTTACGCGGCGGCGAGTTCGGCGGCCTTGTCGGCGCCCTCGTCCATGGTCGCGGCGAGCGTGATGAGCGGGTTGGCGGCGGCCTGGAGGATCGCGCGGCCCTCCTCGACCTTGTTGCCGTCGAGGCGGACGACGAGCGGCTTCGTGGCCGAGTCGCCGAGGATCTCGAGCGCCTGGAGGATGCCGTTGGCGACCGCGTCGCACGCGGTGATGCCGCCGAAGACGTTGACGAAGACGCTCTTGACCTGCTCGTCGCCGAGGATCACGTCGAGGCCGTTCGCCATCACCTGGGCGGAGGCTCCGCCGCCGATGTCGAGGAAGTTGGCCGGCTTCACGCCGTTGTGCCTCTCTCCGGCGTAGGCGACGACGTCGAGGGTCGACATGACCAGGCCCGCGCCGTTGCCGATGATGCCGACCTCGCCGTCGAGCTTCACGTAGTTGAGGTCGTTCTCCTTGGCCTTCGCCTCGAGCGGGTCGGCGGCGTCCTTGTCCTCGAGCGCGGCGTGGTCCGCGTGGCGGAAGCCGGCGTTCTCGTCGAGCGAGACCTTGCCGTCGAGCGCGACGATGTCGCCCTCCTCGGTGAGCACGAGCGGGTTCACCTCGACGAGCGTGGCGTCCTCG
This sequence comes from Rathayibacter sp. AY1A5, assembly GCF_002930875.1. NCBI lineage: Bacteria > Bacillati > Actinomycetota > Actinomycetes > Micrococcales > Microbacteriaceae > Rathayibacter > Rathayibacter sp. AY1A5. The sequence continues at coordinate 31,404 of NZ_PSTM01000025.1, read as the reverse complement.
CCGGTGTAGACGTCGTAGAGCTTCACCAGGACGGGCGCGACCTTGGCGATCAGCTCCTCCGGGAACTTCGCCGCGCGGGCGATCTCCTCGGCCTTGGCCTGGTCGATGCCCTGGCCGGGGACGACCTCGACGCGCGCGAGGGCGTCGGGGCGCTCGACGGCGAGCTGCTCGATCTCCATGCCGCCCTCGTAGGAGGTGAGCGAGAGGTAGGAGCGGTCGGCCCGGTCCAGCAGCACCGAGAAGTAGAACTCGCGGTCGATGCGCGCACCGCCGGCGACCATGACGCGCTTGACGACGTGGCCCTTGATGTCGAGGCCGAGGATCGACTGCGCCGCGGCGAAAGCGTCCTCGGGGGTCTTCGCGACCTTCACGCCGCCCGCCTTGCCGCGGCCGCCGATCTTGACCTGCGCCTTGACGACGGTGACGCCGCCCAGCTTCTCCGCCGCGGCGCGCACCTCCTCCGGCGTGTCGGCGACGATGCCCGGGAGCACGGGCACGCCGTACTTCTCGAACAGATCACGGGCCTGGTATTCGAAGAGATCCACGCTGCATTCCCATTCCGCGCCGAGCGCGCTTGCGTTTCGAGTTCGAGGTGGCCCGGACGACGCCGGAGTCTCGGCACTGTCCCTGGGCCGCGCCGAGTCTACTCCGCACCCGCCGCGGGCTTCCCGTGCGGTCGCTCCGCGCCCGCCGGACGCCCGCCGGGGGTCACCGGCCCCTCCTCCGCCCGCCGCTCCCGCGTAGCGTGGAGCCATGTCGTCGGCCACCCGCACCCCGGACGTCTTCCGCGAGGGCGTGTTCCTGCTGGCGGGGGCGCGCGCGATCCTCCTCCAGATTGCGCACCCGGCGGTCGGGCAGGGCGTCGCCGACCACTCCGACTTCGTGCACCGGGCCGTGAACCGCCTGCACGGGACGCTCTCCTACCTCTATGTCCTGCACTACGGCACTCCCGAGGACGTCCGCGCCGTCCGCCGCCGCGTGAACAGGGCGCACGTGCCCGTGCGCGGCCCCGGCTACACGGCCTTCGACCCGGAGCTGCAGCGCTGGGTCGCGGCGACGCTCACCCAGTCGATGCTGCAGCTCTACGAGGGCGCCTTCGGTGCGCTGAGCAAGGAGGAGGCGGACGACATCGTGCGCCGCTCCGTCGTCGTCGGCGCGGCCCTGCAGATGCCCGCGGACCTCTGGCCCGACTCCCGCACCGCGTTCGACGCCTACTGGGAGCGGGAGCTGGAGCGCCTCGACGTCACGCCCGCGGCCCGCCGCGTCGCCCACGACCTGCTGGGCCCGAGCATCGCCGCCTGGTACCTGCGCCCGCTCGGCCCCTACCTCCGCCTGATCACCGCCGGCCTGCTCCCGGCGGCGCTCCGCGAGCCCTTCGGCTTCCACTGGACCGCACGGCAGGAGGCGCGGTTCGAGCGGGCGCTCTCGCGCACCTTCGCCGTCTACCGCCTGCTTCCCGCGATCGTGAGGACGGCGCCCAGCCGCTACTACCTCGCCCGGGTCCGACGCGACGCTCAGAAGCCGGCCACGACCTCCCAGCCCGCGTAGGCGGCGAGCTCCAGCCCGAGCGCCTGCGCGGCCGCGCGCGCCTCGTCGATCCCGCGCTCGTCGCGCACGTCGACGGTGACCGGCACGCTGTCGCCGAACCCCGCGATCTCGACCCGCGCGCTCGTCGGACCGCTGTAGAGCGGAACGTGCGCGTCCGCGGTCCGCGCGCCGACCACTCGCGAGCCGGTCGCCTCCGCGATCACCGCGAGGGCGAACGGAGCCGTCACCACCGCATCCGTGTAGAGCGTCGCCTCGCCGCGCATCGCGCCTCCCGTCGTCCGACCCGCGGAACCGGGCCGCAGCAGTCCGACTGTAGGCAGCCGCCCGCGCCTCCCGCACCCCCTTCCGCTCGGCGCCGGGATGCGCACTCCCCGCCCGTCCGTGCTGAACATCCGGTGCGGATCGCTCGACGCGGCCGCCCGGCGGATCTACGGTGAAGCACCCGGCATCCGCCGCGGCGGTCAACGACGACTGGAGCCTTGATGAGCATCACCGAACCCCGCACGGCCGAGGCCCCCGCCGCTCCCCCGCCCGCCGCCGGCTTCGGCACCCTCTCCGTCGCGGCCATCCTGGCGGAGGCGGCGCGGCGCACCCCTGACACGATCGCCATCCGCGTCGGCGAGCAGGCCGTCGACTACGCGACCCTCTGGCGGCAGACCTGTGCCTACGCCGGAGCCCTGCGCGCCCAGGGGATCGGACCGGGCGATCGCGTGGCCCTGCTCGTCCCGAACGTCCCCGACTTCCCCCGCGGCTACTTCGCCGTCCTCGCGCTCGGCGCCGTGGTGGTCCCCGTGCACGCCCTGCTCAAGCACGACGAGATCGCCTACGTCCTGCGCGACTCCGGAGCCGTCGCGCTCGTGTGCGCCGCTCCGCTGCTCGCCGAGGGGGCCGCCGGAGCGGACCTCGCCGGCGTCCCTGTGCTGAGCGTGATGGTGCCCGACGGCACCGCCTCGCCCCTCCCGCGCCTGGAGGACCTCGCCGCGGAGGCGACTCCGATCGACCGCTACGTGCCCCGCTCCCCCTCCGACACGGCGACGATCCTCTACACCAGCGGCACCACCGGCCGCCCGAAGGGGGCGGAGGGGACGCACTTCGCGATCGTCTCGCAGTCGGACGTGCTGCTGATGAACACGTTCGACCTGCACCGCGGCGACGTGGTGCTCGGGGCGCTGCCGCTCTTCCACACCTTCGGGCAGGTCTGCGCGATGAACACGGCCTTCCGCACCGCCGCGACGGTCGTCCTGGTGCCGAAGTTCGACGGCGACGCCGCGCTCGAGGCGATGATCGCCCACGGCTGCACGGTCTTCGAGGGCGTGCCCACGATGTACGTCGCCCTGCTCGACGCCGCGACCCGGCGCGAGGACCGGCCGCCGCTGCGCTACGCGGTCTCGGGAGGCGCTGCCCTGCCCGTCGCCGTGATCGAGCGCTTCCGCGAGGTGTTCGGCGTCGAGATCTACGAGGGCTACGGGCTCACCGAGACCTCCCCGGTCGCCACCTTCAACCACGTCGGAGTCCCGCCGCGGCCGGGCACGGTCGGCACGCCGATCTGGGGCGTCGAGGTCGAGGTCGCCCGCCCCGACGTGACCGACCGCGTCGAGCTGGTCCCCCGGGGCGAGCTCGGCGAGATCGTGGTGCGCGGGCACAACCTGATGAAGGGGTACCTCGGCAACCCGGCGGCGACCGCGGAGGCGGTGATCGACGGCTGGTTCCGCACCGGCGACCTGGGCACGAAGGACGAGGAGGACTACGTCCGCATCCTCGACCGCACGAAGGACATGATCATCCGCAACGGCTACAACGTGTACCCGCGCGAGGTCGAGGAGGTGCTGATCGGGCACCCGGCCGTGCAGAACGCGGCGGTCTTCGGGATCCCGGACGAGCGCCACGGCCAGGAGGTGATGGCCGCGGTGATCCTCGCCCCGTCGGCGACCGCCACCGCGGAGGAGCTGATCGCCTACGCCAACGAGCACCTCGCCGCCTTCAAGTTCCCCCGCCGCGTCGAGTTCGTCGACGCCCTCCCGCTCGGGCCCAGCGGCAAGATCCTCAAGCGGGAGCTCGTCGCGCGCTACGCAGGCTGACCACTTCCGCGAGATGCCACTCGGGTGAGCCCGCCACGGCGTGCCTCCCACTCGAGTGGAATCTCGCGGAAGGCGACCAGAGGGCACACGGGAAGGGACGGACGTCAGCCGAGCAGGGACCAGACGGTCCCGGCGAGGACGGTGCCGACCGCGGCGCCCGCGAGGACCTGAGCGGGGGTGTGCGCACCGAGGCGCACCCGCGACCAGAGCACCCAGAGGACGATGGGCACGCTGATCAGCAGGGAGAGCGGTCCGTAGGCGATCAGCACGACGACGGCGCAGGTGGCGACCACCGCCGCGTGCCCGGACAGCTTCCAGACCAGGTTGACCACGCCGACGGCGAGCACCACGGCCACCGTCACCACGCCGAACGTGGTCACCGCGGCAGGAGCGCCGAGCACGGCGAGCAGTACCAGGCCGGCCGCGATCGACACCAGCGCCAGCGCGATCGGCAGCGCCCGCTCGCGCCGGTCGGGCACGTGATGGTCGCCGTGGATCCGGCCGGTGCGCATCAGCAGGCGGATGACGAGGTAGGGCACCACGCCGACGAAGAGCGCCGCGAGCGCTCCCCAGGCGACGCCGAGCAGGGGCGGATCCGCGACGCGCGCGCCGACCACGACCGGCACGAGCACCGCGAGGACCGCCGGGGAGAACACCTCCGTCGCGAGCCGCGCGGCCGCCGATCCGGCCGCCACCGGACTAGATTTTCTCGATCGGCGCGACCTTGATCAGCAGCTTCTTCGCGCCCACCTGGTCGAAGAGCACGTGCGCGACGCGCTTCGAGCCCTCGCCCGTCACCGCGTTCACGCGCCCCTCACCGAAGTCGGTGTGCCGGATGCGGTCGCCCGCGATCAGCTCGAGGTCGCCGTTGTCGCGCACCATGCCGGTGATCCGGTTCGGGAACTCGCCCTTGGCCTTCGGCGCCGCGGCGAGCGCCTCCCGGAACTCGGTGTTCGATCGCGACTTGCCGAAGCCGGGCCGCTGAGCGTTCAGGGCCCGGGGCTGCGTGCCGCCGCGCGAGGTCGCCGCGCCGGGCGACTGGCGCCACTGGATCAGCTCTCCCGGGATCTCCTGCAGGAACCGGCTCGGCATCGCGACCGACGTCTCGCCGTACTGCGCGCGGGTCATCGCGAGCGAGAGGTAGAGGCGCTTGCGGGCCCGGGTGATCCCCACGTAGAACAGCCGCCGCTCCTCGGCCGGGCCGCCGGGCTCGTTCGCCGAGATGCGGTGCGGGAGCAGGTCCTCCTCGATGCCGGTGAGGAACACGGCGTCGTACTCGAGGCCCTTCGCCGTGTGCAGCGTCATCAGCGAGACGGTGCCGGAGTCGTCGTCGAGGTCGTCGGCCGCGGCGACCAGCGAGACCTCGGTGAGGAAGTCCACGAGCCCGCCGTCCGGGTTGTTGCGCGCGAACTCCTTGGTGACGGCGATGAGCTCGTCGACGTTCTCGGCGCGGGCCTCGTCCTGCGGGTCGCGGCTGGCGCGGAGCATGTCGAGGTAGCCGCTGCGGGTGAGGAGCGCCGTCAGCACCTCGTGCACCTTCGCCTCGCCGCCCTCCCGTGCGGGGTCGAGCATCAGCGCGCACTCGTCGAGGAGGGTCGCGAGGTCGACGATCGCCTTCGTCACCTTCGGGCCCATCCCGAGCGAGCCGGCGTTGCGCATCGCCTCCCGCAGGGTCACCGCGTTGGTGTCGGCGAACGACTGCAGCTGCGCCTCCGTCGCGGGGCCGATGCCCCGCTTCGGAGTGTTCATGATGCGCCGCAGCGCCAGCACGTCGGCCGGGTTCGCCACCGTGATCAGGTACGCCAGTGCGTCCTTGATCTCGGCGCGCTCGTAGAACTTCGTGCCGCCCAGGATCCGGTAGGGCAGCGCGGAGCGGATGAAGATCTCCTCCAGCGCGCGGGTCTGCGCGTTGGTGCGGTAGAAGACCGCGATCTCGTCGTAGCCCGTGCCCGCCGCGTGCAGGCGGGCGATCTCGTCGACCACGAACTGCGCCTCGTCGTGACCCGAGTACCCGGTGTAGCCGACGATCTTCTCCCCGTCGCCGCTGGAGGACCAGAGGTTCTTCGCGCGACGGTCGAAGTTGTTCGAGATGACGGCGTTGGCCGCCGAGAGGATGTTCTGCGTCGAGCGGTAGTTCTGCTCGAGCAGGATCACGCGGCAGCCCGGGAAGTCGCGCTCGAACTCGACGATGTTGCGGATGTCGGCGCCGCGGAACGCGTAGATGGACTGGTCCGAATCGCCGACGACGGTGAGCGAGGCCCCCGGGATGGAGCCGTCGGCCGTGACCGGTCCGCGGTAGGGGCGGTCGAACTGCGCCGCCGCCATCGTCGCCGGCGGCACGGGCCGGGTCAGCTCGTGGATCAGCGAGTACTGGGCGTGGTTCGTGTCCTGGTACTCGTCGACCAGCACGTGGCGGAAGCGCCGCTGGTACTTCGCGGCGACGTGCGGGAAGGCGCGGAAGAGGTAGACGGTCTGCGCGATCAGGTCGTCGAAGTCGAACGCGTTCGCCCCCTCGAGCGCCCGCGAGTAGGCCCGGAAGACCTGGAGGAACATCTCCTCGTTCGGGTCGCTGAGGTTCGCGGTGCGGGCGTAGGAGTCGACGTCGGCGAGCTCGTTCTTGAGCTTGGAGATCTTCGCGGAGGCGCTCGCGACGGTGATCCCGAGCGAGTCGGCCTCGAGGTCCTTCACGATGCGCTTGAGCAGGGCGCGCTGATCGCCCGAGTCGTAGATCGTGAACGACTTGGTCATGCCGAAGTTCTCGGCCTCGCGGCGCAGGATCCGCACGCACGCGGAGTGGAACGTCGAGATCCACATCCCCTCGGCGCTCTGCCCCACCAGCTTCTCGACGCGCTCGCGCATCTCGGCCGCGGCCTTGTTGGTGAACGTGATCGCGAGGATCTGGCTCGGCCAGGCCTCGCCGTTGCCCAGGAGGCTCGCGATGCGCCGGGTGAGGACGCTGGTCTTGCCCGAGCCCGCACCCGCGACGATGAGCAGCGCGTCTCCGCGGTACTCGACCGCCTCGCGCTGCTGGGGGTTCAGCCCCGCGACGAGCTGCTCGTGCGCCGGGTCGGTGCGGGGCGCGTCCCCGGGGCCGCCGGGGGGACCGACGATGACCGGGGTGGCGCGGGAGTCGCTCGGATCGAAGAGGAAGCTCATGTCCCTCCGAGTGTAGATCGCCCCTCCGACACCGGGAGCGGTCAGGCGGTCCGCTGACGCGGCGCGGGCGAGGTGAGCGCCCCACCGACGTCCAGTCCGCGCCACGCGAGGGAGAAGCCGAGCACGGCGAGCGCCGACGTCGACACCGCCAGGAGCTGCAGGAGCGCGAAGGCGGTGAGGTCCTTCGTGTCGTCGGGGTAGTACTGGATGCCCTGGACGGCGAGAGCCGCGAGCAGCACCACCACGATCACCGAGCACACCAGGAGCAGCCGGTTCACCCCGCGCCGCGCGGGCCTCTTCGGCGCTCGGCCCACCTGGGCCCTGGTGGTCAGCCACGCGCAGGCGGCGGAGGCGGAGGCGAGCGCGACGAGGTCGGCCCCGAGGACGTCGCTCGCCCGGTGCCAGGAGGCGGCCATCGTCAGGTTGCCGACCAGCACCACGACCGCGCCGCCCAGCGCGAGCACGACGGTCCGCGCGCGCCCGGGGACGACCATCGCCAGGGCGAAGACCACCGAGACGGCCGCCGCGGTGTGCCCGCTCGGGAAGCTGCCGCCGGTGTACCAGGAGTCGGTGTCGACCAGCTCGGGCCGCTCGAGGACCACGTTCTTGAGCAGCTGGGTGAGCCCGGCCGTGACGACGATCGAGCCGACGGAGGCGACGGCCAGCGCCGGGCGTCTCCGGATCAGCGCGATCGCCGCGACGAGCAGGGCGCCGACGACCATGGAGAGCGGGGTGACGTCCGCGAGCGCCCCCGCGGCGGCGCCGGTGGCCCGGCCGAAGACGAGGTCGGCGCCCCGGAGCCCCGAGTTCTCGACGCCCTGGCCCTGAGGGGTGAGCACGGCGAGCCAGTAGACGACGGCGACGCCGATCACGGCGAGGACGGCGGTGGTGATCCAGCGGCGGGTGATGCGCTCTCGGGTGGACACGGGGCCTCCTCTCGAGGGTCGGGCGGGCGGTGGTGAGCCGATGATGCCAGCGCAGCCTCCGCGTCCGCTCGGCACGCGCCGGACGAGAACCCGATCGGCGGACCGGTCAGCCGCGGAGCAGGCGCTCCTGCTCGGCCGCCCGCGCCTCGATCGCCAGATCGGGCTGGTCGGCGAAGACGCCGTCCACTCCCGAGCGGAGGATCATCGCGAACTCCTCCTGCCAGCCGCCGTACTCCGCCGGGTCCTTCCCGCGGCGGTGCACCTTCTCGAGGAACCGGTTCTCGGCGCGCAGCGTCCAGCAGTAGACCTCGAGCCCGGCCGCGTGGGCGTCCTCGACGAGCGGACCGGTCCCCGTCGCCCGGCCGGCCGCGTCCCGCGAGAAGAGCATGCTCTTGTCGACGCTGATCCCGTCGACGGCTCCGGCGAGGTTCCGCAGTCCCGCCGGCGTGGTGAAGGCGGAGTAGGGGGCCGCGTCGGCGCCGTGGGCGGCCACGAGGTCGGGCGGGGCGCCGCGCGACTCGAGCAGGTAGATCCGGCGGGTGCCGACTCCGCTCACCGCGAGCCGCTCCAGCACGGTCTTCTCGAAGCTCTCGATCGTGAGCCGCGGGTCGCGCGGACCCCAGCCCGCGGCGGCGAGCTCCTCGCGCAGCAGCACGTCCAGCGGCAGCCCTATCCCGGCGAAGTACGTCGCGTGCTTGATCTCGGCGACGAGCCCCGGCGGAGCGAGCGGATCGTCCTCCGCCGCCCGGTCCAGCAGCGCCAGCAGCTCGCTGAAGCGCAGCAGCGGGAACTGGCCGTCGAACGTGGCGCTGGAGCTGCGCACCGCCGGCAGCCGCTCGCGGGCCCGCAGCTCCGACAGCTCGTCCCAGGTGAAGTCCTCGGTGAACCAGCCGGTGATCTCGCGGCCGTCGATCCGCTTGGTGGTGCGGCGCGCAGCGAACTCCGGGCGCTTCTCGACGTCCGTCGTGCCGGAGATCTCGTTCTCGTGGCGGAGGACGAGCACGCCGTCGCGGGTCGCCACCAGATCGGGCTCGAGCGCATCGGCGCCCAGCGCGATCGCCAGCTCATAGGCGGAGCGGGTGTGCTCCGGTCGGTAGCCGCTCGCTCCGCGGTGGCCGATGACGAGCGGTGACTGACGCGCGGGCATGCCGCGATCCTACGGGCGGCACTGCGCGGCACGCAGCGGAGTCGAGGTCCGCTCGAAGAGAACAGCCAGACTCTGAGAGGTGCTCTCAGATATGGTGGTGTCCATCGTCGCAGTCCTCTCGGATCCGCGGCGCACCCCGCACCCACAGCGACTCAGATCCGCGAGTTCCCTCGGAGACCAGCGCACCTGAGAGAAGAGGAACCATGGCAAGCAACAATCCGGCCTTCGGACGCCCGGAGTTCAGCAACCGCGGCTACGCCGGCCGCGTGCAGGACCTCCCGGACGTCTCCCCCGGCACACTCGACCAGATGTACTCCCGTCCGGCCGCCGGCTCCGTCGAGACCGACCGGATGACCGTCGAGGACACCCTCGCCAAGACCGCCCTCGCCTTCGTCGTGCTCCTCGCGGGTGCGGCCGTCGGCTGGTTCGTCCCGGGCCTGATGCTCCCCGCCGTGCTCGTCGCGCTGGTGCTGGGCATCGTCAACGCCTTCAAGAAGCAGCCGTCGCCCGCCCTGATCCTCGGCTACGCCGCGACCCAGGGCATCGCGGTCGGTGCGATCTCGAAGTTCTTCGAGAGCGCGTACGCCGGAGCGGTCGTCCAGGCCCTCATGGCGACCGTCATCGTGATCGGCGTCACCCTGGCGCTGTTCATGAACGGCAAGATCCGCACCTCGCCGAAGCTCAACAAGATCTTCTTCATCGGCATGATCAGCTACGCGGTGTTCTCGCTGGTGAACCTGGGCCTCGGCCTCTTCGGCGTCGGCGGCGGCTTCGGTCTCCGCACCGGCTTCATCGGCATCGTGATCGGCCTCATCGCCGTCGCGCTCGCCACGTACTCGCTCGTGATGGACTTCGAGTTCATCCAGCAGGGCGTGCGCAACCGCCTCCCCCGCATCTACGGCTGGACCGGCGCCTACGGCATCCTGGTCACCGTCGTCTGGATGTACCTGGAGATCCTGCGCCTCGTCGCGATCTTCCGCGAGTAGCACGGCGCACCACGTCCGACGGGCGCTCGACCTCCGGGTCGGGCGCCCGTCGTCGTTCCCGGCCCCAGCGTCGTTCCCGGTGCACTGCCGGGAGCGCCTGGCACGATGGAGGGATGAGCGCCGCAGACTCCCGGATCGTCGGCCTCGACGTCGCACGCGGCCTGGCCGTCCTCGGCATGTTCGCCGCCCACCTCGCCCCCGTCGAGAGCGAGATGCTCTGGAACGGCCGCAGCTCCGTCCTCTTCGCCGTGCTGGCGGGAGTGTCGATCGGGCTGATGACGGGCGGCGCACAGCGCTCCTCGCGGCCCTGGCAGGACACTGGATCGATCCTGCTCCGCGGGCTGTACCTGCTCGTCATCGGCGTCGCCCTCACCCTGCTCGGGACGCCGATCGCGGTGATCCTGCCGCACTACGGGGTGATGTTCCTCGTCGCGGCGCTGCTGCTCTTCCTGCCGCGGGCGGTCCTCGCCCTGCTGGTCGCGGTCGCGGCGATCGCCGGGCCCCTCGCGGTCGACGCGCTGACGAGCGCCGGCGGCTCCTGGCTCTCGACCCTGTCGCCCGACGAGGCGCTCCTGGCCGCGCAGCCCCTCATCTGGCTCACCCAGTACTACCCGGTGCCGTCGTGGCTGGCGTACGTGGTACTCGGCCTCCTGATCGCGCGCTGCGACATCCGGTCCGCGACCACCCAGCGCTGGGTCGTCGTCGGCGGCGCCGTCTCGGCCGTGCTCGGCTACGGCGGCGGGCTGCTGCTCGGGGGTCCGGAGGCGGTGGAGGCGCACGCCAGCACCACTGCCGAGCTGCTCGGGGCGGGCGGGGTCGCCTGCGTCGTCCTCGGCGCGCTGACGGCTCTGCTGCAGCGGCTGCCGCTCCTGGCGCGGGCGGCGACTCCGATCGCGGCCGTCGGTGCGATGCCGCTGACGATCTACTCGCTGCAGCTCGTGGCGCTGGCGGTGTACCTGGTCCCGTACGAGCCGTTCGACTTCGAGGCGTGGCGCAGCTGGGCGCTGCTCGGCGTCTTCGTGGTCGGCTCGATCGTCGCCGCTCTCCTCTGGAGGCGGCTCGTGGGGCAGGGCCCGCTGGAGTGGCTGCTCGCGCGCGCGTCGCTGCGGCCTCGGGGTCCGCGCGCGGCGCTGGGTTAGGGTGGCCGGATGATCACGCGTCGCGAGGCCGCTCAGCGCCTCGACATCCCCCTCGAGATGGCGACGCGGCACGGCATCCCCACCCGTCTGTCGGAGGAGGAGCTCGCCGCCCTCGAGCAGGATCCGCCCGCCTGGCTCGTCCAGTCGCGCGCGAACCGCACCGGCAGGCGTCCCGTGTGGGTGACCCTCGACTGCGCCGTCTGCGGCCGCTCCGAGGCCGCCCGCCCGAAGAAGTGGTGGCCCGAGTTCACGTTCCTCGTCTGCGAGGACCACTCCCCCGCCTCCTGGCCGCACCACCCCGAGGGCCACCGCCGCGACGAGTACGACGGCATCGGCACCCGCTTCATCGGCGTGCTCGACACCCCCGCCTGACCCGCGCTCGCGCGCCTGCCGCCTCCGCCTGCACCACGGCCCCCGGACCAGCGCAGACCCGCGTTCCCCGACCACCCGGCAGAAGCCCGCCTCTCGATCGGCACCCCCGGAACGTCCCCGCAGGGCCTCGAACCCCTGACCGCCACTCGGTATGCCTCGCCAGGCACCGGTCACCCCTCACCGATCCCCCGGCCGCACCGCGGCCACCCGTTCCCTGAACAGCCACCCGAGCTCGTTCCCCGACCTGCACCCGGGAACGGCCCCGCAGGGGCTCGTTCCCCTCTACCTGCACCCGGGAACGGCCCCGCAGGGGCTCGTTCCCCTCTACCTGCACCCAGGAACGGCCCCGCAGGGGCTCGTTCCGCACCCGCTCCCCTCAACAAGAAACGGCCCCCTTCGAAGGGAGCCGTTCCTGACGTTCCGCGGGTCTCCGCGCGGTCAGCTGCAAGGCGGAAAAGGGCGCGATACCGGAGGTATCGCAACCGCCGACAACGCCGCAGATGACCGTGCGGAGACCCGCGGAATCATTCCCACTCAATGGTGCCGGGGGGCTTGGACGTCACATCCAGCACCACCCGGTTCACGCCGCTCACCTCGTTGGTGATGCGGTTGGAGATTCTGGCGAGGAGGTCGTAGGGCAGGCGGGTCCAGTCGGCGGTCATCGCGTCTTCCGAGGAGACGGGGCGCAGGACGATGGGGTGGCCGTAGGTGCGGCCGTCGCCCTGGACTCCGACGGAGCGGACGTCGGCGAGGAGGACGACGGGGCACTGCCAGATCTCGGTGTCGAGGCCGGCGGCGGTGAGCTCGGCGCGGACGATGGCGTCGGCGTCCTGGAGGAGGTCGAGCCGCTCCTGGGTGACCTCGCCGACGATGCGGATGCCGAGGCCGGGTCCGGGGAAGGGCTGGCGGCCGACGATGACCTCGGGGAGGCCGAGCTCGCGGCCGATCGCGCGGACCTCGTCCTTGAAGAGGGTGCGCAGCGGCTCGACGAGGGCGAACTGCAGGTCCTCGGGGAGTCCGCCGACGTTGTGGTGGGACTTGATGTTGGCGGTGCCGGTGCCGCCGCCGGATTCGACGACGTCGGGGTAGAGCGTGCCCTGGACGAGGAAGTCGATCGTCTCGCCCTCGCCCTGCGCTTCGAGCACGAGCGCTTCGGCGGCGGCCTCGAAGGTGCGGATGAACTCGCGGCCGATGATCTTGCGCTTCTGCTCCGGGTCGCTGACGCCGGCGAGCGCGTCGAGGAACTGCTCGCGCGCGTCGACGGTGACCAGGCGGACGCCGGTCGCGGCGACGTAGTCCTCCTCGACCTGGCGGCGCTCGTCCTTGCGGAGGAGTCCGTGGTCGACGAAGACGCAGGTGAGCTGGTCGCCGATGGCACGGTGCACGATCGCAGCGGCGACGGCGGAGTCGACTCCGCCGGACAGGCCGCAGATGACGCGTCCGGTGCCAACCTGCTCGCGGATCACGGCGACCTGGTCGTCGATCACGTTGGAGGAGTTCCAGTCGGCCGGGATGCCCGCGGCGCGGTGGAGGAAGTTCTCGATGACGGCCTGGCCGTAGGCGGAGTGCTTGACCTCCGGGTGCCACTGCACGCCGTAGAGGCGGCGCTCGTCGTTGCCGAAGGCGGCGACCGGGGTGGAGCTCGTGGAGGCGAGGACCTCGAAGCCCTCGGGTGCCTGTGCGACCGAGTCGCCGTGACTCATCCACACCGTCTGGTCGGCGGGCTGCTCGCCGAGGAGCACGCCACCGTCGGTCGAGAGGGCGGCGTCCGTCGCTCCGTACTCGCGCAGCCCCGTGTTGGCGACCTCGCCGCCGAGCGTCTTCGCCATCACCTGGAAGCCGTAGCAGATGCCCAGGACCGGGACCCCGAGGTCGAAGATCGCGGGGTCGAGCTGCGGGGCGCCCTCCTCGTACACGCTGGAGGGGCCGCCCGAGAGGATGATGCCGACGGGCGACTTCGCGGCGATCTCGGCGGCCGTGGCGTTGGAGGGCACGATCTCGGAGTAGACGTTCGCCTCGCGGACCCGGCGGGCGATCAGCTGCGCGTACTGCGCGCCGAAGTCGACGACGAGGACGGGCTGCGCGGCCAGGTGCGGCTGGGGAGCGGTGGGCTGCTCGCTAATGGGGGGCCTCCACGGAGTCGGTCGGGGTCTTCGGGTCGGTGCCGGCGGTCCGGCGCTCGAGGTACTGCTCGACCTCGCGGGCGATGCGGGTCTCGACGAAGAAGGAGAGGGTGGGCACCACGCCGCCGAGCGCGATGAGCACGAAGCGCGTGAACGGCCAGCGCATGAGGCTCCACAGGCGGAAGTCGGCGAAGAGGTAGACGACGTAGAACCAGCCGTGCGCGATCAGGATGCCGGTGGACAGGTTCGCGCCGGTGCCGCTCGACGTGAACTCGCCTCCGGGCACCTCGTACATCGGGGCGAAGTGCAGGACGCCCTGCTGGCCGAAGGCGAACAGCTCGAGGTGGAAGACGTACTTGAGGAGCATCTCCGCGCAGAGCAGGAGCAGCATCACGCCGGTGATGATCGAGGTCACCCGGTAGAAGCGCAGCGCGCTCCGGATCGCAGGGAACTGCGCGGGCTTGGGCTCGAGGGGCATGACGACCAGTTTACGGTGCGGGGGCGGGGGCCTCGGCCCGGTCGCCCAGGTCGGCGCGGGCGCGCTCCTCGGCGTCGAGCGCCTCCTCGGCCTCGCGCTCCCACGCGTCCTTGACGAGGCGGAACCAGAGGTAGAGGGCGAAGCCGGCGAAGACGACCCACTCGATCGCGTAGAAGACGTTGAGCCAGTTCAGCGAGACGTCGCTCACGCGCGCCGGGGAGTCGATGGCCCCGAGTCCGGCGACCGGCTCGTCGACGACGACGTAGCCCTGGTAGACGTCCTGCGGCGGGTCCGGCCAGCGGTTGATCAGCGCGGGGACGGAGAGCGCGGTGAGGGTGGCGGGGTCCAGGCCGTCCGCCGGCGCCTCCGCCGCCTCGTTGGCCACGAGGCGGCCGGTGAAGGAGGAGGGCGCCTGCTCGCTCCCGCTGTTGAGCGCGTCCGCGACGAACTGCGCCTGCGCCTCGTCCTGCGTCCAGCCGTAGGCGAGCACCAGGTCGGCGTCGGCGGTGCGGGTGCGGGCGATGACCCACCAGCCCGGCTGCTCGCCGTTCAGGCGGCCGCCGAGGATCTCGGCACCGCCCGGCACGAAGACGGACGAGCCCTCCACGCGCTGTCCGTCAGCGGTCGCCGTGATCGAGCGGGAGGGGGTCGCGACCTCGGCGAGCGGGAGCGTCGTCTCCGACACTCCGGAGTCGGGCGCGGCGGCTTCGACCGCGCGGCCGACCTGCCACTGCCCGAGCGCGGCGAAGAGCCCGGCGATCAGGAGTGCGAGCGCCAGCGCGGCGATCCAGCGCGGGCGCCGGGCCACCTGCCCGACCGTGCTCTGCGTCATTCGTCCCTCGTCCGCCCTCGATCCGTGCGGTGTCCCGCGGGCCGGATCGAGCCTAACCCGTGAGTGTGGGAGCTCCGTGGGATCAGTAGTCGGGCTCCCTCGGGCGGCGGGGCCGGGCGTCGTCGGCGCCGTCGGACTGCTGCATCGCCTGGTCGATGAGCGCCTGGCGCATCGGATCGGGGAACTCGTCGTCGAGCTCGTCCGGCTCCGCGGGGCGCCTCGGAGGAGCGGGAACCTCCTCCGCGGAGACGGCGGGCGCGGCCATCGCCGCCTCCACGAGCGCGAAGTCCTCCTCGTCCATGGCCGTGGCCGCTGCGGGTGCCGGGCGGTGCCGCCGCCGCGAGAGGAACGCGCCGATGCTCTCGGAGCGCGAGGCGAGGATCGGCCCGACGATCGCCATGATCAGCACGTAGAGGCCGGCGAAGGGCTGGATCCGCTCGTCGAGCCCCGCCGAGAGCGAGAGCGTCGCCAGGATGAGCGCGAACTCGCCGCGGTTGTGCAGGATGAACGCCGCGTTCAGGCCCGCGCGCGGTCCGAGCTTGTTGAGCCACGCGACGAACTGCCCCGCGCCGAGGTTCAGGACGATGGTCATCACCGCGGCGATCAGCACCGGGACCACGACGCTCGGGAACGCGCCGGGATCCAGTCCGAGACCGAAGTTGACGAAGAAGAAGGCTCCGAACACGTCGCGCAGCGGGATCGCGATGTGCTCGACCCTCGACCGGAACCGCGTCGCTCCGATGACCAGTCCGATCAGGAACGCGCCGATGGCGTCCGTCACTCCGAGGACCTCGCCGATGCCGCCGAACAGGATGGCGAGACCGAAGAACAGGATCGTGAACAGCTCGTCGTCGCGGGTGCGGAAGAAGCGGGAGACGACCTTCCCGCCCCAGCGGGCGATCGCGAACATCACCACGAGGAACGCGAACGCGATGACGAGCTTGAGCACCACCGGCCACGGCTCCGTCTCGCCCGAGAGCACGACGGACACGATCGCCAGGTAGACCGCGATGAAGATGTCCTCGACGACCGTGACGCCCAGGATCATCGGCGTCTCGGGGTTCGCCAGGCGCTTGAGCTCGATCAGCAGCTTGGTGACGATCGCGCTCGAGCTCGTCGCCGTGATGCCGGCGATGATCAGCGCCTCGCGGCTCCCCCAGCCCAGCGCGAAGCCGAAGCCGAGGCCGACGGCCATGTTGACCGCGATGTAGGAGCCGCCGGAGAGGATCAGGCGGCCGGCGTTCCCGAAGAACTCGTCCTGGTCGAACTCCAGGCCGAGGTTGAACAGCAGGAGTATCAGCCCGAAGACCGCGGTCAGCTCGATGTAGCTCGACTCGAAGTCGAGCGGGAAGAGGTGGAAGTTCGGGCTCGCGAGGAGCCCGACGACCATGTAGATCGGGATGGCCGGGAGCCCGATCGTCCTCCCCAGCCGGCCGAGGACGTAGGCGACGACGAACAGGACGCCGAGGACGATGAGGTCTTCGCCGTGGTGCATCCTCAGGCTCCGGGCGGGGCGTCGACCGTCTTGGCGAAGCTGCCGGTGCGGAAGAACGCGAACGCCTTGGCGACCTTCTCGGGGCTGCCGGCGACCACGAGGGTGTCGCCGGGGAAGACGCGGAAGTCAGGGGCCGGCGCCGGGTTGGCGGCGTCGCCCCGGACCACGGCGACGACGGTCAGCCCGACGATCCCTCGGTCGGCGGGCTTGCCGAGCTGCTGTCCGGCGATGTGGTCGTCGTAGTCGACGGTGAACCAGTCGATCGAGAGGCCCGGGATCTGGTCGAGCGCGGTCAGCGACTCCGTGATCTGCGTGCCGCCGAGCAGCTCGGCGAGGGTGTGCGCCTCGTCGTCGCTCAGGCGGAGGGACACCTTGGCGCCGTCCTGGTCGCCCTCGGCGAACGTGATCAGGTCGCTGTGGCCGGAGCGGTGGGCGATGACCCCGACCTTGCCGCCGTCGGCCGTCAGGAACGTGTGCAGAACGCCGACACCGGGCAGTTTGACCCTGCGGACCTCGACCATGCGTGCTCCCTCCGCGCCGTGCGGCGCTCCCACTCGGGACTTCCAGCTTAGGCGCGTGCGGAGCCCTCCTGCCGAGGGAACCCCGACCCGTCGAGGGATCCCGCGGTTCCCGGCCGGCTCGGCGGTCCTGCGTTCCCTCGCTGCCCACAGGTGGTGGGGGGAGTCTCCACAGGAGGAGCGGAGGGAGGGAAAGGGGGCGGAAGCGTGCAGTGGGGATCTGTCGAGACGGGGCGTGCCGCCGGTCGGACGAGTCCGTGCGGCTGCGCCGCGGTACGCGCCGACCGGCGAGTGGGCGGGGGCCTCCGCGGACGAGCGGCAGCAGGCGCGGATCGACGCCGTGGCCGCGACCTGGAGCGCGCCCTTCGTCCTCCGCGAGTCGGCGGCGGCGGCGGTCCGGGACTCCCCTTAGTCGAGCCTCTTGCGGAGACCGTGCATGTCGAGGGGCGACGGACCCGGGCAGCCGGACGTGGAACGGCGTCGCGGAGCGCGCGTCCGCCCTCACCCGCACTGATCGACGGACTCGCCGTCTCGGATCTCGCGCAGACCGCCGTCGATCCGAACCGACCCGGCGTTCCTCGGGGGCCGCTCGCCCGAGCACGTGCTTCTCGCCGACAAGCGCCGGGAAGACCGGGTTCGCGCGCGCGGGTCAGCAGCGTCGTCCGCCGGGCTGGCGCGAGGCCTACGACGCCAGCCCGTCCGGCCGGCCCGCTCCGGCGTCCGCCGCGTCCAGGGACCCCCGGGCCGTCGAGGGAGCCCGCTGTTCGCGGCGGCCTCGACGGTCAGGATCGCCTCGGTCAGTGAGCGTCAGCTGGGCTGGTACGGCGCGACGACGACCTCGACCCGCTGGAACTCCTTGAGGTCGGAGTAGCCGGTCGTCGCCATCGAGCGGCGCAGGGCGCCGATGAGATTCGCCGTGCCGTCGGCGCCGGTTGCCGGGCCGTAGAGGACCTGCTCGAGGGTGCCGACGGTGCCGACCTCGACGCGGCGGCCGCGCGGCAGCTGCGGGTGGTGCGCCTCCGCGCCCCAGTGCCAGCCCCCGCCGGGAGCGTCGGTCGCGCGGGCCAGCGCCGAGCCGAGCATCACGGCGTCCGCGCCCACCGCCACGGCCTTCACGATGTCGCCGGAGGTGCCGAGGCCGCCGTCCGCGATGACGTGCACGTAGCGTCCGCCCGACTCGTCGAGGTAGTCGCGGCGAGCGCCGGCGACATCGGCGACCGCGGTCGCCATCGGAGCCTGGATGCCGAGCGTCGTGCGGGTGGTGGAGGCGGCACCGCCGCCGAACCCGACGAGGACGCCCGCGGCGCCCGTGCGCATGAGGTGCAGGGCCGCGGTGTAGGTGGAGGCGCCGCCGACGATGACGGGCACGTCGAGCTCGTAGATGAACTTCTTGAGGTTCAGCGGCTCGGTGTCGCGCGAGACGTGCTCGGCCGAGACGGTCGTGCCGCGGATGACGAACACGTCGACCCCGGCGTCGACGACGGTCTGGTACAGCTCCGCGGTCCGCTGGGGCGACAGGGCCCCGGCGACGGTCACGCCCGCGGCGCGGATCTCGGCCAGGCGCGCGGTCACCAGCTCGGGGCGGATCGGAGCGGAGTAGATCTCCTGCATCCGCTGCGTCGCGGTCTCGGCCGGAAGCCGGCGGATCTCCTCGAGCAACGGCTCCGGGTCCTCGTACCGCGTCCACAGACCCTCGAGGTCGAGGACGCCCAGCGCCCCCAGATGCCCGAGCCGGATCGCCGTCGCCGGCGACACCACCGAGTCCATCGGCGCGGCGAGGATCGGCGTCGCGAACTGGTACGCGTCGATCGACCACTTCACCGACACGACCTCGGGGTCGCGCGTCCGGCGGCTCGGGACGACGGCGATGTCGTCGAAGGCGTACGCGCGGCGGGCGCGCTTGGCGCGACCGATCTCGATCTCCATGACGCTGAGTTTACTGTGGCTCGCTCCTCGCTCCGCTCGTCGCTCGCCCGCGGTCGGCCCGAGCGGGCGGTCGCGTTCCGCAGAGCGTCACGCGTCCGCGCTACGCCGATCCGCTCGCACGCGGATCGCCGGTTACCGCTGAGCGGTGTCAGCCGTGGCTCACGACCGCCCGCTCGCCGCTCGCCCGCGGTAGGCCCTAGCGGATGGTCACGTTCCGAAGAGCGGGTCGCGTCCGCGCTACGACGATCCGCTGGAGAGCGGATCGCCTGCTACCGCTCCTACCGGGCTCCTCACCGGGCCGCGATCGACGCGAGCGGGCGCACTCCACCAACAGGTGAAGCCTGCGCGGCCGCCACCACCATTCGCTGCAAGGCGGGAAGCCCGTCCCCACTCCGTCGCGCTCGCGCGCGGCGCACGACCACTCCCCCGTCGGCACAGGCGGAAGCCTCCCCCCGCAGTCGCGGCGGCGCATCGCGCCGCTCGCGCTGCGTCCCCCGCCCCTCAGCCGAGGACCGGTGCTCGTCTCCCGGAGGGAGGCGGCGGATCGGGATCGCGGCCCCTCCGGCGTGGTGGGCGTATGGGCCGCAGGCCCATCGGGCAGAGGGGCCGCGATCCCGATCCGCCGCCGGCCCCCACCAGACCCCTCAGCGCCGGTAGTTCGGCGCCTCCACCACCATCTGCACATCGTGCGGGTGCGACTCCTTCAGCCCGGCCGCCGTGATGCGCACGAACTTCCCGCGCTCCTTCAGCTCGGGGATGGTGCGCGCTCCGACGTAGAACATCGACTGGCGGAGCCCGCCGGCGAGCTGGTACGCCACGTTCGCGAGCGGGCCGCGGTAGGGCACCTGGCCCTCGATGCCCTCGGCGATCAGCTTGTCGTCGGTGGGCACGTCGGACTGGAAGTAGCGGTCCTTCGAGTAGGAGGTCCGCTCGCCGCGGGTCTGCAGGGCGCCGAGGGAGCCCATGCCGCGGTAGGTCTTGAACTGCTTGCCGTTCTGGAACACGAGGTCGCCGGGGCTCTCCTCGCAGCCCGCGAGGAGCGAGCCGAGCATCACGGTGTCGGCGCCGGCGACGAGCGCCTTGGCGATGTCGCCGGAGTACTGGAGGCCGCCGTCGGCGATCACCGGCACGCCGGACTCGCGCGCGGCGAGGGACGCCTCGTAGACCGCGGTGACCTGCGGGACTCCGACGCCGGCGACGACGCGGGTGGTGCAGATCGAGCCGGGGCCGACGCCGACCTTGATGGCGTCGGCGCCCGCGTCGACGAGGGCCTGCGCCCCGGAGCGGGTCGCGACGTTGCCGCCGATGACGTCGACGCCGGCGAAGGCGGAGTCGGACTTCAGGCGGCGGATGATGTCGAGCACGCCGGCGGAGTCGCCGTTGGCGGTGTCGACGACGATCACGTCGACGCCCGCGTCGAGCAGGGCGGTGGCGCGCTGCCAGGCGTCGCCGAAGAAGCCGATCGCGGCGCCGACCCGGAGGCGGCCCTCGTCGTCCTTCGTGGCGTTGGGGTACTGCTCCGACTTGTCGAAGTCTTTGACCGTGATGAGGCCGGCGAGCTTGCCCTGCGCGTCGACGAGCGGCAGCTTCTCGATCTTGTGCTGCGCGAAGAGGGCGATGACCTCGCTGTCGGGGATGCCGACGCGGCCCGTGACCAGGCCGGTGCTGGTCATCACGTCGCGGACGAGCGTGGTCGCCTTCTCGAACGGCGAGACGAAGCGCATGTCGCGGTTGGTGATGATGCCCACGAGCACGCCGGTGGAGTCGACGACGGGGAGGCCGCTGATCCGGTACTGGCCGCAGAGGTCGTCGACCTGGGCGACGGTGGCGTCCGGGGTGGTGGTGACGGGGTTCGAGACCATGCCCGACTCGCTCCGCTTCACCCGGTCGACCTGGTCGGCCTGGTCGGCGATGGAGAGGTTGCGGTGCAGGACGCCGAGGCCGCCCTGGCGGGCCATCGCGATCGCCATGCGCGCCTCGGTGACGGTGTCCATCGCCGCGGAGAGCAGCGGGGTCGCCACGCTGACGCGCTTGGTGAGACGGGAGGCCGTGTCGGCCTCGCTCGGTATGACGTCGGTGTGCCCTGGGAGGAGCATGACGTCGTCGTAGGTGAGTCCGAGGAATCCGAAGGGATCCGGCTGGTCCATCAATGCCCCTTAGCAGGTCGAGTGCGGGAGCCCGGAGAGGACGGGAGGAGTCCGCTCACGAGCGCCACGGTTGTTCGATCTTAAGCGCCGGGAGGCTCGCGGTATTCCTCGACGGCGCGGCCGCCGGGCCGCGGATGGGCGCTGGAGCGCTCTCCTCTCCCTCATAATGTCGTCACGCGTAAGTGCGGACGGTGAAACACCGCCGACACATGCGGAACGTATGGTCAACCAACGTTGTTTGACGACGGCGATTCGGGCGTGCCCGGAGACCCCATCCGTCTGTGCACCCTGACGAGAGGTAGACGTCTTGCTCACAGCCAGCCGTTCGATGCGCCGCCAGCGCTCGACGACCCTGCATCCGACGGACCGGGAGGCGCCCCGTGGATAGGAGACGCCCGAGGCTCCGAGACCGGCTCCTGGCCCTGGGTCTGCTCGCCGCGACCCTCACCGGGATCGCCGCGGCGGCCCCCGCCGCACTCGCCGCCACCACCGCCGACCAGTCGATCATCGCCTGGGTCCGCGTGCAGGGGACGAACGAGAACCTGACGGGGGTGACCGTCGAGATCGGAGGCGACGCCTCCGCGACCGTGACCACCGGCGAGGACGGCCGGGCCACGTTCCCCCTCGACGCCGCGGGCACCTACACGGTGACCGTCGACGAGGAGTCCCTGCCCGCCGACAAGGGCTACCCCGCCGCGGGTCAGAACCCGAAGCAGGTGAAGATCGTCGCCTCGCAGAACCAGATCGTGAACTTCATCGTCTCGACGGCCAACCCGAAGGGCTCCGCAGCGACCGTCCCGGTCCCGACGGACTCCGCGGCTCCGACGAGCCCCGCGACCGAGGGCACGACCGGCAACGACGCGACGAACCCCGACGGGACGTCCAACGCGGTGAAC
Source organism: Rathayibacter sp. AY1A5 (assembly GCF_002930875.1). Lineage (NCBI taxonomy): Bacteria > Bacillati > Actinomycetota > Actinomycetes > Micrococcales > Microbacteriaceae > Rathayibacter > Rathayibacter sp. AY1A5. The sequence goes on along the minus strand of NZ_PSTM01000025.1, from coordinate 9,637 downwards.
CAGCCGGTGTCGGCCGACACGTTCTGGATCATCTTCTGGCCGAAGGTCGTCACCGGCCTGATCTTCGGGCTCCTGATCGCCCTCGCGGCGATCGGCGCCTCGCTGATCTACGGCGTGACCGGCCTGAACAACTTCGCCCACGGCGAGCTGGTCACCTTCGGGGCGCTGATGGCGTACCTCTTCTCCGGGGTCTTCGGACTCCCGGCGCTGCTGGCCATCCCGATCGCGGTGATCCTCGGCGGGGCCTTCGGCTTCGTCCAGGACGGGCTGCTCTGGAAGCCGCTGCGGAAGAAGGGCATCCAGCTCATCCCGCTGATGATCGTGACGATCGGCCTCTCGCTGGCCCTGCGCTACGTGTTCGTCTTCTTCTTCGGAGCCGACCGCCTCTCGCTCCCCAACAGCACCGCTCCGTTCTTCACGGTGCCGGAGCTCGGGATCAGCCTGAAGTTCACCGACATCGTCGGCGCCGTCGTCGGCGTCGTCTGCATCGTCGCCGTGGCCTACGTCCTCACGAAGACGAAGATCGGCAAGGCGATGCGGGCGGTCTCGGACAACCGGGCCCTCGCCTCCGCCTCGGGCATCAACGTCGAGCGCGTCATCCGCGTCGTCTGGGTGATGTCGGGCGCTCTCGCCGCGCTGGCGGGCGTCTACATCGGCTACTACCAGTCGCTGCGCTGGGACACGGGAGCGTCGATCCTGCTGCTGATCTTCGCGGCGATCACGCTCGGCGGACTCGGCTCCGCCTACGGCGCGCTGGTCGGCTCGCTCATCATCGGACTGATGATGAACATCTCGACGATCTGGATCCCGGAGAACCTCAAGTACGTGGCTCCGCTCGTTCTCATGATCATCATCCTCCTGGTCAGGCCGCAGGGAATCCTGGGCCGCAAGGAACGGATCGGCTAGGACACCATGAACCTCAACTTCATCTGGCTGGCGATCGGGCAGATCGTCGATCCCACTGTCGCCGCGTACGCGCTGGCGACCATCGGCCTGGTCATCCACTTCGGATTCACGGGGCTGCTCAACTTCGGACAGGCCGGCTTCATGGCAGTGGGCGGCTACGCCTTCGCCATCACCTCGGTCAAGTTCGAATGGCCCGTCTGGGGCTCCTTCCTCGCGACGATCGTCGCGGCGACCGTCTTCGCGCTCATCCTAGGCATCCCGACGCTCCGGCTGCGGGCCGACTACCTCTCGATCGTGACGATCGCGGCGGCGGAGATCATCCGGCTCTCGGTCAAGACCCCCGAGTTCTCGGCGATCACCGGCGGCTCGGAGGGCATCAACGGCGCGGCGAAGGCGTTCAACGACCTCAACCCGCTCCCCGAGGGCCGCTGGGGCATCGGCGTCCTCACCTACAGCCAGGACCAGTGGTGGGTGCGGATCGTCGGCTGGGGCCTCGTGCTCCTGGCCTGCCTCCTGGTGTTCCTCCTGATGCGCAGCCCCTGGGGCCGCGTCATCAAGGGCATCCGCGAGGACGAGGACGCCGTGCGTTCGCTCGGCAAGAACGTCTTCTCGTACAAGATCCAGGCGCTCATCCTGGGCGGCGTGCTCGGAGGCCTCGCAGGAGCGCTGTTCATCCTCCCCCGCTCGCTCCAGCCCGACAACTACGGCACCCAGCTCACGTTCTTCCTCTACACGATCATGCTGCTGGGCGGCGCCGCGACGGTCTTCGGACCCGTCGTCGGCTCGATCATCTTCTGGGTCGTTCTCGGTCTGACCGACGGACTGCTCACGCTCGGGATCGACACCGGGGTCCTCAACAACGACCTCATCCGCCTCACCACCGTGCAGACCGGACCCATCCGGTTCATCGTGGTGGGGGTAGCCCTCATGCTCCTGGTGATCTTCAGACCCCAGGGGATCTTCGGCAAGAAGAAGGATCTGCACTTTGCCTAAGACGCCGGTCTCGGACATCACCGAGGAAGCAATCGTCCCCGGGGTCAGGAAGAAGGACCCCATCGTCGTCGCCGACAACGTCAGCCGCCGCTTCGGCGGCCTGACCGCGGTCGACGTCGAGCACCTCGAGATCCCCCGCGGATCCATCACCGCCCTGATCGGCCCGAACGGGGCCGGAAAGACCACGTTCTTCAACCTGCTGACGGGCTTCGACAAGCCCAACACCGGCAAGTGGAACTTCAAGGGCAAGAACCTCGCCAACGTCCCGGCCTACCGGGTGTCGCGGATGGGCATGGTGCGCACGTTCCAGCTCACCAAGGCGCTCGGCGGCATGACGGTGCTCGAGAACATGCTGCTCGGCGCGAAGGGGCAGAAGGGCGAGAACATCTTCACCTCGCTCATCCGCCCGCTGTGGTCGAAGGAGGAGGACTCGATCGAGCAGCGCGCGATCCGCCTGCTCGAGAAGTTCAAGCTGGACACCAAGCGGGACGACTACGCGTCGAGCCTGTCGGGCGGCCAGAAGAAGCTGCTCGAGATGGCGCGGGCGTTGATGTCGGAGCCCGAGCTCGTCATGCTCGACGAGCCGATGGCCGGGGTGAACCCGGCGCTGACGCAGTCGCTCCTGGGTCACATCGTGAACCTGAAGGACGAGGGCATGACCGTGCTCTTCGTCGAGCACGACATGCACATGGTCAACACGATCGCCGACTGGGTGATCGTGATGGCCGAGGGCAAGGTAGTCGCCGAGGGCCCGCCCTCGACCGTGATGAACGACCCGGCCGTCATCGACGCGTACCTGGGCGCGCACCACGACACCGACCTGGGCACGATCGAGGGCCAGCTCGAGATCGCCGAGGAGATGGACTCCGACCTCGTCCGCGAGGACGTGGAGCGGCAGGCGGAGCAGGCCGGCGTCCCGACGCCCGGCCACGACGCTCCGGCCGCCGGAACGGCGTCCCCGTCGGCCTCCGCGTCGACGAGCGTCGCCCCGACGACCGACGCCCCGGCCGTCGAATTCGAGAAGGACGAGAGATGACCGCCGACACGACGACTCCGAACACCCTCGAGACGCACGATCTGCACGCGGGCTACGTGCCGGGGGTCAACATCCTCAACGGCTCGAACGTCTACGTGAAGCGCGGCGAGCTCGTCGGGATCATCGGCCCGAACGGTGCAGGCAAGTCGACGCTGCTGAAGGCGATGTTCGGCCTGGTCAACATCCGCCAGGGCACCGTCCTGCTGAACGGCGAGGACATCACCGGCCTCAAGGCCGACAAGCTGGTGTCCAAGGGCGTGGGCTTCGTGCCGCAGAACAACAACGTCTTCCCGTCGCTCACCATCGAGGAGAACCTCGAGATGGGCATGTACCAGAAGCCGAAGCTGTACAAGGAGCGGCTCGAGTTCGTCACCGAGCTCTTCCCGGAGCTCAGCAAGCGGCTCAAGCAGCGCTCGGGGTCGCTCTCGGGCGGTGAGCGCCAGATGGTGGCGATGTCGCGGGCTCTGATGATGGACCCGTCGATGCTGCTGCTCGACGAGCCCAGCGCCGGCCTGTCCCCGATGCGGCAGGACGAGACCTTCGTCAACGTGCAGCGGATCAACCGCGCGGGCGTCTCGATCATGATCGTCGAGCAGAACGCGCGGCGGGCGCTGCAGATCTGCGACCGCGGCTACGTCCTCGACCAGGGCCGCGACGCCTACGAGGGCGCGGGCCGGGAGCTGATGAACGATCCGAAGGTCATCGAGCTCTACCTGGGCACGCTCGCGACGACCAACGAGGTCACCACGAGCACCCCGACCGTCGGCGGCTGACCCCCGCTGCGAAGGGCCCGTCGTCTCCGGACGGCGGGCCCTTCGTCGTTGCCGGGGCGCGGAGCGGGCGCGAGCGGGCCGAGGGGCCGGTGCGGCTCCGGGGCGGAGGCGGGGCCGCTCGCGCAGGGCGCCGGGCGGCTCGGAGACCACTCAGAGCAGGGCGGGAAGGCAGGCGGCTCGGTGCCCGGAGACGCGCCGGCACGGGGTGCCGCAGAAGGGAGGCGGGGGGGCCGCTCTCCCGGCGCGGACAGGCCTTCACCGGTCTCTCCGCGATGCCCGCCGAACCCCCGGGAAGTCGGCGGAACGGCGGGCCAGACCCTCGGTCTCCTGTCCGCGGGACGAGGGCAGGACAGCGAGAGTCTCTCCGCACCAGCGACACCCACGAGGGGGACAGGATATCGCCCTGCCTGCCGTAGTTTTGGGTACACGGGACAGCCCTGCAGGGGGACGTCCCGCTCCCCTCTCCCCCGGTAGGGACCGCGATCGGCCGCCGATCTCCTCCCCTCCCCGCAGCGCCTCGAGCGCCGCGTCGTCCGCCTCGAAGGAGCCGACCATGAAGAGATACACCCCCGCCCCTGTGGAACTCGGAGCCGGCTTCGGCACCGGTGCGATCGGCGACTACGAGCGCTGGCGCGTCGTCGGCGTCTACGCCCAGGTCGTCATCGCCGAGACCACCGGCGGCAAGCGCCGCAACTACAGCCGTTCCTTCGTCACGTACCGCCTGGCGCAGGAGGCGGAGCTGCTCCGCGCCTCCTAGGCCCTCCGCACTCCACGAGCGCGCGTCCTCCCACTGGAGGGCGCGCGCTTCTGCGTTCCCGCTCGACGTCGTCGCTCCCGCCCGCGGTTCGGCAGGGCGCCCCCTCGAGGCCGGGAGAGGCGCTCGGAGGCGCGTACAGGCCGTCAGAGCCGCTCCTCCTCCCGGGTGGCTCCTCGACGCCACGCCGGGCCCTGGACGCCGCGGAGCCGTCCGCCCGCACCCGACAGCGGCCACCCTCCCGGACGACCGCCGCGCCTCGCTGCGTCCGCACGACCGGCGCGTCTCCTGCTCTCCGCTCCGGGAACGGCGGAGGGGCCCGGTCCGAAGACCGAGCCCCTCAGGGATGCGGCAGGAGCCGCGTCACCGCGTCGTCAGTTCAGCGAACCCTCGACGGTCTCCTCGAAGGAGGTGGTGTTGCCCGTGCCGTACTTGTAGATCGAGACCGAGGCCTCGCTGGTGTCGCCGTTCTCGTCGAACGAGATCGGGCCGGAGAGGCCGTCGTAGTCGACGTCCTCGCCGTCGGCGATGAGCTTCGCGCAGTCGGCGAAGGTCGTGCACTTGGTGCCGCCCTCCGAGACCGACATGAGGTTGTCGCGGATGGTCGCACCGTCCGTCGCCTTGCCCTGGAGCGCGGCGAGAGCGGTCAGGACCGTGGCGTCGTACGACTCCGGCGCGTAGCTGAACACGGTCAGCGCGTCGTTGCCCTGCGACTCGACGAGCGACTGCAGCTTGCCCTGGAAGTCCTCGGACGCCTGGACGCCCGGGTTGGTGAACTGGGCGCCGGCGATGTCGACGTTGGTGTCGGACTCGCCGATGACGCCGTAGTTGCCGTCCGTGCCGTAGAGCTTCGAGAAGTCGAAGCCCTTGGCCGAGAGCTGCTCCGCGATGGTCTTGATCTCGTCGAACGAGATGACGACCAGCGCGTCGGGGTTCGGGGCGAGGACCGAGGTCAGCGCCGAGTTGAAGTCGGTCGAGGCCGGCTCGAAGATCTCCTCGGCCGCGACGGATGCTCCGCCCGCCTCGAGGGTCTCCTTGATGTTCTTCTCGAGGCCGGTGCCGTACGCGTCGTTCATGTACAGGATCGAGACGTTGGTCTTGCCGTCGCCGAGGATCTTGTTGCCGAGGATGCGGCCCTGGAGCACGTCCGAGGGAGCGGTGCGCCAGTAGTAGCCGTCGTCGTCGTAGGTCGTGAAGTCCGGCGAGGTGTTGGCCGGCGAGATCTGGACGACGCCCGCCTGGGTCACCTGGTCGATGAAGGTCTTCGAGACGCCCGAGGACGCCGCGCCGATGATGGCGGAGACGTTGTCGGCGATGAGGGACGTGGCCGACTGCGTCGCGATGTCGGTCGTGGTGTCGCCCGAGTCCTTCTGCTCCACGTCGATCGTGATGCCGGCCTTGGCGTCGTTGATGTCGACGACCGCCTGGTCGACGCCCGCGATCTCGGGCGGGCCGAGGACGGCGAGGGTGCCGGTCTGCGGGAGGATCGTGCCGATCTTGAGGGACAGGTCGCCCGAGCCGCTGTCGCCGCTCGATCCGCTGTCGCCGCCGCCGGCGCAGCCGGCGAGGACGAGAGCGCTGGCGCCCAGAATGGCGACGCCGCCGAGGGTTGCCCGGAGGGACCGCGCGCGGGCCGAGCCGGCCTTCGCGTAAACGCCCATGTTGCTCCTTGAGAGGTGTGTGTCAGTGGGAGCGGCGCCGGTGGCAACCGCTCGGCCAACCTAACCTTCGAAGCAGCCGTGAACAATACAGGGGTGTTACCAATACGTTTCGCGACCGGATCGTTACCATTCCGCTGTCGCGCCGCGCCAGGACGACGCGTTCCGCAGATCAGACGGAGGATCGGCGCCGTCTGCGCTCCGCGGCGACGAGGTCGCCTGAGAAGATCGCCAGGGCGGCCCACACCAGCGCGAAGCCGATCCAGCGCTCGAGCGGCATCTCCTCGTGCAGGACGAAGGCCCCGACGAGGAACTGCAGGAACGGCGTCAGGTACTGCACGAAGCCGACGATCGACAGCGGGAGGCGCCGGGCGGCGCCCGCGAACAGGAGCAGCGGGACGGCCGTGACGATCCCGGCCGAGGCGAGGATGAGGGCGTGCCCCGTCCCCTCCGTCGTCAGGGTCAGCCCCACCGTGGAGCCGACGACCGCCAGCTGCACCACGGCGAGCGGCGTCAGCCAGAGCGTCTCGAGCGTCAGCCCGCCGACCGCGTCCACCGTGCCGCCGACGCGGCTCTTCACCAGGCCGTAGAGGCCGAACGAGAAGGCGAGGGCGAGCGAGATCCACGGGAAGGATCCGTAGCCCACCGCGATGACCAGCACCGCGACCGCGCTGACGCCCATCGCGGCCCACTGCAGGGGCCGGAGGCGCTCGCGCAGCACCAGGACGCCCAGCAGCACCGTGACCAGCGGGTTCATGAAGTAGCCCAGGGCCGCCTCGATGACGTGGCCCGTGGTCGTGGCGATCACGTAGACCTGCCAGTTGACGTAGATGAGCACGCCCGCGATCGCCATCACGCCGAGCAGGCGGGGGCGGCGCAGCAGCGCGCCGAAGGAGCGCCAGCCGCGGAGGACCGTGAGCAGGATCACGCAGAAGACGAGCGAGAAGAGCACCCGGAACGCGACGATCTCGAACGGCGAGGCCGGCGCCATCGCGATGAAGTAGAGGGGCATCGCACCCCAGAGCAGGTAGGCCGAGAACGCGAACAGCAGCCCCGTGCCGGACATCCCGCCCGGGCGTCCCGCCGCTCCGAGCGCCTCCACTCCTTCGCCGACGGGCACGTCCGAAGGGGACGGCGAGACGGCCTCGGCAGGGGTGCGGGAGCTGGTCACTCCCCCGATGCTACGCAGGCGCGAGGTGGGAGGACGGCCCCGCAGCGGGCGGATCAGGCCACTGGTCGCGAGGAGGACCGGGAACGACGGAAGGGCCCGCCGACCGAGGTCGACGGGCCCTTCCGAGGGATGCTGCCTAGCGGACGACGACCGCGAGGACGTCGCGAGCGGAGAGGACCAGCAGGTCCTCGCCACCGAACTTGACCTCGGTTCCGCCGTACTTGGAGTAGATCACCTTGTCGCCGACGGCGACGTCGAGCGGCACGCGGTTGCCGTTGTCGTCGATGCGACCGGGTCCGACGGCGACGACCTCGCCCTCCTGCGGCTTCTCCTTGGCGGTATCGGGGATGACGAGACCGGAAGCGGTCACCTGCTCCGCCTCGACCTGCTTGATGACGATGCGATCTTCGAGCGGCTTGATGGACACCGACACGGTTGACCTCTTTCTTGACGACGATGTGGGCGGAACGCGGTTCTGGCACACACGCTCCGAGAGTGCTAGATCCATCGTAGGGGCTCCGCTGGCACTCGTGCAATCAGAGTGCCAAGCGGAGCGGCGGACCCGCCGGGAGGCCGTGGCCTACCATGGCCGGATGCGACGCGACGAGCTGGTCGAGCTCCTCTCCCCCGAGGGCCTCCGGCTCCTCGACTCCCTCGACGGCTACCGGTCCGACGACCTGGTGCGGGCCGTGGCACGCCTCCGGGCCGCCGGCCACTCCCCCGTCCTCGTCGCCGCGGTGCTCACCCAAGCGAGGCTCCGGCAGAAGGCGGAGGCGAAGTTCGGAGAGTTCGCCCGCTCGATGCTCTTCACGGACGCGGGACTCGAGCAGGCGACGCGGCTGCGCGTCGCCGCCCTGCACGCCGGCCGGTTCGCGGCTGCGGGAGCGGCGCGCGTCGCCGACCTCGGCAGCGGGATCGGCGGCGACGCCCTCGCGATGGCCGCGATCGACCTGGCGGTCACCGCCGTCGAGGCCGACGAGGTCACCGCGACCCTGGCCAGCTTCAACCTCGCCCCGTTCCCCGCGGCGAGCGCCGTGCACTCGACGGCCGAGGCCTTCGACCTCGACGGCTTCGACGCCGTCTACCTGGACCCGGCACGCCGCACGGCCGGCCACCGCGAGACCCGCCGGCTCGACGATCCGGACGACTACTCCCCCTCGCTCGACTTCGCGTTCGGCCTGGCCGAGCACCGTCCCGTGGGCGTGAAGGTGGGTCCCGGCTTCGACCGCGAGCGCCTGCCGCGGGACGCCGAGGCGCAGTGGGTCTCGGTCGACGGGGAGCTGGTCGAGACCGGGCTCTGGTTCGGTTCTCTGGCGCGCCCGGGCGTGCGCCGCTCCGCTCTGCTGCTCGGCGCGACCGGCTCCTCCGAGCTCACCGCGGCGGGCGACAGCGAGGACGAGGAGGTCGGCCCCCTCGGCGCGTTCGTGCACGAGCCGGACGGCTCCGCGATCCGCGCGCGCCTCCTGGGCGAGCTCGCGCGCTCCAGCGGCTCGCGGATGCTCTCGCCCGGCATCGCCTACCTGACGGGCGACGATGCGGCCGCCTCGCCCTTCCTCCGCAGCTTCCGGGTCCTCGCCGAGCTGCCGCTGGACGAGCGCACGCTGGCGAAGGAGCTGCGCACCCGCGGCATCGGCGTGCTCGAGATCAAGAAGCGCGGGGTGGACGTCGACCCCGCCCGCTTCCGCAAGCGGCTGGGCCTCTCCGGCACCGGCAGCGCGGTGCTGATCCTGACGCGGATCGCCGGGCGCCACCGCGCGCTGCTCGCAGAGCGCGTCGAGCGGCCCGCGCCGGCTCAATAGCCGGAGGTGCCGGCGGCGAGGGCGACCACGACGAAGACGAGGAAGACCGCCAGGTAGATCAGCGAGACGGCGATGCCGGCGAACCCGGTGATGATCGCGGTCAGCGCGAAGCCGCGTGCGGCCGGCTCGCGCCGGCGTCCGAGGAAGCCGAGCACGACGGCCGGAGCCGACAGCAGGAAGCCGAAGCCGGCGGCGAAGAGCGTGATGACCAGGCCGACGATGCCGAGGATCATCCCGACGAGGCTCAGCGTGCGGGGGACGACGGGCGCCGGTGCGCCCGCGTAGGCGGCGGGGTGGCCGGGCGCGGAGGAGTAGGCGGGCGCGGAGGAGTAGGCGGGCGCCGAGGGGTACGCGGGCGGAGGCGGCGGCGACCCGTAGGCCGGCGGCGCGGAGTCGGCGAGCGGCACCGACGGCTGCGACGCGGCCGAGGGCGGAGCGGGCGGGGCCGGGGGCTCGGCTTCGGGGCCGACTCGACCCTCCCGGTCACCGAGATCCAGGTCCGCTGAGGCCTCTACCGGGCGGCGGCCGGGCCGCGCAAGCGCCGTCC